>JBBWZW010000301.1:0-6165 GCA_039649305.1 Burkholderiales bacterium
GCGTCATACCCTGGAATCGATGTTGCCTGGCACTCTACCCGGGTCGACGCGTTCCACTAAGGTCAAATCTACGAAATCAAAAAGCGTCCTAAACAAGGGTCCGCTTTGCGCTAGGAGCAGTCATTCAATAACCTGGCACAATGTGAATATTGGTAGCGCCCATCTGGGGCGGTACTTCGTCGCCCGGATGGAGCCAACGGCTCGCGCGAAGCCCGCCAGATACTAATCTCAAGGCAATCCGGGAGCACGATATCAGCGAGTCGACCCCGCCGGAAATTACGGTGACAGTGCACTTAATAAATGGGCGGGTCACATGATGAAGGCGATCGGGGCCATAAGGCCAACGAAAAGCCCGCCAGCTGAATGCACCGTCACCGTAATCTGTCACCGCAATTGCGGGCTGAAGAGTACGGTCGCACGAGTACGCGCCCTAAACCAACGGATAGCCGGCTCCATTCCAATCGCGTAGTGGGAGCCTACCTCGATACGGCCGAACCATACCTGCGTGCAATGGCGTCAGCCGGCGCTCGGCGCTACCAATCAAATCGATCCAGCAAGACCGGAATGCAAAGCAACGGAACCGGACCCGCGAGCCGGCAGTTGCAAGACAAGGTCGGCGGCGTAATGCCCGCCGGCCTTTTTCTTTGATCGAGCGGCGAGCTGAACTTCTCGCCATCGTGCCATTCGTGACGCGTTCATGATGTTTGCAACGAATGCCCGCTTCGCGCCAGAAACGGTCCATCGGGCTAGAGAAAGAAATTTCGGCTATCCGGTTTTCCTGTGGAATTCCTTGAAAGCTTCCCGACACGCTTCGTCGGAGCCGTCGCAACGCGGCCCTGCCGGTCCCGACGATACCCGGGGCCGCCAGGGCCGGGCCGGTTCTCGTCATCAGAGGGCTCGGCGATCGCGGCTCGATACCAGGGATGATCCAGCGCGACTCCGAATGCTTACGCATCAAAGTGCGCCTGCGGGAGCGAATACGTTCTCCAGCATCGACAAATATCGACAGCCACCGACGCCGCCTTCGGCATCAGGGTTAACAGGCGATCGTGGGACTAGCCATCGCTTTGAACTTGCGGCGGGAAGGCCTATATTTGGTCGGAAGCATGGGGAGAGTTATGGCCGACGCAAAGGAACCGATCAGTCTCGAGCTATTGGGCGCGCCTGTGTCAGCAGACGCTGCAAGAAACTCGTGCCACTCGTAAAGAGGTGTCTGACGTCCCCGCTCTGTGCCTGCAGACCATCGATTTTACGCGTCGGATTGAACGGCGGATCGGCGAACAGCGCGACGATCTGGAGTTGATGATAAAGGCGGAGCTTAGCGGGGTCGTTAGCGAATATGCAGACCGAACTCGAGAACCATCTGCAACCGATTGAAGACAAGATACATGGTTTTGACCGACTTGAAGAGCGGGTTGAAGCTCTCGAGCACAAGATGTGAGTGGGTCCAACGCCCGTCCTTCCAGAAAAAGTTGGACCCCGCCCAAGTGCCTCGCAGCCTGATCAGGTTCTCGTCGTCGATGGTCCATTCCACACGATAATCCGAATAGCCGAAATTTCAGTCTTTTGCTTAATCGAGTAACACCCGCAGAAGCTATATCCATTCGATCGATGGCGCCGTGGAATGCTGGGTCGGCTTATGTGCTTTGCGGCGACTACAATTTTTTACCCGCCTTTTCTGAATCGTTAACTATTGCGCGATCCCTTAGTAGCAGTCGATTGTATCGCCCTTTAGTTAGCACCAAACGTTAGTTCTCTCTGTGCGAGTGTTCTCCATGCTCAACGATGGCAAATATGCTGCATGGTTTAGGACTTCGCGTGGCGAAGGCACCGGCATCGTGCATCTTGCAAATGGCAAAATATCAGGCGGCGATAGCATATTCACCTACGGCGGCTCCTACGAAATTGATGAAGACCGATTCACCGCAACGCTTACGACCAGAAGGCACTCCGCAGGCCCGCCCACCGTTTTCGGTATCGACGAGGTCGAAGTGAAGCTGACGGGGACATTCAATCGCATAATGGCTTCGTGCTCTGGAACAGCCAAGCAGGCGCCGGGCGTGGTCTTCGAGGCTACGCTTTTCCTCGGCCAAGACGAGTCGCCTGACTCCGATACGAAGCGCGCAGTGGTGACTTTCGACGCAGGCAAACTGCCGAGGGGCTCCGATAATCGATGGCGTGCACCGAATCCCTTTGCGCGTGGACTATCTAGGAGCTGATGCTGATCAGCTTCGGCCCCAGCAGCACCGTCCAAATTGTTTGGAGCGGCGGCGGATGTGCTCCGGTCGCAGTACTCTAAGTCACGGCTGCGCGCACCCGCCATTGACGGCATCGAATAGAGATGAGTTCGACTTAGCAAGGTCTGACACGCATCGCTTAGCGAGCGACCGCTTTTCGCCGATACTGTTGAAAAAGTCCTTTTTGGCTGACGAACGAAATTTTTCCGCGCCGCTGGTGCGTCCCGCGCGCGGCGATGTGAGGGACCACATCGATTCGTACAAAAGCGATCGTAGGTCCTCGTACCTGTCCTACAGCGGCTTGCAGCGACGGAAACAGCGAAACACCGACCTTCGCGAGATTTTCGGAGCTGCTCAATTTTCGACTTTTTCAACAGTATCCGCCAGAAGCAGTCGATCAGGTCCATCGAGACCGTTAAAGCTGATACCGCGCGAAAGAACTGGAGCATCTCGACAGCTTTTTCGCGCTGGCGCGAGGATCGATGGATGCACGATCCTCCAAAATCGCCAACAAGCGCTTGGCTTTGGAGATTTTTTTCCAAGGATACCCAAAAAACTATGGCGGGAAGCTACGTTTTCGGCGCCGGAGACGCTCACTGCGTTTTGGATTCGAATTCCAGTTGGATCGCTCAACCCGTTTGACCCGTCCCATGGCGTCCAATCCGGCTACAATCCCGCTTATCACACGCTCTCGGTCAGTAGCGCTCATGGCAGAAATGCCAGCTTCACTTAGCCAACCATTTAGCGTCTCTATATAGACCCAACATATAGACCCCAACCGAATTTCCGAAATCCACCTCAATCATGGCCTTGCTATGTGGCTCGACGTATTCGACGCCCTGTCTATTCGCCACTTGAACCAAATAGCCATCGCTATGCTTCACTTTGCCGTGGCCCGGTTGCCGCAGCGGCAAAAGTGGCACGCCAATTGCTTCATTGCGAGCAACATAGAGGAGCTCGCATTTTGGTTGACGATCTGAACTTGAATAAAATTTCACGCCGTACCGCTCTGGCTTTACCCCTCGGGTTAGCCGCATCATCCAGCACCATCTTCAACAGTTTGGCCAAGGCCGATCAGCCGGTGCGAGGTGGCACGATGGTCATGATCGTGCAGCCCGAGCCCTCGACGCTCGCCCATTATGCCGTGACCGCCGGCAATATCCCGCCCATCGCCACACAGATTTACGAAGGTCTTGTGACCTACGACTGGGATCAGAATCCTCAACCCAATCTCGCGACCTCTTGGGAGACCGCGCTCGACGGCAAGTCCATTACCTTCAAGCTGCGCGAAGGCGTTTTCTTTCACAACGGCAAGCCTTTCACAAGCGCCGACGTCCAATTCTCCTTCATGGAGATTTTGAAGAAATATCACCCCTTCGCGCCGCTCCTGCTCGCCGAGCTGACCGGCGTAGACACGCCGGACGCAATGACTGCGATTCTGCGTCTCGCCAATCCCGCGCCCTATCTCATGAAGGCGCTTGCAGGGCGCGATCTGCCGATCATGTGCAAATCGGTTTTCGAGGGAACGCCGATCCTGCAGAATCCGACGGCCAACAAGCCGATCGGCACGGGGCCGTTCAAATTCGGGCAATGGGACCGCGGACAGTTCGTGCGGCTCGACCGCAACGACAAATATTGGAAGCCGGGCCTGCCCTATCTCGACCATATCATCGCGCGTTTCATCCCAGACGCCGCGACCCGCTCCGCCGCGCTCGAGACCGGCGAGGCGCATTTCGCCGGTTACAGCGCCGTCAATTACGCCGATCTCGCGCGGATGAAGACCAACCCGCTCCTCGATACGACGATGAAAGGCTATGAGATGACGCCCGCCTTGAGCGTGCTCGAACTCAATGCCAAACACCCGCCGCTCGACAAGAAAGAAGTGCGCCAGGCCATCGCTTATGCGATCGATCGCAAGGTGATCCTGCGCGATGTCATGTATGGCTACGGCAAGCCCGCTACAGGCCCGCTCAGCAGTCTGTTCAAGACCGTCGGTTTCTATACCGACGATGTCCGCAAACACGACGTGCCCGACCGTCTCGACATTGCCAACAAGCTGCTCGACGGCGCGGGCCTGCCGCGCGGCGCGAATGGCATGCGCTTCGGCATGCATCTCGAAGTCAATTCATTCGGCGAGCAATGGCTGCGCCAGGCCGAATATCTGAAACAGGCGCTTGCGATCGTCGGCATCAATCTGACGCTACGCTCGGAAGACACCGCCACCTGGTTGCGGCGCGTCTATACCGATTACGATTACGACATTAACGAGCCCTTCCTGAGCCAGGGCGTCGATCCGGTCTATGGTCTCAACAAGCAATATCTCACGTCGCAGATCCGCAAGGGCGTGACGTTCGTCAACGACAGCTTTTACGCCAACCCGGAATTCGACGGCATTCTTAACGAGGCCATGCGCGAGCAGGACCACGAGAAGCGCGCCGTGCTGTACAAAAAGGCGCAGCAGATTCTTGCCGAGGATTGCCCGCTGGTCTGGCTCATCGACGTGCAATATGTCTCCGTCTTCAATCGAAAGCTTCACGATCACACGACCGGGCCGCTCGGCACGCAGCAGGCTTTCGAACGGGCCTGGCTGGAAACGTAGACCGTGCGATTCGCCCGATATATGGGATACCGGCTCGTCACCGCGCTGCCGGTGATCTTCGGCATCATTGTGCTCAACTTCCTGTTGATCCATCTCGCGCCGGGCGACGCAGCCTCCGTGCTCGCCGGCGAGAGCGGTGCGGCGACGCCCGAATATATGGACGCGCTGCGCCATAAATTCGGCCTCGACCAATCGCTCGGCATGCAGTTCGTGACCTATGTCTCGAACATGGCGCATTTCAACCTCGGCTATTCCTACCGCAACGATGCCGATGTCAGCAGCCTGATTTTCGAACGGCTCGGGCCAACCAGCCTGCTGATGTTGACGGCGTTCGGCACTGCTGTGGCGCTCGGCATCACCCTCGGTCTGGTTGCCGCGACCGGGCGCAATTCCTGGCGCGACAACATCATTTCACTGATCAGCCTCGTCGCGTATGCGACGCCCGGATTCTGGCTCGGGCTGATGATGATCGTGATTTTTTCGATCGGCCTCGGCTGGCTGCCGACAAGCGGGTTCGATACGGTCGGCGCCGGTCACGAGGGCTGGGCCGAGGTTTGGGGCGTCGGTCGCCATCTCGTGATGCCCGCCGTCTCGCTCGCGCTGTTTTACCTCGCGCTTTATGCGCGCCTCATGCGAGCGTCCGTCCTGGAGCAGACCGGCATGGACTACGTCACGACGGCGCGCGCCAAGGGCCAGACCGAGCGTCGCATCATGACGGGTCACGTCCTACGCAATGCGCTGTTGCCTATCGTGACGATCGCCGGCGTTCAGGCCGGCAATCTGATCGGCGGCTCCATCGTCGTGGAAACCGTCTTCGGCTGGCCAGGCATCGGCACGCTTGCCTTCAACGCGCTGCAATCGCGCGACCTCAATTTGCTTCTCGCAATCTTCTTCATGTCAGCCTGCCTGATCGTGATCATCAACCTCGCCGTCGACGTGATCTACGTCATGCTCGACCCGCGCATGGAGATTTGACATGTGGGCGGGCTTCGCGCGGTTCGCGCGCAACCGGATGGCACTGTTCGGCGCAGCCGTGCTGCTGTGCCTGCTCCTGCTCGTCGTGTTCACGCCGGTGATCTACCCCGATGATCCGTTCAAGCTCGTTGGACCCGCCTTGCGGCCGCCGGGCGGGCGCTTTCTGCTCGGCACCGACACGCTCGGCCGCGACGTCGCGGCGGAAATCGCTTACGGCGCGCGCACCTCGCTCATCATCGGTGTCGGTGCGACCCTCGCCGCAATTGTCTTCGGCGCGGTGGCCGGAGGGGTCGCCGGTTATTATCGCGGGCGCACCGAGACCGTGCTGATGCGCATCACGGAATTCTTCCAAAC
>JBBWZW010000304.1:0-9510 GCA_039649305.1 Burkholderiales bacterium
ATCTCAACTGATGCGCCCCGCAGACCCTCATGAGTGATGAAATGATCAGCATAACGAAAATGCGAAATACAAGAGCCGTCGTATTACTATGTTTCATGAACCTTTCTTATTCCGCTTTTGCGCAACGTGATGCAGGAGCGGAAAAACAGAGCTGCAGTGAAGCCACAATCCATGCCGTTGCCAAGGATTTGAATATAGAACGGTTTTCTCTTAATGCCGAAGGAGAGAGCGTCATCGTTTCCAGCGCTTGCAAGCCTTCGCCCATGAACAATGCGCTGACAATTGCCGCGTTTGCTTACGACGCTGGAACAGAGTACGAAAGAAAATTAGTCCTCGCTATCGTTGACCCCGCCAAGGGGAAGGTAATCAGTAAGTACGTAGGAGTAATCAGTGAAGATGCCGCGATGCGGGTCGAGGACCGTAGTTTAAGGCTCGACACGGCCCGCTATAACTTGGCTGAGGGCGTAAGAGCATTCGGGCTCGATGTTACGAGCGGTTATATGGCAAATTGTGGGGATGGGGGATGGGGTGCTGTTCGCACTTTATATGTGCAAGAGGGTGCGAACATCAGACCTGTGCTCGAAGATTTTATTATGTCGCACTGGAGATTCGTCCAAGGTGGAAATCCCCGATGCATGAGCGACGAATATGCAAAAAAGGCGCCACCCACGGTAATTGAGAATCAAGCGCTTTCAATAAGCGTGTTAAAAAACAAAACGAACGGCTACGCAGATTTGATGGTTACAGCAATCAGCTCATGGGACAACGGCGACAAATCGAAAAAAATCGTATCTCACACTACGTTGCGGTACGACGGAAAGAAGTATCCCAATACAGCCCCCGGTTTCTAGCGTAAGGCCGCCCTCGTCGCTGCTAGCTTAGTCGGGACACGAAACCGGTTAGTCAGGACGCTATGCGCTCAACTAGCAAAGTACTGCTCTACCTTCTCTCCATCGGCGTAGTCGCGTATGCCGCTATTGGATATATGGTCATGCCATTGGGCTCGCTCGTGCATCCCGACATGAAGGCAGACTTCGTGGCGCATCCACTTGGCGTCTATATCCATGTCTTCGCAGCGGCGGTTGCCTTGCTTCTCGGGCCATCCCAGTTTTCCGCTCGCCTGCGGCGCTCTCGAATACACCTCCATCGTTGGATGGGGCGCGTTTACCTGGGCGTGGGTGTTCTTATCGGGGGCCTGTCCGGGCTCTACATATCCCAGTTCGCTTTCGGCGGGTTCGTCGCCAAGCTTGGCTTTGCCACGCTCGCGATAGGTTGGCTTTATACCGGATTGCGTGCGTTCCTGGCCATCCGTCGTAGGGCGATAGACGAGCACCGGAAATGGATGGTGCGCAATTTCTCGCTTGCGTTTGCTGCCGTAATGCTGCGCCTTTACATCCCCGCAGCCGTTGTGGCCGGTGTCGATTTTGCCGTGGCCTATCCAATTATTGCGTGGCTTTGCTGGGTGCCCAACGTGGTGTTTGCGGAGTGGCGATACAACGTGGTACACAAGGAGGCGTTTAGCGCGGACCAGCCTTAGGACCCGCGCAGGAATAAGTTGTCATTTTTGCTGGCCGTAGCGGGCGCACTGCGGCGTGCCGGGCACACCTGGAGCAGGTGATGCCGAAATCTTCTTGTCTGTCTCGGGATGAAATCCTAACACCTCACCGTATAAGAAAGCCTTCGAGTACCCGAGGGCCAGAATGTTGGGATTACCATCCCAACCTACATTAACCCGGTCATAAGGAGGTATCCGTGGCGCCTGTTCTGATCACATCATTTTATGCAGGCTTGTGCGCGCTTGTCGTTATCGCGCTGATTTTTCAGGTTGAACGACAACGATTCAAGCATCGGATAGGCTTCGGCGATGGGGGACAGGAAAAGCTTACGTTGGCTATTCGCGTTCATGCCAACGCTGTCGAGAACATACCGCTTGCACTGATTCTGTTGCTGCTGTGGGAACTGAATGGCGGACCCGTCTGGGGCATTCACCTTGCAGGCGCAGGGTTAGTGGTGTCACGCGCACTCCATGCATGGGGCTTCAGCCGCTCATCAGGGAGATCTTTCGGGCGATCAGTTGGTGCAACCGGCACCTGGCTGGTTATCCTGGTTCTCGCCCTTGTGCTGGTCGTTAAGGGGGCAATGGGAATGTCGTGAAATCCGCCCTGGCGCGTACTTATCCAGCGCGGTCAGGATCTCATACGCAGCAGCGGCTGCCCAGTGTACCAAAAGCTCGGAAAGGCAGGCGTCCACCAGTTTCTGTCACGTGGATGGCCCAAGGCTGCCGGAAGAAGGGCAGGTCTGCTCGCAGCATTGATGCAGCGTCGGCACATAAATGCATAGAGTGGTTTAATTGCATTACCAATCAATAGCTCTACAAGTAGTTCCAACGGACCGTCATAAAGCTTGACGGTCAGGGAGGTATTGTTCTGGATCTTGTGGCGGATCACTTCCCTGATGCCCACGATAAGCAGGCATGACAATTCGTTCAAGTTAACAGGAGAGCACGATGACCGTTCATCTTGATCACCTCATGGTGCCGTCCCGCAATAAGGTGGCTTCCGCAAAGCTATTGGCCGAACTGCTCGGGGTTCCGTGGTCGGAATCGGGTGTGGGTCCATTCGTCCCGGTGTACGTGAACGAAGGATTGACTCTCGACTTTGATGAATGGACCCACCCCTTTCCCATGATTCACTACTGTTTTCGGGTGAGCCAGGAGGACTTTACGGCCATCCTTGGGCGTATCAGGGCGGCTGGAATACCGTACCGTAGCAATGTTCACGGGCCGGTCGACTTCCGGATTGACACGCACCATGGCGGCTGCATCGTCTACTGGAATGAACCGGACGGCCATCAATGGGAAATGCTGACGGTGAGTTATGCGCGTCAAGCGCAGTGACACGCGCCAACAAGAAGAGTTGATTGATTGCATCGCATGCGGGAGAATCATGCTCAATTTACTTCTCCTGTCGGTTGCGGGTTGTGCGTGACTGAGGCAATCGCCGCGACTGACTTTCGACGAGGTTGGCGGCTATCCGGCAACCGCACGCGGAACACAGATACCCGCGCCAAATTAAGGTTCTTCTCGCATGAATGAGCAAAACTGGCCGTACGGCGGCGGCGCTACCGGCGCCCTGGTTCGGACGCTGGACTGGTCCCGGACGAGCCTGGGACCAAAGTCCCAATGGCCGCAAAGCCTGCGCACGACGGTGGACATCGTTATGAATTCCCCGGCCGCCATGGTGCTGATGTGGGGAGCGGACCATGTCATGGTCTATAACGACGCCTATTCCATTATCGCCGGCGCAAAGCATCCGCATGCACTGGGCGGGACAGTGCCGGGCATCTGGCCCGAGATCTGGGACTGGAACCGGGTGATCCTTGAGGCTGGTTTCCGCGGAGAGGTGCTGACTTACCCCGACCAGCACATGGTGTTGGAGCGCAATGGTGCGCCCGAGGATGTCTGGTTCGACCTGTTCTATACGCCGGTCAGGGGCGAGCGTTCAGAGGTGCAGGGTGTACTTTGCACAGTGATCGACGCCACGCAACGTGTGCAGGCACAGCGGCGGCAGGCAGAGGCCGAGGAGGACCTGCGGCGCGTTAATCACACGCTGGAAAAGGAGCGGGACGCGATCAAGGATGCCAACCGCCGGCTGGCGGACGAGACCGGCTTCCTGCGCGGCCTCTTCGAGCAAGCGCCGAGCTTCATGGCAGTGCTGAGCGGCCCCGATCATGTTTTCGAGCTTGCCAATGCGCCCTATATGAAACTGGTCGGACGCGGGGATATCGTCGGCAAGCCGATGCGCGAGGCTCTTCCGGAGGTGGAGGAACAAGGTTTCAACCAATTGCTTCACGATGTATACAGCAGTGGCAAGCCCTACGTCGGCAAGGCGATGAAAGTCGTGCTGCAAACCCGGGCCGACGGGCCAATGGAAGAGCGCATGGTGGACTTTGTGTACCAGCCCCTCAGGGCCGCCGACGGCACGGTGTCCGGCATCTTTGTCGTAGGAAGCGACATGACGGAAAGGCTGGAGGCGGAGGAACGCTTGCGCATTGCGCAGGACGCCGGCGGCATCGGCACCTTCGAATGGTTTCCTGACACCGGCAAGCTGGTCTATTCCGATGCATACAGGCGTCTCTGGGGTTTCCCGCCCGGGACGGAATTAAACGCCGACCTGCTGGTCAGCCTGGTCGATCCCGCCGACCGTTTACTGGTTGGTCCCGCCCGTATGGACGGCTCGCACAATCCGCTCGAATACGTCGAGTACCGCATTACCCGGCCGGATACCGGCGAAAAGCGCTGGCTCGCGCGTCGCGGCGAGGTGGTGCAAGGGGATGCCAGGGCGCGCCGCCGCTATGTCGGCGCCGCGTTTGACATCACCGAGCGCAAGCGTAGTGAAGAAGCCTTGCGCGAGGCGGAAAAGCGTATGGGAGCAATCTTTGGCCAGGCATCGGTGGGACTTTCCGAGATTGACATGGCGGGCCGGTTCGTTCGTGCCAATGACGCAATGTGCAACATGCTCGGACGGTCGCGTGAAGAGATGCTCACGCTGGATTACCCCAGCATCACCCATCCGGACGACCTGCCTGAATGCAGGTCATTGGTCAGGCGCGCGGTCGAACTCGGTCAGCCCTTTTCGATCGAGAAGCGCTATCTCCGGGCGGATGGCACTTATGTCTGGGCAAACAGCAATGTCACTCGCATTGTGGACGAGCTTGGCCAGCCGCAGAGCATCATCGCGGTCATTACCGACATTTCCCAACGCCGCCAGGCGGAAGAGACGCTGCGCCTGCTGAACGAAACGCTGGAATGGCGTGTGGCCGAACGCACCGCCGAGCGCGACCGCATCTGGCGCATGTCGCAGGACATCATGGCGGTTGCTTCGTTTAACGGTTACTTTGTCGGGGTCAACCCGGCCTTTACCGCGGTCCTCGGATGGAGCGAGCAGGAGGCGACGGCCATTCCGTTGATGGACCTCACTCATCCGCAAGACCGGAGCGATCTCATGCAAAAGCTTGCTCTGCTCGCGCAGGGACAGCCGCTGGTGCGCTACGAGGTCCGCGACCTGCACAAGGACGGCAGCTTCCGTTGGATATCCTGGACGATCGTGCCGGAAGGAGGATTTCTCTACGGCGTGGCGCGCGACGTTACGGAAGAGAAGAAACAGGCCGAGGCTTTGCGCCATACCGAAGATGCGTTGCGCCAGGCACAAAAGATGGAGGCAGTGGGACAGCTTACCGGCGGGATCGCACACGATTTCAACAACCTGCTGGCCGCGATGATGGGTAACCTGGAGATGACGCAAATCCGGGTAGATCAGGGCCGCAGCGTTGACGTGGCGCGCCACATCGAAGCGGCCAAGGCCGTCACCAGCCGGGCAGCTGCGCTGACCCATCGGCTGCTGGCATTTTCCCGTCGACAAACGCTTGATCCGAAACCCACCAACGTCAACCGCCTGGTGGCCTCCATGGGGGAACTGATCCAAAGTACCGTGGGACCGGCAATCGAGCTTGAAGTCCGTCTCTTGGATGGCCTCTGGGGCACACTGTGCGATCCGCACCAGCTTGAAAGCGGGCTGCTCAACCTTGCCATCAATGCGCGCGACGCCATGCCCAATGGTGGCCGCCTCATCATCGAAACCTCCAACCTCCGGGCCGATGAAGCGTATGTGGCCGAGCACCCGGACGTGACTGCCGGGGACTATATGGCAATCAGTGTGATCGACACCGGAATCGGCATGACGCCGGAGGTCGCGGCCCGCGCTTTCGATCCGTTTTTCACCACCAAGCCGATCGGGCAGGGCACCGGCCTCGGATTGTCAATGGTTTATGGATTCGTGAAGCAGTCGCGCGGCAACATCCGCATCTACTCGGAGCCGGGCAAGGGCACGACTGTACGTCTGAAGCTGCCCAGGGTTGAAGGCATGGAGAACGCCGCTACCGCTCCGCAGGAGGCGTTGGCTGCGCCGACCGCTCCCGCAAGGGTGACCGTACTGGTCGTGGACGACGAGCCGGATCTGCGTTCGCTGGTTACCGAGATGCTGGAAATGCTGGGCTACGCCACGATCGACGCGGGTGATGGCCCGGAAGCACTGCGTGTATTGGAATCGTCAGCGCGTATCGATCTGCTCCTCACCGACGTTGGTATGCCGGGCGGCATGGACGGCCGGCAGCTGGCAGAGGCCGCACGTGTCCTGCGCCCCGACCTGAAGGTGCTGTTCGTCACCGGGTATGCGGAAGCGGCGGCGGTGCGGGATGGGTTGATGACGCCTGGCATGCAGGTGATGACCAAGCCGTTCACGATGGATGTGTTGGCTGGGAAGGTTGCTGCGATGATTGATGCGGTGCCTGCGATGGTCGCGGTGAAGTGACACGCCTCCGGGGATGGTTCGGACTTTTCTGGCGGTCGTGGCGGGATGTAATGCCAGGGGGGGCGCCTAGGTGCGCCCGCTACGGCCAGCGAAAATGACAACCTGTTACTGCGCGGGTCCTAAGGCACCGCGCAGGAATAAGTTGGCCAATTTTGCTGGCCGTTGCGGGCGCGTTGCTGCGTTGCTCGTCGTCGCCATAGCTCGCTATGACTCCGCCTCACGCCTTGCACCGCATCCCGCGACGGCCGCCAAATTGCCCAACTTATTCCTGCGCGGCGCCTTAATCCGCGGGCTGTCAACGTCAACAGGAACGGCTCTTACGACGTTGGCCTCATGCAGATCAACAGCACCTGGTCGAGCAAGCGGGATCTGCGTGTGAAGTATGCGAAGAAGGTTTACAAGAATATTCCGCCTTCGGCGCTGGGTGTTACTCAGTAATTGGCAGTTGTAGTTAAATCTTCCGCGGTCTGCATGCGCTAGCGATTCCACGCGGGCACGGAGTACGCACCCTACGCGGCTGCAGGAGACGAGGACTCACCCTTACTCACCTGCCCGGCAAGCTCAAGACGATACCCGTGGCTGTAAGCCGTTCGAATACTAACCCCACGCTCCGCGCCAAGCTGCAGCTTCTTCCGCAATTTGTAGACATGCTGTTCGATAGTGCGGCCGGCGATTTCGCTGCCGACGCCCCAGATTGCCGCGCCTATGGTTTCGCGAGAGATGTAGACGCCCGGCGAGGAGAAGAGCAACCACGCCATGGTGAATTCGCGCGGCGTAATTTCTATGGGAACGCCCTGATAGGAAAACCTGCTCGTTTCACGATCGAGGGTGAATCCTGAAAGCTCGATGATGCGCCGTGCCTGGCGGCGGCCGCTGCGGCGCATGACAGCATTGATGTGGGCGACGAGCTCAATTGGCTCGAAGGGCCGTATCAGGAAATCATCGGCGCCCGAGTCAAGGGCATCCGCGACCCACTCGGGATTGCGTACGGCACAAATGACCAGGACGGGAGTGCTGTCGCCGGAACGGCAACTCAGCCAGGAAAAAATATTTTCACTGCCACGCATTTCGTCGCCGATATCGGCGACGATAAAATCAAAACTGCGGCGGCGGAGCGTACGTAACAGCAGGGTCTCGGAAGTAAAGCGTTCGCCCCCAAAGCCGGCGCGAGACAGAGCTGCTTGCAGCTGCTCATAAGAAGCATCGTTACGGACGTAGCATGCAATATCCATTTGCTCCTGCGCGTTGGTGTCAGTGGCAACGAACGACGCTCACTCACCCCTGCGATCTGCCGCCGCACATTATCCGGATGGGATGCCAAAAAGTGATGTGAGCATAGCCGCGAAAAACCTTGCTCATAGTAAATCTAATTTACTGGTTTACGCGTTGCATAAAGGTACGGAAATGCCGGATAAATTTAATTTGAAGTATTAATGCTTTTCTGAATTGCTTTTGAGGTTGCGCAGGTAACCGCGCTCACGACACATTTTTTAACAGACGAGAAATGAGGCATCGCATTCAATTGCGCGAACCTTCTTGTTGGATATGCCGTGCTGGAATGGAGGAAGGACCGATGGGAGGGGAATGGCGCAACAGGCGGCTTGCGTGCCTGTTGCGCCGGAATGCATAAGTGCTTACTGCCTTTTGAAGAAACGCCGCTCGCGTCCGTGTCCGGAGTCGCCGATCGCATGTGCCTTCACCAGGTTATGCAGCGCGCTCGTCTGGCGCTGGGAGAGTTTCTTGAGTTGGTCTTTCGATAGCGAGATTCCCAATGCCCTGATCGCGGCTTCGAGGATTTCTTTCGCCGATTGCGGCTGGGCGGTAATCAGGTTGGGCCAGAAGTCCTTGCCCGTGGAGGGCAGGCTCGCGCCATTGGCGCCATTGCCACGCGGCTGAATGCGAGGCTTGCGGCCGCGCTTGGCCGGGGCTGCGGCATGGCGCGACTTGCTGCCGTTAGCCGATTTGTCCGGGCTCCCCTCGACGCTGTCGATTTTGGCGAGCGCCTCTTCCAGAGCATCGACGCGTGACTGATAAAACATAGCGCCCTTGCGTGCATGTTCAAGCTCGGCCCTGATCGCCTGTTTTGCGGATTTCAGATTGGACATTTGGCACTCCTCTTATGTTAGCAAATTGTCAAAGTAACGATTCTACCAGCACATTTATATTTTATTGATAAAGCTTGGTTCTTATTTTGCGGATTTCAAGGATTGATTTTGTGAAGTGACTCATGCGGCCAAATGGTTCCGTTCAGTCGCGCGAAAAGTAATGCGGAACGTTTTGCTTCACTGCGTTACTCACTTGATGCAATGCCAACGAATTTAATTCGCCTGAAAGGATGTAGCAATGAGCCAGCTTACCACCGGTCCTGATACCGACCATGGTGCCGCAGCGGCTCCGGTCAAGCGCGCCTGCCCGGGCCGGAGCGGCCGTGGAAGGATTGCGCGTACTCCTGCCGAGGAAGACCTCCTGGCCGTGCTCGCCGATCTCGCCATATTGAATGACCGCATTCCCAGGAAGTGAACGGGCGGTGACGGACGTAAGCACCATGCTTTTCCGGCAGGACTTGTGCCGCCGTCCGGAAATGAAGTATCGCCTATGCTTTATTGGCTTGCCAAACAGATCGAACGAGAAAACGCGGAGCTAGCGCACCATACGGCGCCACTCAAGGAGGTGCACCGCGGTTAACCGCATATTCCACTCCTCGGTTAAATGAGCGGCGGGCGGTCGTCAGAAATCCATTTCCAGGGAGCTCGTCATGTTTGTGAAATTTGAGCCGAGAAGATTTCGAAACAGGAAAAAGCATTAAAGGCCGCCGCGAGCGACGTGCGCAAACTCATTCATGTTGCATTCGGCGTCCTTAAATCAGCAAAACCATACGACGCGACGTTGCAAAATGCTTGACTGCAATCACAGTATCTACATTTGCCCTGCAGTTGACAGAATAGTCAGGGCGGGCAGACTACAGTTGCGGACTCGCACAAAGCACCCAGCGCGACACCTCGGATTGCGCACATGCGGTAAAGCTGAGGGTTTCGTAGTGGTACGCTTTCAGACCCTCCATCAGTACGCCCCGATTCATCAGGTTGGATGCGGTGAAATAGATCCGGCCGCCGCGATTCAAATGGCACGGAGCCTCCTCGAG
>JBBWZW010000331.1:0-21802 GCA_039649305.1 Burkholderiales bacterium
AGGAGAGCAACGATAAGCTGGGTACCGGCTCCCGGGAGCTTTCCAGAAATCCGGAGGTCAGTCCCGTAGATGAAATCGAATAGCCTCCCCGGGCGCCGCAGTCTCCGACGAAACTTTCAAAAGTGGAATACCATTGAGCGCAGCTTCCGCATTTGAATAAAGCACTCATGATGACCACAGAGTTTAACCTCAACCAGATACTCGCCCTAAGCTTCCATCCCGTTCCCGACCTCGTCCGTTTTCACGCCGTCGCGCGCCCGGATCACCCGGCGTTGATCGAGGAAAACCGGACCCTCAGTTACGCGCAGCTGGACGCAATGATGGACCGGGTAGCGGCATCGCTGCAACGGGACGGCCTCAGTCCCGGCGAAGCCATCGCCATCTGCGCCGGCACGTCCCTGGAGTATGCCGCGGTATTCCTCGGAGCACTGCGGGCAGGCGTGGCGGTCGCGCCGCTGGCGCCGTCATCGTCAGCCGAAAGCCTGATGACGATGATGGCGGATGCCGATGCACGCATACTCTTTCTTGACGAATCGACGGCGCGCGCGCTCGATTCCGTTAGCGGCGATCACGGGATCGAACGGATCGCGCTTGAGGGCAGTACAGCCGGGCGGGGATGGAATGAATGGCTGGCAGGAGAGGGGGCCACACCCGCTGCCGTGGCCGTTCAACCGGAATGGCCGTTCAACATCATTTATTCATCCGGCACCACCGGCGCGCCCAAAGGCATAGTGCAACCGCATTCGATGCGGTGGTCGCATGTGCAGCGCGGCAGCGTCAACGGCTACGGCGAGCATGCGGTCACCCTGATTTCGACGCCTCTGTATTCCAACACCACGCTGGTCAGTTTGTTCCCGACTATCGGTCTTGGCGGGACGGTGGTGGTGATGGCGAAGTTTGATGCCGGCACGTATCTCGCGCTGGCGGAGAAGTATCGCGTCACGCACACCATGCTGGTGCCGGTGCAGTACCAGAGGATCATGGCGCGCGAGGATTTTGGCAGCTACGACCTGTCTTCCTTTCGGATGAAATCGTGCACCAGCGCGCCATTCTCCGCCTCGCTCAAAGCCGACATCCTGAGACGCTGGCCCGGCGCACTGGTCGAATATTATGGAATGACCGAAGGCGGCGGTACCTGCATCCTCGAGGCGCACGTGCATCCCCACAAGCTTCATACCGTCGGCAAACCGGCACCGGGACATGACATCCGACTGATCGACGATGACGGCAGGGAAGTTCCGGCCGGCGGTACCGGCGAAGTGGTGGGCCATTCCGGCGCCATGATGGCCGGCTATCACAAGCAGCCTGAAAAGACCGCCGAGGCCGAGTGGTATGACCCGGCCGGAAAACGATTCATCCGCACCGGCGACATCGGCCGCTTCGATGAAGAAGGTTTCCTGACGCTATTGGACCGGAAAAAGGACATGATCATCTCCGGCGGATTCAATGTTTATCCGAGCGACCTGGAAAGCGTTTTGATCCAGCATCCGGATATCGCCGAGGCCGCCGTGGTTGGCGTGCCGTCTACGCGCTGGGGCGAGACGCCGGTCGCCTTCGTGGTGCTGAAAGAAGGCGCCGCCGCCAGCCCGGAAGACCTGCTCGCTTGGGCGAATGAACGGCTGGGCAAGACACAACGCCTGGCCGCGTTGGAAACCACTGCCGCACTACCGCGCAGCGCGATCGGAAAAGTGCTCAAGCGCGAATTGCGCGACGGTTTTGGCAAGCCCGTTTAATCTTTGAAATTCTTTATGCTCGACACCTCCCTCTACAACACCGAAGAAATCGTCAGCCTGATGGCGCTGGAACAGACCGGCCCCGATCGCTATGTCGGGCAAAGCCACTTCATGGGCAGCCCCAACGTCTTTGGCGGGCAAGTGCTCGGACAGTCGCTGCATGCCGCGGCATCGACGGTGGAAAACCGGCGTCCGCATTCGATGCATGCGCTGTTCATCCTGCCCGGCAATCACCGGTTGCCGATCGAATACGAAGTAGAGCGGGTGCGGGACGGCGGGTCGTTCACGACGCGGCGCGTGGTGGCGTTCCAGGAGGGGCGCCGCATTTTCGTGATGTCAGCGTCATTCCAGGTCAGCGAAGAAGGGTTGTCGCACCAGAAGCCCGCACCGGCCAGCGTGGATCCGGAAACCTTACCCTCCAGCCTTGAGCGATGGAAGGAGCGCGCGGCGAAGACCAAACGGCCGTTCCAGCCGGTTCCGGTGGATTTCCGGTCGGAGCATGCAGTCGACATTTTCAGCGGCCAGACGCGCTCGGCAGATAAACAGATGTGGGTCAAGGCGCCAATGCGCTTGCCGGATGAGCCGCTGGCGCACGAATCGCTGTTTGCCTATGTATCCGATTACGGTTTGCTATCGACCGCGCTGCAGCCGCACGGCATTTTCCTCGGCGACGAACACCTGCAGATTGCCAGCCTCGATCACACCATCTGGTTTCATCGTCCTTTCCGCATGGACGAGTGGCTGCTTTTCTCAATGGAAAGCCCGAATGCCTCCGGCGGGCGGGGGCTCTGCTTTGCACACGTCTATAACAGCGAAGGTGTGCTGGTGGCGAGTTGCACGCAGGAGGGCTTGATCCGGATTCGGGATAAATCGTAGGGCGCGTCGTGACTCGCCGGTGGCAACGTGGCAGCGCTGAATATCTGTTGCCGCCTGAAACCGGACATTGTGATTGCCGACCTGCGTCCCATGCCCACGGCCCAGCGCTACCCTTTCGCTTTGTCTCGCGCCGCTTTCTCCTGCGCCCGCTTTCTCTTTTCGTTGATCTCGTCATAAGACGGGACCGCAATCGGGTCGCTCGCCGGAAAAGTCTCCTCGATGGCTTCATCCAGCAGCGCCTCTTCGCGTACGTCGGGGTCCGGCGACTTGACAGGCAGCACCCTCACATCGTGGGCGGTCACAAAAGTTGGGTCGACATCCTTCGGACTGACCACCAGCGGGTCGTCGCCCGGCGAAGAAGGGAGTTCCTCCAGTTCCGGCGGGTCCTTCAGGGCAGGTTTCTTCGATTTCGCCATGTCGTTCTCCGTTCGCGTTTTGAGGCCTGCGCCGATGTCGGTGCATCACACCATCATGGGATATACCGCAGTGCGATAAGTTTCGCGCGCTGTTTGATTCCCTTGTTGTTCAAGATCATCATGCCGCCGTGTTGTTCCGATTGTCGCCGGATCGCAAGAAACCAACGGGGCAATCCCGCGTCGAAGTGGAAAGCAACGCTATTTTCTTTCCCGGCACCACGATCCCTTCTTTCAACACAGCACGCATGGCATTGCAGGAAAAAACAACCGACGGTCTGCTGCTACCGGGTCGCAACTGCTGGCGCATCGAACGCGCGCACCGGTTCAGCTTGCTGGTGGATGCCGATGCCTACTTCAGCGCGGTGCGCGCGGCGATCCGCTCGGCCCGGCATTGCATCCATATCCTGAGCTGGGACATCGACAGCCGGACCCGCCTGGTACCCGGCGGCGCGAACGACGGCTACCCCGAGGGACTGGGCGATTTCCTGCACCAGGTGGTGGCCGAGCGGCCCGGCCTGCACGCGTACGTGCTGAACTGGGATTTTGCAATGCTGTATGCGTTGGAGCGCGAATGGCTACCGGTGTACAAGCTGGACTGGCGCACGCACCGGCGGCTGACATTCCGCATGGATGGCCGGCATCCGATCGGGGCGTCGCAGCACCAGAAAGTAGTGGTGGTGGATGACGCGATCGCATTCGTCGGCGGACTGGACCTGACTCGTAGCCGGTGGGATACGCCGGAACATGCGTGCAACAATCCGTTGCGACGAAATCCGGACGGATCAAGCTTCACGCCATTTCATGATGTGCAGGCGCTGGTCGACGGCGACGCCGCGCGGGCGCTGGGTGAACTGGCACGTCTGCGCTGGCAGCGTGCAACGGGCCATTCGCTGGCTACCGGGCGACCGCATCACGAACAGCTGGCGCACGATCCATGGCCGACAGGAGTGGTGCCGGATGTCACCGATGTCGACGTTGCCATCGCGCGCACCGAGCCTGCTTACGAAGGTCGCGAGGGCGTGCATGAAGTGCGGCAACTGCATCTCGATGCGATCGCGGCGGCGCGTCACCATGTGTTTTTCGAGAACCAGTATTTCACCTCGGGCCTGGTCGGCAACGCGCTTTCGGCGCGATTGGCGGAGCCAGACGGGCCCGAGGTGGTCGTGATATCGCCACAGACGCAAAGCGGCTGGCTGGAGGATGCCACTATGGGCGTGCTGCGGGCGCGCCTGCACCGGCGGCTCAAATCGGCGGATAGCTACGGCCGCTATCGCTTTTGTTGCCCGTATCTTCCCGGGTTGGCCGAACGTTGCCTGAATGTGCACAGCAAGGTGTTTGCGGTCGACGACGAATTGTTCAGCGTCGGTTCCGCTAACCTGAGCAGCCGCTCGATGGCCTTCGATACCGAATGCAATATCGCAATCGAAGCGCGTGGCAGCGCGGAGGAGAAGGAGCGCATGCGCAAGGCCATCGCCGGCCTGCGCAACCGCCTGCTTGCGGAGCACCTCGATACTTCTCCCGCAGCCGTCGATGTGGAAATTCGGCGCAGCAACAGCCTGCACCAGGCAATCGACAGCTTGCAGAAGCCGGGCCGGAGCCTGCAGGCGCTCGACCCGGCGGTGTCGCCTGAACTCGATGCGCTGATTCCCGATCAGGCGCTGCTGGACCCTGAACGGCCGATCGACCCGGACGAACTGGTGGCGCAGTTCGTGCCCAAGGAACAAAGGCGCCCTGTGCCGCGCAGGCTGATCGGATTCGGTTCGGTGGCGATCGTGCTGGCGCTGCTGGCAGTCGTGTGGCGCTGGACGCCCTTGCACGAATGGGTGAATCTTGCATCGCTGATTGCCTTTGCGCGGCATCTGGAAGCGATGCCCTTCACGCCGGTTGCCGTTGTCGCCTGCTATGTCATCGGCGGCCTGCTGATGGTGCCGGTGATGTTGGTGATTGCGGTGACCGGTATTGTGTTCGGGCCCTTTTACGGTTCGCTCTACGCAATTGCCGGTTCCTTGCTGAGTGCGGCCGTCAGCTATGGACTGGGGTGGTGGCTCGGCCGGGATACCGTGCGGCGGTTGCTTGGCCCGCGTATCAATGGACTCAGCCGCCGCATTGCAAGGCGCGGTATTGCGGCGGTCGTGATCATCCGCACCTTGCCGATTGCGCCGTTCATCATCGTCAACCTGGTCGCGGGCGCATCACACATTCGCTTTCGCGACTATATGATAGGCACCTTCCTCGGCATGCTTCCGGGCATCGCCATTACCGTCACATTCGTCCATCACCTCGCCGAAACGGTGCGCAACCCAAGCATGGGCACCATCAGTGTGCTGGTGGCCCTGGTGGCGCTCCTGATCGGCTTCGCGATGGCTTTGCAACGCCTGCTCGCAGGCAAAGAAAATCTCGGAGCTCGATGAATAAAGCCATAACCGCACCGCCAGAGCTGCAAAAGGTGGTCCCCGACCTCGACCCATGGCCGCTGACCGTCGCCACTTACAACATTCATGGCGCAGTCGGCACCGATGGAAAATTCAACCCTGAGCGGATTGTCGGGGTGCTGCAGGAAATGAAGGCCGACATCGTCGCATTGCAGGAAGTGCCGCTTGGCGGCATCGGGTTTCCCAATGTGCTGCAGATGCTGCAAGAGGCCACCGGCATGGCCGGGGCCGAGGGACCGACACGTCTCGGGCCGGAAAGGCGATACGGCAATGCGGTGCTGAGCCGCTACCCGATCAAGGCCCAGCGCTCGATCGACTTGTCTTTCGGGAGCCGCGAGCCGCGCGGCGCGGTCGACGCCGATGTCGACTGTCACGGCCATCCGTTGCGGGTGGTCGCCACCCACCTCGGATTGCGCTTCGCCGAGCGCCGCGACCAGATACGGCGCCTGCTGCAGGTATTCGACACCGATCGCATGCCGGTCATCCTGATGGGCGACATCAACGAATGGTTTGTATGGGGACGCTCATTGCGCTGGCTGGTGTCGCATTTCCAGGAGGTGCCGGCGCCCCACACGTTTCCGTCACGATTTCCGATTTTTTCCCTGGACCGGATATGGATCCGGCCGCGGCACAGGCTGGTGCGAGTGGAGGTGCACAACACGCCGCTGTCGCGGCTGGCTTCCGATCATTTGCCGTTGATTGCGCATATCGTGGATTGATCCGCCATATGTTATGTGGCCGGCAGAGGAACCAGAGAGCCGGCTTTTTAGTCCTTTAACGATAGAACAACAACAGTGGAAAAGACATGCCGGTGAATTTTCTTGTGTCGCGGTTGAAGCATCGCCTGTTCATTGTTGTGCCGGCCCTGCTCGTGGCCGCCGCCGCTGCGGCGCAAGACCCGCCTGTCAAATTCGATTCGCTCGCGCAACGCGCCGTGCCCTGCATGACTTGCCATGGCAAGGAGGGCCGATCAACCAGCGACGGGTACTATCCACGCATAGCCGGCAAACCCGCCGGTTACCTGTTTAACCAGTTGGCCAATTTCCGTGACGGCCGGCGGCAGCAGTATCCGCTGATGATCTATATGGTGCAGCACCTCTCCGACCCGTACCTGCAGGAGATAGCGACATATTTTTCTGAGCAGCATCCGCCGTACCCGCCTCCGCCGGCACACCGGGTGTCGAAGGAAACGCTCGAACGGGGGCGCACTTTGGCAATGCACGGCGACGCTACCAAAAACATTCCGTCTTGCGTAGCCTGCCATGGCGAGAAACTGACCGGCGTCGAGCCGTCGATTCCGGGCCTGCTCGGACTCCCGCGCGATTACATCAATTCCCAGTTCGGCGCGTGGCGCGAAGGCGCACGCCGGGCTGCGCCGCCGGATTGCATGGCCGAGATCACCAAGCGCCTGACGCCGGAAGATATCGCCGCGGTCTCCACCTGGCTGTCCATTCAGCCGGTTGCCGGTGACGCGATGCCTGCCCCATCGATATCAGCGAAACTTCCGATCCGCTGCGGCAGCTTTGTGCAGGCGGAGGGCAAATAATGAAACGCGTGCTATCGATTATCATCGTGTTGCTTGTTCTGGCGGTCGGCATCGTCTACTACCTGGGCGTCAGGGAAGGCGATGAGGTAGCCGCGCCGCGCCCGCCTGTTGTCAGCTCCGCAGAGCAGATAGAGAAGGGCCGCTACCTGGTGCGCGCAGGCGATTGCATCGCTTGCCATACGACCCGGGGCGGCGCGCCATATGCCGGCGGCCGTGCCATCCTGACGCCGTTCGGCGCGATCTATGCTTCCAACATCACGCCGGACAAAGAGACCGGCATCGGGTCATGGACCGCCGACGATTTCTGGCGCGCCCTGCATCACGGCAAATCGAAGGACGGCAAGTTGCTCTATCCGGCATTCCCGTATCCGAACTTCACCCGGGTCACGCGTGCCGACTCGGATGCGATGTACGCCTATTTCCAGACGCTGCCGGCGATCAGCCAGAAAAACAAAGAGCCGGAACTGGACTTTCCGTTCAACCACCGCCTGCTGTTGGCCGGCTGGCGCGCCCTGTATTTTCGACCCGGTGTCTACCGGCCCGAGCAGGCCCGGAGCGTCGAGTGGAATCGCGGCGCCTACCTGGTGCAGGGCCTGGGCCATTGCGCCGCATGTCATACCACCCGCAACATCCTCGGTGCGCCGGAGCAGAAGGCCGACCTGAGCGGCGGCATGATACCGATGGTGAACTGGTATGCGCCGCCGCTGAATTCGGCGACCGAAGCAGGCCTGGGCAACTGGGAACTGCAGCACCTCGCCGACCTGCTCAAGACTGGCGTCTCCGTGCGCGGTGTCGCGTCGGGACCGATGGCGGAAGTCGTGTGGCAAAGCCTGCAGCACTTGTCGGATAACGATATCCGCGCGATGAGCACCTACCTGAAATCGGTGCCGCAGGCAGGCGATCCGGCCGGGCGGTCAGGGCCGCCGAAGCGCAACGCCGAGAATGAGAAAACCCTGAAACAGGGCGCCGCGCTGTTTGAAAAACACTGCGTCGACTGCCACAAGACCGGAGGCGAGGGCGCACCGCCGCATTATCCGGCGCTGGCCGGTAATCGCGGTCTTACCGCGAGCGAAGTGGTCAACCCGGTTCGCCTGACCTTGTACGGCGGCTATCCGCCCAGCACCCAGGGCAACCCCCGTCCGTACGGCATGCCGCCATTCGGCAACGTGCTCAACGATCAGGAAATCGCCGCGGTGGTGTCGTATGTCCGCAATGCGTGGGGTAATCAGGGATCGATGGTTACCCCTGCCCAGGTCAATCGGTATCGGACGGTGCCGGTGGATTAGGGCGCACCCCTTCCTGACCTCTGTCCGCTGATAACCACGACAAACAACGCCTTGTTCCAAGGCTCCGCGTCGCTACGCTTCCTTTACATTAGCGTCAAAGAAACTCTGATAGCGGGTCGTGAATAGATTTACACAGGCGCAAGGCGCGCCCGGCGTCGTATTTGTTGTGCTCAGGCGCTTTTTCCCCGGACACGAGAAAGTGATCAACATCGCTGCTGCGATGCTGATCGTGGCGGCATTGACGGCCGGTATCGCCTGCTTCTCCGTACAACAACGTATGGCGGAAAAAGCATTGAGCGGCAGCCTCGGGGGCGTGCTGAAAGATCGCATATCGCTGGTCCAGGACGTACTCCGGCACAGCATGGTGGAAGCCGGGGCGATTGCCGCACGACCGGACCTTTTGCGGGCGATGCAGGTATTGCGGTACAGCCAGGATGACCCTCAGGCGCTCGCGCAGTTGCGGAACATTGGCGTGGGTACGCTGTCGCCCGACGTGACCGGTCTTGCCGTCTACAACGTCGCCCATCGGGAGATCATGGAGTTTGGCCGGTTTTCCGAAAGATCCGACCTGGCGACGAAATTGGAGGGCCTGGTGCCTTCCACACTGTTCTGGAACGGCGCCTTGTATCTCAACAGCCGGCTTCCGATCGTCGACCGCGGAGAGACTATCGGGTTCGTCGCGGTCGAACGTTTGCTGCCGCTGCTTACCGAACGCATGTCAAAAACGGATGGACTCGGGCAAACCGGCAGGATGGCGATGTGCGTTTCCAGGCCGGACCATCTTTCATGCTTTCCGAGACACCCGGGCGAAGAGGTTTACCGGATCCCACGCCATGACCAGATGGGCCAGGAGCTCGCAATGAGGCATGCGGTCGGCGGCCAGTTCGGCGTTTTCGAGGGACTGGATTCGCGCGGGCGCACTGTGATCTCGGCGTACGGCCCGGTCGACGCATCCGGCCTGGGCATGGTGATCAAACAAGACACGGAGGAGTTGTTCCGGCCGATCCGCAACCAGCTCGAACTGATTATTCCGGTGCTGCTCGTGTTGGTCGGACTCGGCGCCTGGTTGTCGCGCCTGCATGTGAAGCCGCTCGCGAGCCAACTGCTTCTTTCCGAATTCGAGGCAAGGAAAAGGGAGCTGAAAACCCGCACTGTGGTCGACAATGTCGGGGAAGGCATTATCACGGTGGATGCTATGGGCGTGATCGAGTCTTTCAATAACGCCGCTTGCGGCATGTTCGGTTATACGCAGGAAGAAGTGGTCGGACAGAACATCCGGATGCTGATCCCTCCCCAACTGCGGGAGTGGCATAGAGAGGGGATGCGGCGTTACCTGCTCGGGCAGGATGCGCATATCGTCGGCAGGAAGAATGTCGAGCTGCTCGGGTTGCATAAAGGGGGAGGGGTTTTCCACCTCGAGCTGACGCTCAGTGAAATGCGGGTCGGGAAAGAACAGGGCGAACAACGGGTGTTCGTCGGTATTACCCGCGATATCACGCTGCGCAAGCAGGCTGAGGATGCATTGCGCACCGCCCATGCAGGGCTCGAAGTGCGAGTACAACAACGCACGGCAGAACTGCTGAATGCGAATGAAATGCTGAACCGGGAAAACGTCGAACGCAGCCGCATCGAAGAGACGCTGCGCTTCACGCGCGACATCCTGACCAAGGCCCAAGCCATTGCGCAACTGGGCAGCTGGGAACTCGACGTCCACAGCGGGCAGATGAAATGGTCCGACGAATTCTATCGCCTGTGCGGAATGCGGCCGCAAGCGGTGCCGGCCAGCCAGGCGTTTGGGCTCGACCTGATCCACGAAGACGACCGTGAAGCTGCGCAACAAGCGATGACCGACGTCCTCGCCGGCGGCGCGGGCTGCAAACATGAATTGCGCATCATACGTCCCGATGGATTGATGAAGCATGTATTGGCCCAGGGCGAACTGATGTACAACGAAAAGCGCGAACCGGCGACGCTGGTCTGCACCTTCCTCGATATCACCGAACACAAAACGGCTGAGGCGGCATTGCGGCAGTCCCGGGAAAAGCTGCGCAAGATGGCGGCGCACCAGGATCGCATCAAGGAAGACGAACGCAAACGCATCGCCCGTGAAATTCACGATGAACTGGGCGGCGTGCTGACCGGTATCAAGTCCTACCTGACCTTCGTCGTCGAGGAGGGCGAACTTTCCGGCGCGGCAAAGAACGTCCAGGTGCTCGCCGCGCGCGATCTCGCCGATAGCGCAATCGAGACTGCGCGCCGTGTGATTACCGACCTGCGGCCGAGCGTGCTGGATCAGTTGGGATTGTGGGCTGCGCTGGAGTGGCACGCAGGCCAGATCGAGGAACGCACCGGCCTGACCTGCAGCATGCTGATCGATGAGAAAACTGAACTCGTCGACGTCGATGGGCAACGCAGCATTGCGCTGTTCCGCATCGTCCAGGAGACGCTGACCAATGTCGTGCGGCATGCGAAGGCATCGCGCGTGGCGATAGTCGTCGCCAGCGAAGGCGGTTGCGTGACGATAGAAGTGAAAGACGATGGCATCGGGGTGGAGCCGCAAAGCCTGCTCAACCGGGAGTCGTGGGGCATAGAAGGCATGTACGAACGCGCGCGTTTCTTCGGCGGCGATCTGAGTATTAACGGTATCGTCGGACAGGGCACGACCGTGGTCCTGCGCATGCCATTGGAAGAAGCTTATGTGCGCTAGCCCGATCCGCGTATTGCTGGTGGACGATCATGCGGTGGTACGCGACGGCATGCGGCTGATGCTCAGCAGTGCCGCCGATATTGAAGTCGCCGGAGAAGCCGAGACGGCGCAGCAGGCCATGCGGCTATCGGCGGAGCAGCATTTCGATGTCGCGCTGGTCGATATCAACCTGCCCGATAAAAGCGGGCTCGACCTGCTCAGGACGTTCCGTGAAGAGCGACCGAAGCTGCGCACGCTGATGCTCAGCATGTACTCCGAAGAGATTTACGGGATGCGCGCATTAAAGCATGGCGCCGCAGGCTACCTGACCAAGAGCTGCACGGCGGCGATGGCGGTGGCGGCGGTGAGGAAGGTGGCGGCCGGGGGCAAGTATGTCAGCCCGGCGATGGCGGATAAACTGGCGGGCATGATCCAGGGCGGCGCCCTCGGCTCGCACGAGGTGCTGTCGGACCGCGAGCTGGAAGTGTTGCGGCTGGTGGCTGTCGGCGAGAGCCTGGTCCGGATTGCGGGGAAGTTGCATCTCAGCCCGAGTACGGTGACCACTTACCGGGCCCGCATACTCGAGAAGATGGGGATGAGGTGTAATGCCGAGCTGACGCGGTATGCGTTTGAGAATGGCCTCCTGAATTGATCCACTCCTGCTGCAAATGCCGGCCCTGGTAGAAATGCAGGTTCGAGGCCGGCAAGCTGGCCAAAGCGGCCAGCGTATTTCGTATGGGGTGACAGAGCTCAGAGGACAGGAATCAGGGGTCCGGCGGCCATGCTATGCTTGCCTGAATTGCGGGGCGGGCACGAGTTGCCCGCCGTATATCTGATCCTGACCTTTGATCCCTGATTATGCGCGACATTCCCGGTGGACCCGCCGGCTTTTCAGAAGCCCGGCTCGAAGCAATCACAACACGCATACAGTCCGACATCGACGCCGGGCGCATACCCGGCGCGGTCATGCTGATCGCGCGCAACGGCAAGGTCGCCTACGAGCAGGCGCTTGGCCGGCAAGACCCGGTCAGCGGCAGGGCTATGGCGCTCGACGCCATCTTCCGCATTTATTCGATGACCAAGCCGATAGTTTCGGTGGCGACGATGATGCTGGTGGAAGCGGGCAGGCTGCTGCTGAGTGACCCGATATCCAAATACCTGCCGGAGCTGGGCTCGCTGAAAGTCGGCGTCGAAACCACCGACAGCGCTGGCAAGACTACGCTGCAGCTGGTCCCGGCGAGACAGCCGATCACCGTGCATGACCTGCTTCGCCATACCTCGGGCTTCACCTACGGGATCTTTGGCGAATCGCTCGTCAAGACGAAATACCGCGAGCTGGGTGTGGGCAGCCTGAAGGCGACCAGCGACGAATACATCAGCATCCTGGCCCAGGCGCCTCTCGCATGCCAGCCCGGCACCATCTGGGAATACAGTCATTCGACCGACGTGCTCGGCGTACTGTTGGAGCGGGTATGCGGCAAGACGCTGGGCGCGGTACTGGCGGAAAGCATACTCCGGCCTCTGGGCATGCTGGAAAGCGGATTCGCGGTCGAGCCGAAGAATGTCCATCGGATCGCCGAGCCGTTTGCGGTTGACCCGGTGACCGGCGCCAAAGTGCAATTGACCCAACCGCAGAACAACCCCAACTTTTTGTCGGGCGGCGGCGGCATGGTTTCCACCGTGCGCGACTACCTGCGTTTTGCGCAGATGCTGTTGAACGAAGGCGAACTCGACGGCGTACGTATCCTGTCGCGCAAAACACTGCGTTACATGGCGAGCGACCATCTGGGCGAGCTGCCGCTGGCGAAGACCGGATCAAACTACCTGCCGGGCCCGGGTTACGGCTTTGGTCTCGGCTTCGGGGTGCGTACCTCGGCCGGTGATGCGGTCATCCCCGGCACTGTCGGCGACTTCACGTGGAGTGGCGTAGCCGGCACCTATTTCTGGATCGACCCCCAGGAAAAGCTGCTGGCGATTTTCCTGATGCAGGCGCCGGAACAGCGCGCGCATTATCGGCAGATGTTTCGCAACCTGGTGTATGCGGCGCTGGAGTGATCGGCGTTGATTTGCAAGGAGTGTGACATGACCAACGATGATTTCCAGGGCCGGGTCCTCAGCCGGCGTGAAATGCTGGGTCTGCTCGGCGCGGCCGGTGCGACAGTGCTTGCGGGTTCATCCTTTGCCCAATCCCGACCCGCGTTGTCGTGCGTCGCGACGCCGGAGCAAACCGAAGGACCGTTTTTTGTGGACGAGCGCCTTGCCCGTTCCGATATACGCGCCGATCCGGTGGATGGTTCAATCAGTGCGGGCGTGCCGTTGACGCTGGTCCTCGCGATCTCCTCCATCGGAAAGGACGGTTGCAAGCCGGTTGCCGGCGCAGTCGTGGATGTCTGGCACTGCGACGCCATGGGCGCCTACTCGGATTCGGGTGGAGCGACTTCGGGCAGGAAATTCTTGCGCGGCTATCAAACCACCGGTGCGGATGGCAACGTGCGATTCACCACCATTTATCCGGGCTGGTATCCGGGCCGGGCCGTGCACATCCATTTCAAGGTCCGCACCAGGGCGCATGAATTCACGTCGCAGCTTTATTTCGATGAGGGCCTGACTGATCGCGCCCATACCCGCAAGCCGTACGCCGAACGGGGAGGGCGCAGGACGCGAAATGAGCGCGACGGCCTGTACCGCAGCGGGGGCGACCAGCTGCTATTGCAACTGGCTGAAAGCGGCCAGGGATACACGGGAAGTTTCCATGTCGGACTGCGGATGACATAGCGCCCGGAATACGGTGTGCCGCTGCGCAGTAGTTGCATTTATGTGTAAACTGTCGCGGGCATTTCCCCTTGCAAGCCACTTATCATAAGGAAGAAAACATGAACGGCAGCGACCTCGGCAAACTCATACTTCGCGTCACCTTGGGTATCCTCATCCTGTTGCACGGCATTGCAAAAATCACGGGCGGCGTAAGCTCCATCACATCCTCCGTAGCCAAGCTGGGCTTGCCTGCGGAATTGGGTTACCTGGTCTACATCGGCGAAGTGATTGCGCCGGTGCTGCTGATACTCGGTTTCTGGACCCGCATTTCCGCCGGCATCATCGCAATCAACATGGTCGTCGCCGTCTGGATTGCACATACTTCGCAACTGTTCGAGCTGACAAAAAACGGCGGCTGGGCACTCGAGCTGCAAGGCATGTTCCTGATGACAGCAATCGCGCTGGTGTTCCTCGGCGGCGGGCGCTATAGCCTTGGGGCGAATAGCAGGTGGAATTAGTACTTGGGAAGCGGTAAGGTTCAATCCGCAGTGCACACCGGATGTTGAAAAACACTCGCCAGGCGAAATGCAATGCAAACATCCGGCGGGTCGCGACCGGCCCTACGACAGCTGGCTTCAATGCCACGCCGGGAAGGCCGGATGGTTAAAAACATGCAGGCATTCCATCTCCACCCTGCAACTCATTTGCGCCTCCTCACACCAGCGATCACCGCTCCGAACCGCCGCACGCATAGCCTCTCCTAACCCGAGTACCCCGCCAATCGGAGAGGCGCCATGCATCTCATCAAACTTGCCGCAGCGTTTGTTGCGGCGGCCATCCTCTCCAGTTGCGGCGGTGACGGCAACCCCCGAATTCCCCCTCCGAACCCCGGCTTCACATCCCTCGTGTCATTCGGCGACAGCCTGAGCGATGTCGGCACCTACTCGGTAGGCTCCGTCAAGTCGCAAGGCGGGGGCAAGTTCACGGTGAATTCACCGGATGCAAAGATCTGGATCGAATTGATTGCCGCGCGGATGGGTGTCAGCGCGCCGTGCGCGGCGCAAACCGGGCTGGAGGGCGATCCGGCCCAGGGGTACTCCGCACCAGTGACCAATGTCACCGCATGTACCGCTTATGCGCAAGGTGGTGCGCGTGTGACGAATCCCGTAGGGCCCGGCAATCGGGCGCTGGGGGGCGGGAACGCGGTGATCGGCGAGCTGACCGTGCCGGTTGCTACGCAGATTCAAAACCACCTTGCCAGCCACGGCGGGACCTTCAATGGCAGTGAAGCGGTGTTCGTGATGGCCGGCGCTAATGACCTGCTGATGCAGTTGCTTGACGTAGCACGGGGAGAGGACCCGCTCGACGCCGTCGGCGCGATGGCAAAGGCTGGTGTTGAGCTCGCCGTGCAAATCAGGTCGCTCATCTCGGCAGGCGCAACGCATGTGATCGTGGTGAACGTACCCGATGTAAGCACAACGCCGTTCGGACAGGCGCAGGCTGAGATACAGCGGGAGCTGATCCAAGTGATGGGGCGGACCTTCAACGCTGCGCTGCGGCAGGGCGTGGAGGACCGGCCGGAGATATTGTATGTGGACGCCTGGGCTCGCGCCCGGGAGCAGAGCGACCATCCTGCGCAATACGGTTTGACCAACGTCATGTCGCCGGCATGCGACCTTTCCCCCGCGGCCAATCCGCTGGAGTCCGCGCTGATATGCACCCGTGCCAATGTGGTCCCCGGCGTGATCGACCGATATCAGTTCGCGGACACGGTGCATCCGACGCCTTACGGCCATCAGCTGTTGGCTGAGCTGGTGTCGGGCGAGCTGACTCGCAGGGGGTGGCTGCGTTAACAGGTAGAAGCAGGTTGGGATTTGCATCCCAACCTGCTTCTACCGAATTCAGCGCTGCTACATGATCTGGTCAAACAGCTTGAACGCCTTTTCCCAGTGCTCGGTCGCCAATGGATTTTTCGCGTCAGGGTCTATGATTTTGATGCTGTGCGCAAGCGCCACGCTGAGCCCGCCCGCGATTTCCGGCAGCATTGCGCGAGTATCGTCCGCGTAGTCCATCTCGAGCACGGGCAGTTTGGTCAGCTGATCCAGTATCGGAGTGAGCTGGAGATCCTGGTTAAGCACCTGGAAGATGTGAATGTTTTCCTGCAGGCCCTTGGTGATCGGCAAATCGCACGGCAGGATCACGTCGCGGGAATTCGCCTTCGCCGTGGCGACGCCACGAATCAGCAGATCCTCAATTTCGTGGTTGAAGAAATCGTCGAGCCGCCTGAGGTCTTCCTTGTCCACATCGAGGCTCGCTGCTTCACGAAACAATTTTTCAAATTTCGGTATAGCCATCAGTTCCATGGTGTTGCTCCTTCGTTTAAATCATTTCAAGCTTGATGCCCTCGAGCAGGGCGGCGATTTCATAGGGTCGGTGTTTCGGGTTTTCGCCCATGTGCCAGGTGCCCTGGCTGAGCACCCGGACCTTGTCGCCGGAAGGAAGTTTCGTCATGCGCATGAGTTGCTCCTTGACAGGATGGATGTCATCGCCAGCTCTCGTCCACCACCGGCTTTGGTGCCTGGCCGCGCAGCTGCTTCAGCGTCGGGTAGTCGGTATAGCCTTTGGCGCCGCCACCATAATACGTCGACGGATCGTCCGGGTTCAGCGGCGCACGTTCGCGGAAGCGCTCCGGCAGGTCGGGATTGGCGAGGAACTTGCGGCCGAAGGCGATCAGGTCCGCCTTGCCCTGCTCGAGCCATTCCTCAGCGGTGTCGTGGTCAAAGCCGCCGGCGAGCATCAGCAGCCCGCGGTATTTGTTGCGCATGATGTCGACCATCTTCATTGCCTGCGGTGGCGGCGGCACCCGCTTCTCGAGCGCGGCGGCGGCAGGATTGATGACATGCAGGTAGGCCAGCTTGAAGTCATTCAGTTTTTCCGCGATATGACCGAAGGTGAGTTCCGGATGCTCGTCACCCATATCGTTGAACGTTCCCATGGGTGACAGTCTCACGCCGACACGCTCCGGGCCGAAGATGCCGCTGACGACTTCGATCACTTGCATCAGCAGGCGCGAACGGTTCTCGACCGATCCGCCGTAATTGTCGCTGCGCCGGTTGCTCGTGGTCTCGATGAACTGGTCGATCAGGTAGCCGTTTGCGCCATGCACTTCAATGCCGTCGAATCCGGCCCTGATGGCATTCTTGGCGCCGCGCTCATACTGGCGGACGATGTAGGGCATCTCCTCGTTATCGAGCGCACGTGGCTTGATGCAGGGGACATTTTCCCCTTGGTCCTCATCATTTTCAATGAACGCCATGGCGTCGGCTTTGATGGCGGAGGGCGCGACCGGAAGCATGTTGTCGGGTTGCAGCGCGGGATGGGAAATGCGGCCGACGTGCCATAGCTGCAGGAAAATCAATCCACCGGAGGCATGCACCGCTGCCGTGACCATCCGCCAGCCGTCAACTTGTTCGCGGGTGTGTATGCCGGGCGTCCACGCATAGCCTTGTCCCTGCATCGACACCTGCGTGGCTTCACTGATGATCAGTGCCGCCGAGGCGCGTTGCGCATAATACGCTGCCATCAGCGGAGTAGGGACGTTGCCAGGGCCGGCGCGCGAACGCGTCAACGGCGCCATCACAATCCGGTGGCGCAGATCGTAGGGTCCCAGCTTGATGGGCTGAAAGAGTTTTTCCGCGGACGGCGAGAGCGGCTTGCCGGTCTTCTGCTCGGCGGGTGGGGAGGCTACTTCCATGATGTGACTCCAAAAGGGTTTACTTGATTTCGAGCGCAACCTTGCCGTGCACATGCCTGGTCAGCACCATGTCGAGCGCCACCGGCGCACGCTCGAATTCAACCGTGTCGTGGATCTTCAACTCAAGCGTTCCGCCGTCGATCATGCCGGCGAGTACTTTCAGGCGGGCGGCGTCAGCGCGCACCACGTAGTCCGGGATGATCTCGACCCGCGGCCGGTCGATCGTCACCGCGCCGGGGAGGTCCACCATCTTTCCGCCGTCGCGCAGTGCCCACACGTACTCGTTGGCTTCTTCGCTTGCAATACCATTGAGTGCCTTGTCGACGCCGTTCGGATACACCTGGCGGATGGCCTTCGCCACATCGTCCACTTCGTGGTAGTCGATCACCGTCTCGGCGCCGAGCGAAGAGACGAAGTCGTGGCTATGCCGGCTGGCCGTCGCAACCACATGCGCTCCGATGCGCGATGCAATCTGCACCGCGAGATGGCCGACACCGCCGGCGGCCGCAGTGATCAGCACGCTTTCATCTGGCTTGACCTGAAGGATGTCGACCAGGGTTTCATGCGCCGTAAGGCCGACTATCGGCAGTGAACCGGCGCGTACCAGGTCGAGGTTTTTCGGCGCAGGCGCCGGGTAGGTTTCCGGAACCATCATGTATTCGGCCCACGCGCCGTTGTCATACAGCGGATAGCTGTAGACATAGACGGGGTCGGTTTCGGCAAAGCCGCGGACATCCGCACCGACCGCGGCGACTATGCCGGCGCCGGCCAGGCCGAGCACCAGCGGAAACGGGCGCTCCATGTCCCATACGCCGGTGCGCACCAGCTCGTCCCAGTCGCCCACTTCGGCGCCGCGCATTTTGATCACGATATCGTGCGGTCCCGGTTCAGGCATGGGAAGGTTCATCAGCTTCAGCGGTTCGCCATAGCCATCGATGGCCCAGGCGCGCATGGATTTCGGAGTGGTAGCCATCGCTGCATTCCTTTCGCTACATCAACTGATGTCACCTGATCTTCAGTGCAACCTTGCCGGGTATCTGTCCGGTCAGGACCCGGTCCAGCGCGTGGGGCGCCTGATCGAATGGCAGGATGTTGACCGCTTCAATTTCCACTCGCAAAATGCCGCCGTCGATCAGGTCGGAGATCAGGTTGAGCCGCGCGCCGTCGCCGCGCGCTATGTGGCCGCTATCGACGCGCACGTCGGGACGCTGCGCGGTAATCACCCCGGGCAGGTCCACCATGTGTCCGCCGCCGGCCATGGCCCAGATCAATTCATTGGCGGCCTCGTCGTCGACCAGGTTCAGGGCCTTGTTCGCGCCTTTCGGATACTCGGTGTGTATCCCTTTCAGCAAGTCGCGCTGGATGCGGTCCATCACCGTATCGGCGCCGAGCGCCACCACGAATTCGACGTTGTAACGATTGGTGATGGCGATGACGCGCGCCTCCATGTGTTGCGCGAGTTGTACCGCGAGATGGCCGATGCCGGTGTGTGCGCCGGTAATCAGCACCACTTCATCCTTGCGCACGTCGAGTACGTCCACCATGATTTCATGGACGGTCATGGCCGCTGCCGGCACCGCTCCCGCCCGTGTCAGGTCGAGGACCGGAGGCGGAGGTGCGGCATATGTCTCGGGTACCAGCATATACTCGGCCCATGCCCCGTTGTCATAGAGCGGATAGTTGTACGCCCAGGCTGGATCGTCTTCATTGAACACGGTCACGTCCTTGCCGACGGAGGTGACGGTGCCGGCGCCGGCCAGACCGAGGACCAGTGGAAACGGCCGCTCCATTTTCCATTCGCCCTTGCGCACCCGTTCATCCCATTCGCCGACTTCGGCGCCGTGCATGCGGATCAGCACGTCGCCGGGACCCGGTCGCGGGAGGGGAAGTTCGATGATTTGTGGTGCCTGGCCGTAATCGCCGATCGCCCAGGCGCGCATCTTGACATTGGAGGGGCCGGTAGTTGTCATGGCTGGATTCTTTCAAAGGAAAAGGAGATAGGCGGGCTAAATGATCCCGAGCGCAACTTTGCCGCGCACGTGTTTGCCGAGTACCTCGTTCAGCGCGTCGGGCGCCCGGTCGAACGGAACAATGTCATGAATCTCCACGCGTATCGGCAGGTCGTCGATCATCCGTGAAAGCAACCTGAGCCGCGCGCCGTCGCCGTGCACCATGAAGTCGGAATCGACTTCGACACCGGGCCGCTTTACCGATATGGCGCGTGGCAGGTCAACGATGTGGCCGCCGATCCGCATCGCGTCCACGATCTCGTTCGCGTGCTCGCCCGACACGCCGTTCAGGGCCTTGTCGACACCGCCCGGATACTTCGCGCGGATCGCATTGACCACGTCTTCCGTCGTATAGTCGATCACCGTTTCGGCACCCAGGGCACGGACGAAATCATGATTGCGCAAACTGGCGGTGCCAATTACACGGGCGCCGAGGTATCTCGCAATTTGTACCGCCAGGTGGCCGACACCGCCTGCGGCCGCAGTAATCAGTACGACGTCGTTGCGCTGCACCTGTAGCAGGTCGACCAGCGTCTCATGTGCGGTCAGGGCCGCGATCGGCAGCGCGCCGGCGCGTTTCAGGTCGAGTCCGGTCGGCGGAGCGGCGACGAAGGGCAGCGGCACCAGCATGTACTCGGCCCAGGCGCCGTTTTCGTAGAGCGGATAGTTGCAGGCATAGACGGAATCGCCCTCGGCGTAGCCCCTGACATCGACGCCGACGGCGACCACGATGCCGGAACCCGCCAGCCCCAGCGCCAGTGGAAACGCGCCTTCAACCCGCCACTTGCCGCGTCGCACCAGCTCATCCCAGTCGCCCACCTCGGCGCCCTGCATTGCGATCAGTACATCGCTTGGTCCGGGGGTGGGGATCGGGAGGTCCATCAATTCCATCGGCTGCCCGTAGCCGTTGATGCCCCAGGCACGCATGGTCGCCTTGGGTGTTGGCGGATTACTCGTCGGGCTGGTCATCGATGTGCTCCATGCGTGCCTATGCGCGTCTATGGCGTTGCGTTTTGTGAACTGGCTTCCAGTTGCGGCAGGATTTCCTCGCCGATCTCTTCCAGCACCTCCGCGGCATCGCGCTTGCCGTACTTCAGATTGAGGATCACGTGATTCACGCCGATCACGCGCAGCGTATCGAGGATGCGGAAGATGATGTGCCGGCCGCCACGAAAACCGAGATGGATAGCCACCGGCGGGGCGTCGGGATCGTCGGCGAGATCGACGTAGAACGACTGGACGAACGGCTTGAATGCGCCCGGCGTCGCCGTTTCCACTGCCGCACGCCAGTGCCTGACGACCTCGGCCTGCCGTTCGATGCCACGCGGATAAGTGATCCAGCCATCGGCATGTCCGGCGATCCAGTCAAGGCGCTGGCCGCTGTGTCCTGTGACCAGCATCGGTATCCTGCCTGTCGGTTTCGGTATCAGGTCGGCGCTGCCATACATCGTTCCGTAGGGCGACTCCAGCTGGGGAAATTCGTTATAGAGCACGATGCGGATGACGCGCAGGCTTTCGCGGAAGAGGGCTGAGCGCTGCTCGAAGTCAACGCCGAACGCAGGAAACTCCACCGGCCGGTCACCGGACGCAATGCCGAGCACCAGCCGTGCGCCCGTAAGCTGATCGATCGATGCCATCGCCTTGGCGGTATGCAGCGGATGGCGCAGGGTGATGACCAGTGACCCGGTGGCAAGCGCAATCTCTCGTGTCTGCGCGCCTATCCAACCCATGTACACCCACGGGTCGTAGACCTGGCCGACGTCGCCGAAGGTGGGATCGCGCAGCGGCACATCGCGAAACCAGAGTGCCGCGAAACCGAGTTCTTCAGCCCGCTGCGCCAGGTGTTCCTGATTGCGCATGGTCGGCTGATCGCCTTCGAATGCTTCGATCGGAAAGAACACCCCGATCGTCACCCGGCCCGGCGCGAACATGCGCTTAAAGCCCTGCGCCTGCTCGGGTCGGGCGGTCTTGTGCGACATCAGCATGCTTGCCATCGGCGTAGTCTCTCAGGCTGGGTCCAAAGCGGGAAACTTCGGAAACGAGGTAGATGACTTGGGCGCCGATGCCGTAATTTCAAGCCAAGATTCGAACAAGCTTTATATCGGATGATTGCTCACCGCCTGATCAACCGAATGATGCCTATTTGCGAGGGGCATACTTGAATTCAGGCAGTGCTTTCAAGGCCTCTTTTGTCGCCCCTGGCAGCACCAACTGGTTGCCTTGCAACTTGAGCTGCTGGAATGGTATCGCCACGCGACGTTCGCCGAGTCCGAGGAATCCGCCCACGCCGATGATCGCGAAGGAAGCGGC
>JBBWZW010000381.1:0-4050 GCA_039649305.1 Burkholderiales bacterium
TGAGCCGGGCCGCTACACCGGCTTCTACCCGGTAGCCAAGAACGCCGAATGGGAGCGCAGCGCCGCGATCGTGCGCAACCTCTCCTCGATGCGCGAGAAGGTCCGCGCGCTCGAGAAAACTATTAAAACGCTGACCGAAGAGAAAAGGTGATCGTTCCCGGGCGACCGTCCCATAAGGCAGTCAGTAGACGAACGTCTGCTTTGAGGTTTCCGAAAGGGCTAACTAATGAAGAAATCCGACCGCTTGACGGATCAATCTATATCGTTACCAAGGACCCGCATTAAGCGGGTGCCAACGGAAGTTTTTGCATGGGCTGCGGTGCATGGGCATGATTCAAAGGCCCGTGACCGTGGCCCGTTTGTACATTGGCCCCGTGCGCAATCGCTAGATGGATATAGCTGTGTGCCAGCCTTACCGACTCGGCAAGTTCATGTCCGAGGGCCAGATAGCAGGCGATCGCCGAAGAAAGCGTGCATCCCGTTCCGTGGGTATTGCGGGTATGTATACGCGGATTGGACATACGCACCATTGCACCGTCTCTCTGCAGCAGCAGATCCACCACTTCTTCGCCGGGAAGATGGCCACCCTTCAGCAGCACTGCCTGTGCGCCCGACTTCATCAGCTCTTCTGCGGCAGCGGCCAGTTCGCTTTCGGCTTGCAATGAGCGTCCCAGTAACAGTGCCGCCTCGTCGAGATTGGGCGTAATGACCGTCACCAGCGGAAACAGCTCCCTTACGAGCACCGCGACGGTTTCCTCGGCAATCAGCCGATCACCGCCAGCAGCCACCATCACCGGATCCAGTACGACCCGTTCCCACTTGTAGCGCTTGATCGCTTGCGCCACGACATTCACCACATCCGGATCATGCAGCATTCCGATCTTGACCCCATCGATGCCGATATCGGTGACGACAGCGTCGATCTGCGCGGCCAGGATGTCGGCGGGTACAGCATGAATCGCGTTGACGCCGCAGGTATTTTGCGCGGTGATCGCCGTGATCGCCGTCATGCCGAAGCAGCCCAGTGCGGAGAAAGTTTTCAGGTCGGCCTGGATGCCTGCGCCTCCACCACTGTCTGAACCCGCGATACTTAATACGCGCGGGTATCGGAATTGATGAGGATTTTCTTTATTCGATTCGGTTTGCTGCGTCACTCGGTTCTTCCTCCTTCAAATTTGACCGGCAGATGTTCCGGTTCGCGCGCCGGTTCGTCAAGCGTTGAATACATGGTTTTGGCGCGGTGTGTCGGGCGCACCTAGCCAGGCGACCCCCTGGCATTGCATCCCGCGACGACCGCCAAAATGATACTAATTTAAGTTGGGCCTACTACCGCAGCGTATCCGGCCGCGCAACGAGCAGCGCGATGATGTCCGCCAGCGGCATCGGTCGCGCGAACAGGTACCCCTGCATTCCGGAGCTGCCATTGGCCGACAGGAACGCCGCCTGCGCGCGAGTCTCCACACCTTCCGCCACCACACGCAACCCGAGGTGGCCGGCCATCGCCAGGATCGACTGGACAATGGCGGTCCCGTTGGCGTCTCCCGGCGTATCGCCGATGAAGCTCTTGTCGATCTTGAGTTCGTACAGCGGCATCCGCTTCAGGTAAGCCAGGTTCGAATAGCCGGTGCCGAAGTCGTCGATCGAGAAGCGTATGCCCAGCGCGGCCAGTTCATGCATGCGGGCGACGGTGTCCTCGAGATTGTCGATCAGCAGGCCCTCGGTAACCTCGAAGATCAGCTCGCTTGCCGGAGCGCCGGTTTCGGCGAGCACTGCGCGCACTTGCGCGACGAAGTCGGGCTGGCGGAACTGGGACGGGCTGACATTGACCGACAGCGGCAGCGGATGGCCGGCCTCCGCCAGCCGCAGCCAGGCCAGGCAGGCCTGGCGCAAGGCCCAGTAGCCGAGCGGCAGGATCAGGCCGGTCGCTTCGGCAAGCGGAATAAACACGTCCGGCGGCACCATGGTTCCGTCGGCGCGGCGCCAGCGCATCAGCAGCTCGGCACCGACCGGCAGTTCATCGCGGTCAACCTGCAATTGCAGGTGCATGGCCAGCTCGCCGCGCTCGAGCGCGGCGGCCAGCTCGCGCTCGAGCGTCAACCGGCGTTCGACCTCGGCCTGCATCGTCGCCTCGAAGAATGCCACGCCGTTGCGCCCCCCGGACTTGGCGCGGTACATCGCCGTGTCAGCCTCGCGCAACAGGTCGTGCGCGGTTTGGCCGGCCTTGGGCAGCAGCGCGACGCCTATGCTTGCCGATGAGTTATAGGATTGGCCCTCGATCTCGAAGTCCTGGAGCAGTGCACCGCGGATTTTCTCGGCGACTGTCAGCGCGGCCCCGGTGGCGCTCTCGATGTCGGGCCCCAGTTGCGCCAGCAGTACGACGAACTCGTCGCCGCCGAGCCGGGCCACAGTCTCGCCCTTGCGCATCAGACGTGACAGGCGCTGCGCCGCACTCTTGAGCATTGCGTCGCCAGTCGCATGGCCGCGCGCGTCGTTGACGAACTTGAAATGATCAAGGTCGATGAACAGCACCGCGCCGAAGCCGTCGCCTGCGTGGGCGCGTGCGAGCAATGCGGCGAGGCGGTCCATCAGCAGACGGCGGTTGGGCAGGCCGGTCAGTACGTCGAAGAACGCGAGGCGATGGATGTCCTTGGCCGATTTCTTGCGCTCCGTGATGTCGCGCCCCACCACCACCCAGTGCGTATTCCTGCCGCCCTCATCGGTGAACGGCACCATTTCCATCTCGACCCAGTACGGCTCGCCCGACTTGGTGTAATTCACCAGCTCCACCTTCACCGTCTCAATGCGCGCCATAGCCGCCGTGACCCGCCCGACCTCGGCCGGATCGGTGTCCTCCCCGTGCAGCAGGCGCATGCTGCGGCCGATCACGTCCCTGCGTTCGTACCCGGTACGGCGCAGGAAGGCATCGTTAGCGAAGATGATCGGTTGCTCGGCCCCGGGGGTGTCCACCACTTTTGCGATCAGGACCATGTCGTTCAGGCGCGCCACCGCCGCTGCGGTCAGACGTAACTCTGCGTTCAGCGCCTGTAATTCGTCCTGTCGTTGTTCGAGCGAGTCGGCGAAAGTGCGCAGTTCGTCGAGCGAGCGCGCCAGTAACTTCAGGAGGGACCCGCAGGTCGTTGTGATGAGGATGCCGATGCACAAATAGTTCAGCGTGACAATCAGCGACGGAAGCAGCTCATATTCGGGCATTCCGGTCACGTACAGCTTGGCGTGGCCCGTCAGGCCGAGACCGAGGATGGCTAGCGCGCTGACGCCCAGCGCGGCAAGCGCCGGCCAGATGCCCAACAACACCACCGCGAGCACCGGCGGGGCGATCAGGTAGATCTGGCTGACTGGGCCGATGGTCAGCATCAGGCCAATGCCGATGAGGTACAGGATCGCGAGGAAACCCAGCACCCGTATCCGGTACGGCACGCGCTTGAAGTGCCAGAGCGCGAGCAGCGATGTCAGCGTTACCGCGTCCATGGCGACGACCGCCCACAAGCCCTCGATCGAGGCCAGCGCCATACTGGGTACGGCCGCGAACGTTCCCAGCATCGCCATAACGGAGAGCAAGGACGAAAACACCCGGGTGCGCCAATGCGCGATGTCTTTGAAGGTTCCCACGAAGCTGCTTTCCTGATCCGTACCTCGCGGTTAGGCGTTTCACTACGATGCTTTTAGTTTCTTTAGAGCAAGACTGTATACCAGTGTGACAAGGTCGTCACGAGATTAATGACGGTGCCATTGCATAACCTAAAACTCTGTGAAAGACGGACACGCCCACATGCATCGCTATGAAACGTGCGAAGTTGAATGTCCGCTTTGCGATTGGAATTGCAATGGCGGCTGTTGGCCGATCTCTGCCGCACCTGAAACCCTCGAACAACTGCTCGAGCGTTAGGCGCCGCGCAGGAATAAGTTGGGCAATTTGGCGGCCGTCGCGGGATGCGGTGGAAGGCGTGAGGAGGAGTCATAGCGAGCTATGGCGACGACGAGCAACGCAGCAACGCGCCCGCTAGAGCGGTTTCAGCCTGACTGTACCAGGCG
>JBBWZW010000034.1:0-4361 GCA_039649305.1 Burkholderiales bacterium
ACCCAATAAGCCGCCAATACGAGACAACCTAGTCGAGTATTGGCGGCTTTTCAACCTTTTAACCATTGCATTTAGGTATCCCATGGCGCTTGAGAACCTGATGGTTTTTACCGGCAACGCAAATCCAGAGTTAGCCGCCGGGGTTGCCAAGCAACTCGGCATTCCCCTCGGCAAAGCTGTTGTGTCCAAGTTCTCCGACGGGGAAGTCATGGTCGAGATCAATGAGAACGTGCGCGGCAAGGATGTCTTCGTACTGCAGTCGACCTGCGCGCCGACAAACGACAACCTTATGGAAATCATGCTGATGGTCGATGCGTTGAAACGCGCATCGGCCGGCCGCATCACCGCCGCGATCCCCTATTTCGGTTACGCCCGCCAAGACCGCCGCCCGCGTTCCGCGCGTGTTGCGATTTCGGCCAAAGTGGTTGCCAACATGCTGCAGGAAGCTGGCGTCGAACGCGTGCTGATCATGGATCTGCACGCGGACCAGATCCAGGGCTTCTTCGACATTCCGGTCGATAATATCTATGCATCACCGATCCTGCTGGGTGACCTGGTGCACAAGGACTACGACGATTTGCTGGTGGTCTCGCCGGACGTCGGCGGCGTGGTTCGTGCGCGCGCCCTGGCAAAGCGCCTGAACTGCGACCTGGCGATCATCGATAAACGCCGTCCGAAAGCAAACGTTTCGGAAGTGATGAACATCATCGGTGAAGTCGAGGGCCGCAACTGCGTGATCATGGATGACATGGTCGACACCGCCGGCACCCTGACCAAGGCCGCTGAAGTTCTGAAAGAGCGCGGCGCGAAAAAGGTCATCGCTTATTGTACGCACCCGGTGCTGTCCGGCCCGGCGATCGAGCGCATCACCAATTCGCCGCTGGATGAACTGGTGGTCACCGACACGATTCCCCTGTCGCCGGCCGCCAAGGCATGCCCCAAGATTCGCCAACTGACTTGCGCCGGATTACTGGCCGAGACATTCAAGCGCATCACCAAGGGTGACTCGGTGATGTCGCTGTTCGCGGATTAAGGGTCATCAAGTTTTCTCCCTCGCCCTTGTGGTCGAGGGTTTTAAAGGTCCCCTGGTCGCGGGGGATTTATACCGCGGGCATTCCCCGCATCTTTGGAGCTAAAAATGAAAGTTATCGCATTCCCACGCAGTGAGCAGGGGTCCGGAGCGAGCCGCCGCCTGCGCAATGCTGGTCAGACACCGGGCATCATCTACGGTGGCACCAGCGCACCGGTCAACATCGCACTCGACCATAACGCGCTGTACCACGCGCTGAAGAAAGAGACTTTCCACTCGTCGATCCTCGACATGGAACTCGAAGGCAAGGTAGAGAAAGTTCTGCTGCGCGATTTCCAGATGCACGCATACAAACAGCTCGTTCTGCACGTTGACTTCCAGCGCGTCGATGAAAAACAGAAGATCCACGTCAAAGTGCCGCTGCACTTCGTCAACGCGGAAGTCTCCCCTGCAGTGAAGCTCAACAGCGCCATCGTCAGCCACGTGATGACTGAACTGGACGTCACATGCTTCCCGAGCGCGCTGCCTGAGTTCATCGAAGTCGACCTGTCCAACATGGAAGTCGGCCAGTCGCTGCACCTGTCCGACATCAAACTGCCGATCGGTGTTACACCGGTGCTGCATGGCCAGGAAAACCCGACCATCGCAACCGCGAGCATCCCGGCTGGCGCTGTATCCGCCGAGGAAGCTGCGGCAGCTGAAGCAACTCCGCCGGCTGAGAAGAAGTAAGCTCACACCGTCGTGCGGCTAACCTCCCGAGGTTGCCGCATCGAAAAACCCGTCACTTGTGGCGGGTTTTTTATTGGGTGTGCAATCGACCTTCCCTAAAAAAATCCGGCATGCAACCCACATTGGACGCGAGTCGCGCACTTCCGGGATAATCGGTATCTTCGTTTTGGCAGTCAGACACACACACAACAACATTATGCCCATACGCCTTATCGTCGGCCTCGGCAATCCGGGGCCGGAATACGAACTTACGCGCCATAACGCGGGTTTCTGGCTGGTCGATGCGCTGGCCGGCCGCGGATTGACGCGCGAGTCCCGCTTCAACGCGCTCGCCGCTAAAAAGACGATCGCCGGACAGGAAGTCTGGCTGCTCGAGCCGCAAACCTATATGAACCGTTCCGGGCAGTCGGTCGGCGCCCTTGCGCGCTTTTACAAGATAGCTCCCGACGAAATCCTGGTTGTACATGACGAGCTCGACCTTGCTCCGGGCGTGGCGAAAATCAAGAAAGGCGGCTCTTCCGGCGGCCATAACGGATTGAAAGACATCACCGCCGCACTCGGTACCCAGGACTACTGGCGTTTGCGTCTCGGTATCGGCCATCCGCGAACGATGAACCTGCACCAGCAGGTGGTCGACTTCGTGCTGCATCGCCCCCGCAAGGAAGAGCAGCCGTTGATCGATGAAGCAATAGCCAAAAGCCTCGACGTTATTCCTATGCTCTGCGAAGGAAAATTCGAGACGGCGATGATGCAACTGCATACAGCGGCAAAATGACGACCGTCGAAACCCCTTTCGAAGTCATACGTGCCACAAGGCGCGGGCGGCTGCTGTTGTCGTTAATGTTTGCAGTAGCCATCGCAGTGCTCGCGCTCTTCCAGTTTTTTGTGCTGCCTTTTATCAATTCATCGCTCGCCACAAATCCGAGCCCGCAATCGATCGCCACCCTGAAATACCTTTTTGCCGGTTTCGCCGCGCTCGCTGTCCTTCCCTCGATTGCGATGATCGTGATCGGGCGCAGGATCCTCCGCTGCGGGCAGAGTCCGCTGCCCGGCGCATGGGTATGGCGAGACACCAAGGTAAAACGCGGGCGCGATGCGACCAGGATCGGCTGGACCTGCATCGTGTCGGGCGCCCTCTCATGCCTGATCTGCATCGGAGCGGTGGCCTACATTTGGGCGACCTTCGACAAGATGATTCCGGCAGAGCAGTTGCGTCCCGGCGTTATTCTCCTGCAGCCGGAATCCTCATCGAAGTGATGAGCGCACTATCCATCCACGCCGGCCCGCAAGCGCTGGCCCATATGCGCGAGCATGGCTTGCGCGCTAAAGACATTGCAGTCATCCCGGCCGCAGCGGGCGGACCCAAGGGCCTGATTTTCCAGAGGCTGGATCAATGGCTGTTTGGCAGCTGGCTACCTTCCGCGCCACGCGAACGCTCATTGATCGGCGCGTCCATAGGCGCGTGGCGTATGGCTGCGGCCTGCCATGCCGACCCGGTTGCAGCATTCGAACGCCTATGCGACTTCTATAGCCGGCAATGCTATCCGCACAAGCCGACCGCGGAGTTCGTCACGCAGTCCTGTGAGAAATTGCTTGCCGATTTCATCGGCGGCCATGAGGCCGAAATCACCAGCCATCCGCATTATCGACTACACATACTGACGTCGCGCGGCCGCAGGCTGTTGCAAGCGCCCCAGCGCAGGATATCCGCGACCGCCGGATTCGGCGCTGCAATATTGGGAAACCTCGTTTCGCGCACGCAGTTGGCAAAGCATTTTGCCCGGGTCATGTTCAGCGACAGCCGTGATCCGGCATTCTGGCTGAAAGCGAAGTTCGATGCCTTCGACACGCATTTCGCGCCGCTCGCGCCCGACAACATCGCTGCTGCGTTACTGGCTTCCGGCACGCTGCCTTTCATCATGGAACCGGTACGCCGTATCCCGCACGCGCCGATCGGTACTTATTGGGATGGCGGCCTGATCGATTACCACCTCGCGTTGCCCTATTCGCGCGTAACCGGCGACCCTGAAGGCGGACTGGTGCTCTACCCGCACTTCAACCGGCACATCGTGCCCGGCTGGTTTGACAAGCAAATGCCGTGGCGCCGCGCCGGGAGCGGCGCAAGCCGCGGCTGGCTCGACAATGTCATTCTTGTATCACCGTCGCGCACCTTCCTCGGCTCGCTGTCGCTCAGCAAACTGCCGGATCGCAGCGACTTCATCTACTATGGCGCAAATCACGACTTCCGGATCCTGAACTGGAAGCTGGCGATGAGCGAAGGCGAGCGGTTGCGCGACGCATTCGCGCAGTTTGTGGAAAAACCTGACCTGTCCATCGTCAAGCCGCTTTAAATCCGGCCCCACCCTGCGCTACGGTAAAATACCGGGTTAGTCTCTTTCTCACGTGAAGTAACACACCATGAGTCTCAAACGCGGCATCGTCGGCCTGCCTAACGTCGGCAAATCCACACTTTTTAATGCGCTAACAAAGGCGGGTATCGCTGCGGAAAATTATCCTTTTTGCACGATCGAGCCGAACGTCGGCATCGTCGAAGTGCCCGACCCGCGCCTCGAAGCGTTGGCCGGAATCGTCAAGCCGGAGC
>JBBWZW010000274.1:0-18433 GCA_039649305.1 Burkholderiales bacterium
TTTGATCTTCGCGCCCTTCAGGTTGGGCAAGCCGCCGCCGGCTGAGAACGGCAGGTTGGGAATGCCTTTGGCGCCGTTGTTGATGATATCGGCCGCCAGTTCCAGTGCATTTTTCAGTTCTGCGCCGGTCGATGCGGCGGCGCCGGTGAGCGGGTAAATTGCGCCTATCTTGATTTCCTGTTGTGCATACGCGGAAACGGTGAAAGACAACGCGAGACCGGCCTGCAGGATTCGCTTGAATGCTTTGGCGTACATAACGAGACGTTCCTTCCTTGGATGGTGACTACAATCCCCCGCCCGTTGCCGGACTCGGGAGCCATGAACCAGTTGGTGTGAGCTGGCCTACCGTACAGCCGTTTGCTTACTCGAACCTTTCGTTCCCGACTTCTGTCGTACTTTTCTATTACCGCTTTCACCCCATCTGCTTTTTCTTGTAATAAATCATTTTTGGCGATAAACTGCCGACGAATTATATTGCACTTAACCAATAGTCGGTTACTAAATTAGTGGGCGTACATTACACAGTTGAATTTGTTGCGCTAGAACAAGACTGCCTGTGCGCGACCGATTCGACCGGAGCATGGCACGATGAAACCGTCCCTACAAGACGCGCACGACAAGCGATGGGAATTCTGGATTGACCGTGGAGGAACGTTCACGGACATCGTCGCGCGCCGTCCTGACGGCAAGCTGGTCACGCATAAATTGCTCTCGGAAAACCCGGAGCAGTATAGCGACGCTGCCATATCAGGAATCAAGCGATTGTTGGGGCTGAAGCCGGGCGATTCCATTACGCCGGAAGTCGTGCAGGCAGTAAAGATGGGCACCACGGTCGCCACTAACGCCCTGCTTGAACGCAAGGGCGATCCCACTGTACTCCTGATTACCAAGGGCTTTCGCGATGCCTTGCGCATCGCTTATCAGAACCGGCCCCGCTTGTTCGACCGCCACATCGTCCTGCCCGAACTGCTTTACGAAAAGGTGGTGGAAGTCGATGAGCGCATAGGCGCCCGGGGCGAGATCATCAAACCACTGGACGAAGAACGGGTACGGAGCGACCTGCGCGCCCTCCACGCGCAAGGGTACCGTGCAGTGGCGGTTGTGCTGATGCATGGCTACCGCTACAAGGAGCATGAACAGGCCATCGGCCGCATCGCCGCCGAGATCGGTTTTACCCAGATCTCCATCTCCAGCAAGGTCAGCCCATTGATGAAGCTTGTGTCGCGCGGCGATACCACCGTCGTCGATGCATATCTGTCGCCGATCCTCCGCCGCTATGTCAATCAGGTTGACAGTGAAATGGGCGGCGTACGCCTGTTGTTCATGCAAAGCAATGGCGGGCTGACTGATGCGCATCGCTTCCAGGGCAAGGATTCCATCCTGTCCGGACCGGCGGGGGGCATAGTCGGCATGGCGCGGACCGCCAAGAGCGCGGGATTCGATAAGGTCATCGGTTTCGACATGGGCGGCACATCTACCGATGTATCGCATTACGCGGGAGAATTCGAGCGCGAATTCGAGAACCAGATGGCGGGCGTGCGTATGCGCGCGCCGATGATGAGCATACACACCGTCGCCGCCGGCGGCGGTTCGATCCTGCACTTCGACGGCACTCGTTACCGCGTCGGGCCGGATAGCGCCGGCGCCAACCCGGGTCCGGCCAGCTATAGGCGCGGCGGTCAGCTGACGGTGACCGACTGTAACGTGATGCTCGGGAAAATCCAGCCGAAATACTTCCCGGCCGTATTCGGCCCGCACGCCGACCAGACGCTCGATCGCGATATCGTCGTGCAGGAATTCACCGGAATGGCCGATGAGATTCATCGCGCCACCGGCAACCGCCGGACTCCGGAAGAAGTGGCGGCTGGATTTATCGAAATCGCAGTCGGCAATATGGCCAATGCAATCAAGTTCATTTCAGTGCAACGCGGCCATGACGTGACGGAATATACGCTCGCTACATTTGGCGGAGCCGGCGGGCAGCATGCGTGCCTGGTTGCCGACGCACTCGGAATGACACGGGTATTCGCCCACCCTTTTGCCGGTGTGTTATCCGCCTATGGGATGGGACTGGCCGATCAGACCGCGATGCGCGAGCAAGCGATGGAGCTGGTGCTTGTACCGGCGGTCATGGAGCCGTTGCAAGCCGGTCTGCATGCCCTCGCGGCGGAAGCGCGGCAGGACCTGCAGTCGCAAGGCGTTGCCGACGGCGGCATCCGCGTGATGGAACGCGTGCATCTGCGGTATGACGGCACCGACTCCGTCATCGTCGTGCCGTTCACTGCGGTCGACAAGATGATTGCAAAGTTTGAAGCCGCATACAGGAAACGTTATTCCTTCCTGATGCAGGACAAGCAGTTGGTGGTCGAGGCGATCTCGGTGGAAGCGGTCGGCCATGCGCACCATGACGCGCCGCATGTCGATGAACTGTCACCGCGCGAAGGGACTCTGCAAGCTGCCGAAGTCGTGCAGTTATTCTCTGGCGGCAAATGGCGCGACACCGCACTCTATCGACGTGAAGACATCCGCCCTGGCGATGTCATCCATGGCCCTGCCATCATCGCCGAGCAGAACTCGACGAATGTCGTCGAGCCGGGCTGGATCGCCGAAGTGACCGGGCTCAATCACCTTGTCCTGACCCGCGTCCACGCGCGCCCGCAAACCAAAGCTATTGGCACCAATGCCGATCCGGTAATGCTGGAGGTGTTCAACAACCTGTTCATGAGCATCGCCGAGCAGATGGGCCTGCGGCTGCAGAACACGGCGTTCTCGGTCAACATCAAGGAACGGCTCGACTTTTCGTGTGCGCTGTTCGATGCCGATGGCAACCTGATCGCCAACGCTCCCCACATTCCGGTGCACCTCGGCTCGATGGGCGAAAGTATCAAGACCATCATTCGTGAAAATTCGGCAACCATGCGTCGCGGCGACGTCTACATGCTGAACGACCCGTACCACGGCGGTACGCATCTGCCGGACGTGACGGTGATTACGCCGGTGTTTGAGCGAGGCGGCAGCAAGGTATTGTTTTACGTCGGCTCGCGCGGCCATCATGCAGATATTGGTGGAATCACGCCCGGCTCGATGCCGGCAAACAGCACCGTGGTGGAAGAGGAAGGCGTATTGATCAACAACTTCCAGCTGGTCAGTGGTGGACACTTGCGCGAAGCGGAAACCATCGCCCTGCTCTCTTCCGGAAAATACCCGGCCCGTAACATTCCGCAGAACCTCGCCGACCTGAGGGCGCAGATCGCGGCCAATCAAAAGGGCGTGGAAGAGCTGCTGAAGATGGTCGATCACTTCGGCCTCGACGTGGTGCACGCTTACATGAAGCATGTGCAGGACAACGCCGAGGAAGCGGTGCGTCGCGTGATTACGGCATTGAAGGACAGCAGCTTCGAATACAAGCTCGACAATGGCGCCGTCATCAAGGTGGCGATACGGGTTGACCGCGCTGGCCGATGCGCCGATATCGATTTCACCGGCACCTCGCCACAGTTGGACAACAACTTCAATGCGCCGAGCGCAGTCTGCATGGCGGCAGTGTTGTATGTGTTTCGCACGATGGTGGACAACGACATGCCGCTCAATGCGGGTTGCCTGAAGCCGCTTAACGTGATCATTCCGGAAGGGTCGATGCTCAATCCGAGTTATCCGGCGGCGGTCGTGTCGGGCAACGTCGAAACCTCGAGTTGCGTCACTAATGCCTTGTACGGCGCGTTGGGCGTACTTGCTTCCGCACCGGGCACGATGAACAACTTCACCTTCGGCAACGACCGCCATCAGTATTACGAAACCATCTCGGGCGGCTCGGGCGCCGGCAACGGCTTTAACGGCACCGATGTGGTACAGACGCACATGACCAACTCGCGCCTGACCGATCCCGAAGTGCTGGAATGGCGTTACCCGGTGCGGCTCGAAAGCTATGAGATCAATCCGGGTTCAGGTGGCCGCGGGCGATGGAATGGTGGCAACGGCGGGATCCGAAAAATCCGCTTCCTCGAGAAGATGACCGCGTCGATACTGTCGAACAACCGGATAGTTCCGCCGTTCGGCACTGCCGGAGGAGAACCGGGAGAATGCGGCAGGAACTACGTCGTCCGCGCTGACGGTCGGGTCGACCAGTTGGGCTTCATCGCCAGCATCGAGGTTAACCCGGGTGACGTGTTCGTCGTCGAAACACCGGGCGGAGGCGGATATGGCGCACCTGCGCCAGCGCCGCAGCAGGCGAAAACCGAATCCTCCGCGAAAGTACCGGCGGGCGCCTGAGCCGGGCGCCCCTGAATTGAGCCAGATCACGAAGCGCGTGATCTGGCGTCAATTGCGCTGCAACATCTCCATGTCAGGCTGTGAAGCTTGCAAAAATCCCTCGCGCCGGTGGTAAAGTTAGTCTGCGCATCGAAGCTTCACCGGATTCAGTTGACGTTTCATAACTACAATCAAAAGGGAATAGCGACATGGAAGACATCAACGACCTGGCCGCGCGTGTCGGCCGCACACTGCAGGAAAAAGGCTTGCTGCTGGCTGTGGCGGAATCCTGCACCGGGGGTGGCGTCGGCCAGGCGATTACCGAAATCGCAGGTTCGTCCGATTGGTTCGACTGCGGCTTCATCACCTACTCCAATGCATCCAAGACCGAATTGCTCGACGTCTCCGCTGCGATGATTGCGCAGCACGGTACTGTGAGCGAGGAAGTTGCCGGCGCCATGGCCGAAGGCGCAGTCGCCAACAGCAATGCCCATGTAGCGTTGTCCACGACCGGCATTGCCGGCCCGGGAGGTGCGGTCCCCGGCAAACCAGTCGGTACCGTGTGCTTCGGATGGGCAATGGACAGCCACGCACATGATCATCACCCGGTTACCCACACGGAACGCCTGGTGTTTTCGGGCGACCGCCACGCGGTACGGGAGCAAACCATCGCCCACGCATTAAAGGGATTGTTGCGCTTCCTCGAACAGGCGTGACGCCCCGCCACACACAACCCTCTTCAAATAATTCCGTCATCCCACTCCTTTGACGGTCGTCAACGCACTTGTCTTTTCGTCATCATAAAGACATGAAATCCCGCCATGATAGGAAGCTTCCGGCCGGTCGTGCATGACCGGCCGGTGGCTGCCGGGAACGAGTGCAGGGGCACCCTCTTTCCTTGAGCGTTTTCAAAAGAGCACATACCGGAAGCGGCATATTGGATCGCTACCATTTCCAATTTGCCGTCGCTTGGTGTTCATGGAAGGGTCGATCCATGTGGTTGAGAAGGAAGTACCGTAAGCGAGCGAATGGTGGCGTGAGGACGCGTCGGATCAGTGGCAATTTCTCGTATTGGAGCAAGGCCGCAATCCTGGCCGGCTTGTACTGCCTCGCATTCCGACTCGCGCTCGATTTCGCGATGGTGCCCGCAAGCGCCCGGCCGTCCTGGCTGCCCACCTCGCTTGCGCTCTTTGCCGGACTTGCGATCGCCGGATTGCTCACCCGACGCGGCGTAGCGGAGAGAACGCTGAAAACCGAGCGCGACAAACTGGAGCGCACGGTTGAGGAACGCACGCTCGCGTTGATGAAGGACCTCGAACAACGCAAGGACATCGGGCAGCAACTCTTCGCGCGCGAACAGCAACTGGCGGACGCACAACGCCTTGCACAGATCGGCAGCTGGAACTGGGACCTGGTGTCCAATACCCTTACCTGGTCAGACGAGCTTTACCGCATCTATGGTGTCAGCAAAGACGACTTCGACGTGTCACCCGCCCGCTGTCGCGCATTGATGCCGGATGAGGACTTCAACACCGTCCGTGCTATCGTCGAAGAGAGTTGCAGGACCGGCAAGCCGTTTCATATCGAGCATCGCATCATCCTGCCTTCCGGCGAGGTCAAGACTGTCGCCGCCCGCGGCTCTGTACTGCAGGACGCCGAAGGCCGCGTAACGCGCATGTTCGGCACTGAACAAGACGTCACCGACGCAAAGCGGTCGGAAACGGCATTGCGCGAAGCCGAGGAGCGGTACCGCATGGTCGTCGAATTATGTCCCGACGCGATCTTGGTGCAGCAGGATGACGCGTGCACCTTTGTCAACCGGGCTGCGCTCGCATTGCTCGGCGCCCGTGATGCCGACCAGGTCATCGGCAAATCGCTATTTGAATTTATCGGTCCCGACTTCCAGGAAAACGCGCGCGAAATCATTGCCTCCATCCAGCGCGGCGAGACTGTGCCGCAGAGCGAGGAAAAAGTGATCAGGCTGGACGGATCGGAGGTCGATGTCGACATCCATGCATCGTCCTTCATGCACAAAGGCCATTCGGCGGTTCTGCTCATCATGCGCGACATCACGGAGCGTAAAAAAACGGCCGAGAGCATGGCCTACCTCGCGCATTACGATTCGCTCACCGGCTTGCCGAACCGGACCCTGTTTCATCAGCGGCTCGCACATGCGCTCAGCATCGCCGAGCGGCCGGGGCGCTCACTCGAAATCCTGTTCCTTGACCTGGACCGCTTCAAGGAGATCAACGACACGCTCGGCCATGCGACCGGCGACCAGGTGCTGAAGGAAACGGCGGAACGGTTGCAAATCATCCTGCGCGAATCCGATACCGTGGCCCGCCTGGGCGGCGACGAGTTTGTCGTGCTGGTCGAGAACGTCGATGAACCGCACCGCGGCGGAACCATCGCCGCCAAAATCCTGGCAGCGCTGGCGCCGCCATTCATGCGCGAGCGGCATCCACTGCAGATCACCACCAGCATCGGCATCAGCTGTTTCCCGACTGACGGCAAAGACGCGGGCATGCTGTTGAAGAAAGCCGACATCGCGATGTACCGCGCCAAGGAATCAGGACGCAACGGCTATCGCTATTATTCGCCTGAGATGCACCTGCTTGCGGCCGAGCGGCTGACGCTCGAAAATGCGCTCAACAACGCGATTGCCGATCGCCAGCTGTCCCTGCATTACCAGCCTAAAGTCGATGTGTTGACCAACCGGATAAGCGGGATGGAAGCATTTTTGCGCTGGCGGCACCCGACCATGGGATGGATAGCCCCGTCCAGATTCATTCCGCTGGCTGAAGAAACCGGAATGATCAATGCCATCGGCGCCTGGGCAATCCGCTCTGCATGTGCGCAGAACAAGCGGTGGCAGGAATCGAGCCTGGAGCGCCTCAAGGTCGCGGTAAACCTGTCGCCGCTGCAGCTGTCGGATCACAACCTGGTGGCGCGCATACGCGAAATACTTGAGGAAACCAAACTCGAAGCCCGCTACCTCGAGCTCGAAGTGGCCGAGAGTGCGGTCATGGCCAATCCCGATAAGGCTATGCTGGTGCTCAACATGTTGCATGACATCGGCGTGAGCCTGGCCATAGACGACTTCGGAACCGGGCGGTCTTCGCTGCCTTATCTGAAGCAGTTCCCGATCAGCGCGCTGAAGATCGACCACTCATTAGTGCGGGGCGTGCCGGACGACCACGATGGGGCGGCAATAACCAGGGCGATCATCGGCCTCGCCCACAATCTCGAATACGACGTCGTTGCGAAGGGAACGGAAACAAGACAGCAGTTCGAATTCCTGCGCGAGCACGACTGCAACAGCGTGCAGGGAAATTACTTCAGCGAGCCGCTCAGCGCGGACCGGTTTGGGCAGCTTCTGCGTGCGCAGGCGACGACGGTCTCGTATATCCAATAGCGCCTTCCGTCTTGCATGCGGCGGAACGTTGGGACGAAACCCCGACATTCGGAGCTCAAAATGACCGCCGGCTCATTCCAACGATTCTCGGCCTTACTCGCGCCGCCAAACCAGCAACCGGTTATTGGAAGGCATCGCATGGTCCGTGTCCAGCCGCAATCCGTTTTCCGCAGCCAGCCGGTCGATTGCTTCAAAGTCGCGAATACCCATATGCGGCGCCTGCGCTCTCAACGAGGCGTCGAACTGGGCATTGCTCATGCTGGTGAATTTTCCGCTGTAATTGAACGGCCCGTAAATACAGAGCACGCCGCCTTTACGCAGGATACGTCCGATGCCCGCAAACATCGCCTGCACCTCCTGCCACGCCATGATATGGCAGGTGTTCGCGCTGAATACGCCGTCGTACGGACCTTCCGGCCAATTGTCGGAACCGGTATCGAGCGTCAATGGCGCCAGTACGTTAGGGAGACCGGCTTCCTGCTGCCAGTCGATGATGCTCGCATGATTGTGCGGCAGGTCGCTGGTTTGCCAGGTCAGTTGCGGCAGGTTTTCGCCGAAGAACGCCGCATGCTGGCCGGTGCCGCTGCCGATTTCGAGTATACGTCCGCCGTCCTCAAATGCATCGCGCAGGACGGCGAGGATCGGTTCCTTGTTGCGCTCGCACGCGGCTGAATATTGCCTGGTCATGGTCATGTGTCAAAGGTGGTGAAGCACAGAGAATATCAGGTCACCGCCCCCTCTCCTTCTCCATCGGCCAGCCCCAGCATTCCTGCAATGCGTTGACGCATGCGCGTCACGTGTGAACCCTCCCAATACACGCGGGCGCAGGCATCGCATTCGAAGAAACGATCATAGAATTGCCGGCTGTGCTGAGGCACACGGTCGGCGACCATGCTTTTCTCGACCAGCCGCAACATGCCGTTGCAACTCAGGCAACGGCTGAAGGCGCGTGCATTGCCAGTGAGTCGGAAACGCGTAACGACTTCGCCCACCTGTTCATTCAACGAGATCGCGTGCACGTAACAGCCACGCTCGATTTCCTTGCGGATCAGCAGGTCGCGGTCACGCGTGAGAACGATCCGTTCCTCTTCCACGGCGATGCGCACGACCTCGGCATCGCTGTAATCATTGCGGTACAAGACATCGAATCCAAGCATGCGCAAATGTTTTGCAAGCTGGCCGAGGTGCGCATCGGCGATGAATGTGCGGTTGTGCTCGCGTTTGCTGCGGAGCCTGGTCAGTGGCGTGATGTCCAGGGTTCCGAAATACGGATAGACGCTCACCCGCTCATCCTGCCGCAGCCTGTAGGCGAAATCGACCGACTCGCCATTCACCAGGATCAGCTCGATCTCGGTATGCGGGACGCCGAGCGCCTCGATCATGTGCTTTACCGTGGCATCGCGCGACAGCGGGTAGCTGAAATCCTGTTGGCGATAGCACGGGGCGAGGAATCGATTCAGTTCCGCATAAAAGCGGAAAGTAACGGTTTCCGCCACGGGCCGCTCATTGCAATGATGTCGTGCCGCCACCGTGGCTCCCGCGCCGCTCGTTCACCGTCACATCGGCGCCTCTTCCCGGCCAGCTGTCACATGAGAATGCGATCCGGCTCCGGGAGGGGCGGAAATAGTCAGGTCCAACATCCTTGACCAGGGAGACGACTTTACGACTGGTGTCGGCAATCCCTTCGCCCAGGATCGTGAAAAAATCCATTTGTGCGCAAGTGAAAATCGTCGTCAGGTAGTAGGCGTAATCGAAGGTTCGCCGCGCGTTGGGCTGGGTCTGAGCCGACATGACCGAATACAGCTCGCGTCGGTCTTCTGCGGACATGAGCTGTCGGGTCAGGAAATTGGAGTGTTCGAGGGTGGCCCGGGCCAGGTTGACATTGAGGTCGGTCAGGCGGTTGACGTTGTCCAGGGTCCTGTTTGCCAAAGACACGGCAATACCTATCTGGGTCTCCAGGTTCGAGACACCGGCCGCCACGGGGTTTCGTATGGCGTACATGACTCCTCCTTTTCGGCTGAAGCTTTTTTGCACTGCAATATGTTTTATTGTAGGTAAGGTCGGGACGAAATCAAGCCGGGGAGGCAATTGCTTTAAGCGGCGCCGTCCGGGAATGTCAAGAATTTGATGCGCCTCAAACTTTCGCGCCCGCATCTTCGTTCGGCGGCACGTTGCGTCTAAGGTGGAACGAGCACCTTGGCAAAGCGCCATATGGGGGTAAGGGACTGAGCTTTTCATTCTGTCACTCACTTGCTAAAAGCTCTGTGGGAGTGATGCATGTCATACAAGACCGTCCTCGTACACGTGGACGAATCGGAACACGCTCGCGAGCGCATCAAGCTGGCGGCCGTGGTGGCCATGGCCGAGAACGCGCATTTGGTCGGGACCGCAATGACCGGCGCGTCGCGCTACATCCAGCGCACGAAAATGCTGGCCGAGCTCGACCCGAATTTCATGATCCATCTCGAGTTTCTCCACCAACGCGCAAACCGCGGGCTGGAAGAATTCGAAGCGACGGTGCAACAGCTCGGCCTGGTCTCCTTTGAGAAAAGGCTGGTCGACGATGAGGCGGCCGGCGGCATTTGCCTGCAGGCGCGCTACTGCGACCTGGTCGTGATCGGCCAGATCGATCCGAGAGAGGTGTCGCCGGTCGTCATGCCGGATTTTCCGCAATACGTGGTGATCAACTCCGGCCGGCCGGTCCTGATCGTTCCTTACAGCGGCAAGTTCGAAAACATTGGCAACCGCGTTTTGATTGCCTGGGATGCCAGCATGGCGGCGACCCGGACTGTCACCAACGCACTCCCTCTCCTTAAGCGGGCACAAATCGTGGAAGTGGCGCTCTTCAATCCGGAGTCGCAACCGCAGGTGCACGGCGCCTTGCCGGGGTCGGATGTCGCCATTTACCTCGCGCGTCATGGGATCAAGGTCGAGGTGCTGCAACGAACCACCGACGCCGATATCGGCACCGCATTGTTGGCACTGGCGACCGAACTCGATTCCGACCTGCTCGTCATGGGCGGGTACGGACATTCGCGCTTCCGTGAGATATTATTGGGCGGTGTCACGCGCACTGTGCTGGAGGCCATGACGATTCCGGTCTTGATGTCGCATTGAAAGCAGCGAGCCCGTCCGAATTGGAAATGCAGATTGAACATTCATCCGGCCCGCCATGTCGAACTGGCGTTGGCGGGTCGTCTCGTTCTTCAGGACAGGCAGTCCTCTTCGGAGATCCTTATGGAAACATTCGCTGGTGTGGATGCTACGTTCCTCGCGCGTATCCAGTTCGCATTTACCATCAGCTTCCATATCATATTCCCGGCCTTTTCCATCGGCCTGTCCGCCTTCATCGCCACCCTGGAATTAATGTGGATGCGCACCGGACGGCCGCATTACCACACGCTGGCGCGCTTCTGGACCAAGGTCTTCGCTGTGTCGTTCGCGATGGGCGTGGTTTCGGGCATCGTGCTGTCATACCAGCTCGGCACCAACTGGAGCCGTTTCTCCGAAGTTGTCGGCAACACCATCGGCCCGCTGCTGGGTTATGAAGTGCTGACCGCATTCTTTCTGGAAGCGAGCTTCCTCGGTGTCATGCTGTTCGGCTGGAACCGCGTGCCGCCATGGCTGCATACGCTGGCATCGATCATCGTGGCGTTCGGCACGGCGATGTCGGGGTTCTGGATTCTGGCGGCCAACAGCTGGATGCATACACCGGCCGGCTTCGAACTGCGCAACGGAATAGCGTATCCCACCAGTTGGGCGGAAATCATTTTCAATCCCAGCTTTCCGTACCGGTTCACGCACATGATGATCGCCACCTACCTTACTACATCGGTAGTGGTGCTCGCGACCGGGGCGCGTTACGTGCTCCAGCGCCGCTTCGAACCGGAGGCGCGCACGATGGTGCACATGGGCCTGGGCATGCTCGCGGTGCTGGGGCCGCTCCAACTGGTCGTGGGCGACATGCACGGACTCAATACGCGCATCCACCAGCCGGTAAAAATCGCTGCGATGGAAGCCCACTGGGACGGGTCGAAACCGGCCGACCTGATCCTGTTCGGCTGGCCGGATGAAAAGGCGGAAACCAACCGTGCCGTGATTGCGATTCCGAAGGCAGGCAGTCTCATCATCACCCATGATCCGAATGGATTGTTTCCCGGCCTGCTGCAATTCAAGCCGGAAAATCGCCCGCCTGTCGTTCCGGTGTTCTTCGCGTTCCGCGTGATGGTCGGGATCGGCATGCTGCTGATCGCAATCGGGCTGGTCGGCGTGTTCCTCTGGTGGCGCAAGCGCTTGTTCGAAGCGCACTGGTTCCTCAAGCCCCTCGGCTATTGCTGGCCGATTGGATTCATCGCCATCATCGCCGGCTGGATAGTCACCGAGGTCGGACGGCAACCATGGATCGCCTACGGCATTTTGCGCACCGCCGACGCCGCCTCGCCTGTGCCCGCGTCGACCGTCGCCATCTCGCTTGCATTGTTTGTACTGGTGTATTGCGTCGTCTTCTCGATCGGCATTTTGTATATCTCGCGCATGCTCGGGAAAGGTCCGTATATCGCGCCGGTCGAGCCGGAGCCGTTGCCGAACCGGCCGCTGTCCGCGGGTCAGACAGTCAAGGAGGACGTAGCATGACGGACGCGAGCCTGACCGGTTTGTCCTATACCCTGCCCGTCATCTGGGCGCTGGTCATTGGTTTCGCGGTCGCCATGTACGTCGTGCTCGATGGCTTCGATCTCGGCATCGGCATCCTTTTTCCGTTTTACAAGGAGGAAGCGGAACGCGACCTGGTGATGAATTCGGTGGCGCCATTCTGGGACGGCAACGAAACCTGGCTGGTGCTCGGGGGCGTCGGACTCTGGGTGGCGTTTCCGAAGGCGTATGCGGTGATCCTGCCGGCGGTATACCTGCCGGTCACCATCATGCTGCTGGCCCTGATCTTCCGCGGCGTGGCGTTCGAGTTTCGTTGGGTCGCCAAGCCGCATCATCACAAATGGGATGTTGCGTTTGCCGCCGGATCCGCCATTGCCGCGTTCATGCAAGGCGTCGTCCTTGGCAGCCTGCTGCATGGAATACGCGTCGAGAACGGCCAGTTCGCCGGCGGCTCGCTCGACTGGTTCAAGCCGTTCAGCCTGCTATGCGGCGTCGCACTGGTGATCGGTTATGCACTGCTCGGCGCAACCTGGCTGATGATGAAAACTGGCGGTGAGGTAGAACGGCGCGCGCGCCGCATGGGTGTGCCGCTGCTGTTTTCGCTATTGGGGTGTATCGCCGTGGTCAGCATCTGGACGCCCCTGCTATTCCAGCGGATTGCCGAACGCTGGTTCAGCGTCCCCAATTTCTATTTCCTTTCGCAGGTCCCGTTGGCTACGCTGTTGCTGGCATACCTGTGCTGGCGCGGCATACGACGCGGTAATGAAATCATGCCTTTTGCCTCCGCGGTCGGCCTGTTCCTGCTGGCCTTCGCCGGACTGATCATCTCCAACGCGCCCTATCTGGTACCGCCGTCCATCACATTGTGGGAGGCCGCCGCGCATCCTTCCTCGCAAGTGTTTTTCCTGATCGGCGCGTCGATCCTGCTGCCGATGATCATCGGCTATACCGTGTTTGTGTTCTGGCTGTTCCGCGGCAAATTGCAACCGGGCGAAGGGTATCACTGACGTCCCAGGAACTCATGTCAGAGGCTATGATGCGCTACGAACTTTACTACTGGCCCACCATACAAGGCAGGGGCGAATTCGTCCGGCTTGTGCTGGAAGATGCGGGTGCCGATTACGTGGATGTAGCGCGGCGCTCGGAACGCGGCGGCAAGGGAGTGCCGGCGTTGATGCGTGTGATGGAGGACGCGGAAATCAAGCATGTGCCTTTCGCACCGCCCTTCCTGAAAGCGGGTGACCTGATCATCGGGCAAACCGCAAACATACTGTTGTTCCTCGGTCCCCGGCTCAGCCTGGTGCCGGAGGAAGAGGCGGCGCGGCTATGGGCACACCAGCTGCAACTGACCATCGCTGACCTGGTAACTGAAGCGCATGATACCCACCATCCGGTCTCGGTCAATTTGTTTTACAAGGAGCAGAAGCCGGAAGCGCAGCGGCGCGCGGCGGACTTCGTAGCCGAACGCCTGCCGAAATTCCTGGGTTATTTCGAGGGTGTACTTGAGCGCAATCCGCATGATGATCAATACACGGTCGGGGATGCGCACTCCTACATCGACCTGTCGTTGTTCCAGGTCATGGAAGGTTTGCGCTACGCGTTCCCTCGCGCCATGCGCCGGCTCGAAACCGATTTCCCCCGCCTGGTGGCGCTGCATCATCGCGTGCTGCATCGACGTCGCATAGCCGCCTACCTTACGTCCGAGCGACGGCTCCCGTTCAGCAAGGACGATGTCTTTCGCCACTACCCAGAGCTCGACGCATAACGTCAAATACATTCAGTCGAGAAACAAGTTTGAAGTAGATCAAACCTGCGCTGCGCATGCGCGTATCTCCTGAATTTCCATGTAGTGTTTTCAATAAGGCATGGAACATTTACAACAAAACACTGCCAAATATGCGGTAACCCGTTGATCCAAGGCAGGTAAAACTCAGGCACAGGAATTGCACTACTCCTATAGGTACGAACACCAAAGGGCTCACAAGTCCTTTAGCAAAAGGAGGTTATTGTGGATTGGGATTCCGTTGCGGGTAACTCGACGCAAGACGAGCATACAGTGAAGGAAAGGCGGGACCAGCGGGTCGCCGATCATCCGGACATGATCGCGAAGCAGCGCGACCCGCTTTTGATAAGCGCACATCAAATCTGCCCGGCTCACTGATGCATCCGACCCGTTCCATTCCCACCATCCCTCCCTCATCGTTTCAAGGAAGACCAATGACGTATGCCTCCGCGTCTGTGGCAGACGGTCGAGAGAAGGCTCGAGTGAATAGCAAGCGCGCCGCTGATTACGCGGCGACCGGGAAATCCGATCCATTGTCCTGCGCCGACAGGGACATGTGTTTGACATGCGAGCTTCAAGTCGGCTGATCGAGATAGTCCTGCCTGCGATTTCACGAGCGGCATCAGCCGCACAACCGGAAAAGGAGAACGAACATGGGATTTGATCAAAAAGGTGGTGTCGTCATCTGCGTCTCACCTGGCACAAACGGGAAATGGGATGTATCGGAAAAGGGATTTGAAAAACCGCTCGCGTCGTTTGACGACAAGGAGGATGCCTATGCATATGCGACAGATCTGACGAGAACCAAGGAAGGCGCAACCGTGCTGGTGGAAGACGAAGATGGCTTCTCTGCATTGCCCCCTCAGGGCGATGGAGGCCGCTCCCCGGATGAAAACAGGGACGGGCGGAACAGCGCTCGTTGACCGCATGTTCACTTTATCAGCCACAGTTACGCGTAACGCGGTTCGTTGGTCACGCGTTCGTAATCGATCGCAGGCTGGATTACTAATGGGAGGTGTTCAACGTTCTCAGCAGGTGGATTCAAGAGATGGCCAGTGGAGTCGGTTGCTTGACAAAACGCATCAATTGTTCCGAAGAGTAAAGCCGGGTATGAACCAATTGAACTACAGGCCAGTCTATCAACGTAGTCAGTTTATCAACAACACTTGGAGGTTAATATGAATTTCATTATTTGGATTGTCGTCGGCGGTATTCTTGGATGGCTCGCCAGTCTCGTGATGAGAACGGATGCGCAACAAGGGCTTCTGCTCAACATCGTGGTTGGTATCATTGGCGCGCTGTTAGGTGGCTGGCTGTTGGCACCGCTGTTCGGCACGGGCACCATCAATCAAAATGACTTCAGCATTTCATCGCTGTTAGTCTCGTTCCTGGGTGCGGTGGTCCTCCTGGCTATCGTGAATCTGCTTCGCCGCGGCACACCGCGCTAAATCACTACAAGTTCTTCCGGCTTTATATCAGGCGCCATAGTGCGGGACTCCGAAAGGGGTTTTACACTACGGCGCCTTTTTCTTTTTTAGGAGTCTGTTGGCACGAACGGAACCAAGTGGGGCCTTGTCCAGGTACAGTTCCTGACTGAGCTTACTGCTGACTGACTTCATAGGCCCACGCTCAAGCCCTATTTTTCAGCCGGCTTGAGCATTTCGGCCGGCTGCGCCCAGCGATCGAAATCTTCTTCACTGACGTATCCAAGCACCAGCGCCGCCTGCTTCAGGGTGCTGCCGTCGTGATGCGCACGTTTGGCAATCTGCGCCGCGCGGTCATAACCGATATGCGGCGCCAGCGCGGTCACCAGCATCAATGAACGCTCCATCAACTCGGCGATACGGCCGTGGTTCGGTTCAATGCCGCGGGCGCAATGTTCGTCGAAGCTCACGATGCCGTCCGCCAGCAAGCGCACGCTCTGCAGAAAGTTATGGGCGATCAGCGGTTTGAACACGTTCAGTTCAAAGTTGCCGGACGCTCCGCCGATGTTGATCGCGACATCGTTGCCGAAGACCTGACTGCACAACATCGTCAGCGCCTCCGCCTGTGTCGGGTTCACCTTGCCCGGCATGATCGAGCTGCCCGGTTCATTTTCAGGAATGGTGATTTCACCGAGGCCCGAGCGCGGACCGGAAGCGAGCCATCGGACGTCGTTGGCGATCTTCATCAACGCAGCGGCCAGCGTTTTCAGCGCCCCATGCGCGGCGACCATCGGGTCGTGCGTCGCCAGCGCAGCGAACTTGTTGCGCGCGCTCTTGAATGGCAAGCCGGTCTCGCGCGCAAGTTCGGCCGCGACACGGTCGCCAAATTCCGGATGCGTGTTGAGCCCGGTCCCCACTGCGGTGCCGCCGACGGCCAGCTCGCATAGCGGCGGCAGGCTGGCCGAGATGATCGATTCCGCGAATTCAAGCTGGGCCACATAGGCGGAGAACTCCTGGCCGAGCGTGAGCGGTGTCGCATCCTGCAAATGTGTGCGTCCGATCTTGACGATGTCGGCGAACGCTGCGGCCTTTTGCTCGAATGTCTTGCGCATCTGGCGCAGCGCCGGGAGCAGGCGCTTCGCGATGCCTATGGCGGCCGCCACGTGCATTGCCGTCGGAAAGATATCATTGGACGACTGGCCGAGATTGACATCGTCGTTCGGGTGCGCCAGCCGCCCTTCCCCGCGCTGTCCGCCCAACAGTTCCGAAGCCCGGTTGGCCAGCACCTCGTTCATGTTCATGTTGGTCTGCGTGCCGGAACCGGTCTGCCACACCGACAGGCGGAATTCATCCCGATGCAGGCCGGCGATCACCTCTTCCGCCGCCTGCACGATTGCGTTCGCCTTCGCAGGGTCCAGCTTCCCGAGGTCGCGATTGACGATGGCGGCGGCGCACTTGACCATCGCGAGCGCGACGATCAGCTCTTCCGGCATGTGTTCGGTGGAAATATGGAAATGATGGAGCGAGCGCTGCGTCTGGGCGCCCCACAATCTTTCCGTGGGCACTTCGATGCCGCCGAAGGTATCTCGTTCTGTTCTGGTTGTTGTCATGGTTCGCTCCGCTTTGATTGCCTATCAGTGGTTATATGAGTTCCTGCCTCGAATAACAATGTTGTGCATGAAAATGCGAAAAAGTTCGCCGATGCTCGAGCGCCCGTAGGCGCAGAGCCACTTCAACGCACGTTGAAATCCTGCCCCCTGTCGTGCGGTCACAACGCGCCAATGCTGTCCCCCAACCAGTCATCCAAGAATTCAAACCCTTTATCGGGAGCAACTTTTTTGCCGAAGAGCAATAGACTAAGTTGACACAAAGTAACGAACGAAGACGGGTTTCCAGACTGGCGCATTTCGCGAAAGGGACTGACATGAGAATGGGCAAGGCACATGCTGCACAACCGGGCGGTTTTACGCTGATAGAGGTAATGATCACGGTGGCCATCGTCGCCATTCTTGCTTCGGTTGCAGTACCGTCGTATCAGAACTACCTGATCCGCGGCAGAATTCCCGACGCCACCTCCCAGCTGGCTTCCAGGCGGGTGCTGATGGAGCAGTTTTTCCAGGATAACAAAACCTACGTGGGCGCGCCGCTCTGCGCCGCCGTGGATACCACCACAAGCAGACACTTTTCCTTCGACTGCGACCCGGTACCGACAGCGACGACCTTCAAGCTGCGGGCCACAGGCACGGGTTCCATGACCGGCTTCGTCTACACCCTGGATCAAAGCAACACCAAGGTGACCACCGGCGTACCCTCCGGCTGGACGACCAGCACTACCTGCTGGGTTACCACAAAGGCCGGCACATGCTGAAGCGACCGGTAAAACAGGATGGTGTAGGCCTGATCGAGATCATGATCGGGGTGGCTATCGTCGCACTGATGTTGAGTCTCGCCGCGCCAAGTTATAGCACTTTTATTCAGAACAGCCAGATCCGTAATGCGGCCGAAGCCATACAGAACGGGCTTCAGCTCGCCCGGGCCGAAGCCGTTCAGCGCAACACGCCTATCCAGTTCGTTCTTGGCACAAAGTCCGCGTGGTCGGTGGGATGTGTGACAGCGAGCGCCGACTGTCCTGCGGTCATCCAGACCCGCAGTGAGGCGGAAGGCTCGGCAAGGGGCGATGTGGCGACCTCCGAAGTGGTCGCATCTTCCGGCGCCGTCGCCGGGTCACCTGTTTTCACGACGACGCTTGTTTTCAACGGCCTGGGCAGGGAACGCACGCTACCCGCAGCGAATAACGCTGTCTTCGACATCACCAATCCCGGAGGCACCTGTGTCACCAGCGGGGGAAAAATGCGTTGCCTGCGCGTGGTCGTTACCGCCGGCGGGCAGATCCGCATGTGCGATCCGGCGCGC
>JBBWZW010000448.1:0-3741 GCA_039649305.1 Burkholderiales bacterium
AAGATGGCAACGTGCTCGAACAGTTCGCGCCTGACAGCGAGCGGGCGCTGTCCAACCGCGCAGCCCAGGACCTGATCGACATGATGCTGGGTGCTGTTAATAAGGGTACAGGGCAAGCGATCAGGACACGAGTCGGCATTCACGCCGCTGTCGCCGGAAAGACCGGAACCACGCAAAACAATACCGACGGCTGGTTCATCCTTATGCATCCGCGTCTGGTATCTGCATCATGGGTCGGCTTTAACGATGCGCGCGTGACGATGAGGAGCAACCACTGGGGACAGGGGGCAAACAACGCCTTGCTGGTGGTCGGCGATTTTTTCCGGCAAACAGTCAATTCGCGACTGATCGATGGCGGGGCTCAGTTCCCGCGGCCACATGACTCGTTCTTTGGTTCGATCCTCGACAAGATCGAGGAACTGTTCTCCGGGGATCGACCTGCCCCTGTGCCCGCCCCCAAACCGCCTGTGCCCGAAGAACACGATGGCGGACCACTCGATGACGTGAAGCGGATTGTTCGGCAAGTAGACGAGGCTGTCGAAAGCTACGAGCGGACGAGGCGCCGCGTCGACGAGGAAATTAAACGCATGACGAGGTTGATCGAAGAATTAGGTAAAGACATCGACAGGTTTTTTGGCGGCGGGGGTAAGGGCGGTTAGCAGCGCAGCAGCAGCGGAGACAGACGTAGTTCGTAGGGCCGAAAAGCGTAAGCGCCTTCCGCCGAATGAACCGCCGGAGCGGAAGCTTCCGAACCCGCTTGCCAGTTGCCTTTCCATCGCTGGCGTTCCGCCAACGCATCATGTCTTGGGATGAGTGATGGCCTCGGCAGCGAAGTCGCCGTCAATCACGCGTGGTCAGTCCTGGAATCCGACGGTGTCGTGACACGACTCTTCGGACGGTTTCCGTCAAAGAAGTTATTGACCAGGCTTAATTTGGTCAGGCTGAAACCGCTCTAATTCCCTTCCGAGGGCGCCAGATCGCGGGGGAAAGCGCGGCGCGGGGTCGTGCCGGTGCCATCGCGAAGACAGGCGTCGATGATTCCGAGCAGTTGCTGCACTTCGGGCAAAACATAGCTGAAGTAGTAGCGTGCGGTATCGCGCTTGCTCTCATAGAATTCCGGGTCCTCAGCCAGCATTTTCTCGGCAGTACGCGCCGCTCGCAACCAAAGCCATGCGAGAGCACAGTGTCCCACCAGACGCAAAGTTTCGCCGGCGATCTGATACGGGAGTTGCGGATGGTTGACTGACGCCTTCACTAAGGTCTGAACGACGCGGCGTATGTTGATAGTCAATTCGAGTAGCGTGGCCGCATCGTCGGCCAGGTTGCCCGCCCGCTCCGCCTGCGCGGTCTGATCGACCTGAGCAAGAAAATGCTCCATGCGCTCTCCCCCATCGCCGAGTATCTTGCGCACCAACAGGTCGATGGCCTGGATCTCATTGGTTCCTTCGTAGATCATGGCGATCCGGATGTCGCGCACAGTCTGTTCAATGCCGGTTTCGCAAATGAAACCGTGACCGCCGAAGACCTGCAATGCCTGGCTCGCGCTCTGGAATCCCTGCTCTGTGCACATGGCCTTCACTATCGGCGTGATCAATGCCAGCTGCTCGTACATCATCTGGCGTACCTCGGCGTCCGGATGATGAAGCGCACCGTCAAGGGTCAGCCCGGTCCAGCCGGCCAGCATACGGAAGCCTTCGATATAGGCGCGTTGCGTCATTAAAAGGCGCTGCACCGCGGGATGCATGACGATCGGGTCGGCCGCATCGTGTTGACGGCTGGCCGGTCGGTTGACCGCTCTGCTCTGTACTCGTTCCCGGGCATACGCAAGCGCATTTTGATAGGCGAGCTCGGCCACGCCTATGGCTTGTGAGCCGACAAACAGGCGTGCAGTATTCATCATTGCGAACATCGCGTTGAGACCGCGGTGGGGCTCGCCGATCAGCCACGCGATCGCTCCATCGAACTGCATCGCGCAGGTGGCGCTGCCACGCAACCCCATCTTGTGTTCCACGCCTATGCAATGCACGGGATTGCGCGCACCAGGTTTGTCGCCGTCGGGGAGGAATTTTGGTGCAAGGAACAGCGACAAGCCCTTACTGCCGGCGGGCGCATCGGGCAGGCGTGCCAGCACCAGGTGGACAATGTTCTCCGTTATGTCCTGCTCGCCGCTGGACATGAATATTTTGGTGCCTGTGATGCGGAAGCTGCCATCACCGGCCGGCGTCGCAGTTGTGCGCAACAGCCCGAGATCACTGCCCGCATGCGGTTCGGTCATGCCCATCGTGACCGCCCATTCCCCGCTGACGATCTTCGGCAAATAGCGTGCCTGCAATTCCTCGCTGGCGTTTTTCTTGAGGCACGCGTAGGCGCCATGCAGCAAGCCAGGATACATAGTCCAGCTCAGGTTGGCGGAATTCACCATTTCCAGAAGCACGCCGTTGAGTACATGCGGCAAACCCTGGCCGCCATCTTCCGGCGCACATGTCAGCGCGGGCCATCCGGCTTCGCAGTATTGGTGATAAGCAGCGGCAAAGCCGGCCGGTGTATGTACCACGCCGTTCTCGTAACGGCAGCCCGCGTCGCCTGCCGCATTCAGTGGAAAAAGAACTTCCTGCGCAAAACGGCCGGCCTGTTCCACTACTTGCTGCATCAATTCCCGGTCGATGTCCGCAAACGCCGGGTAGACGCCGAGCGCAGTGGGCGCCTGCAGCAGGTCGAACAACACGAACTGAATGTCTTTGAGTGGCGGAGTGTAGGAGAGCATGGTGTCGTTACGCGGCGTTCAATTTTTCAAAACCAAGATACGCCTGAATCACCAGCGGATTGTTGGCGAGCTGGTCGGATGGCCCCTGCATGGAAATACTGCCCAGCTCCAGCACATAGCCGTAATCGGCCACCGCCAGTGCGGCGCGTGCGTTTTGTTCGATCAGCAGAATCGAAATGCCGGTCTTGCGCAGGTCCGCCACGATCTGCATGATTTCCTTCACGATCAGCGGCGCCAGTCCGAGACTGGGCTCATCAAGCATTAACAATGTGGGTTTGCCCATGAGCGCACGCCCGATGGCGAGCATCTGCCGTTCGCCGCCGGACAATGTGCCGGACTGCTGGTTGCGGCGCTCTTTCAGGCGAGGAAACAGGTCAAAGACATGGTCGAGCTGATCCAGCGGGTTGGACTCGCCCAGACGCCTGCGACGAAAGCCGCCGAGCTCCAGGTTCGCCTCGACCGACATACTGGAAAACAGCTCGCGCTTTTCCGGTACGAGCCCGATGCCGGCGAGCACACGCTGTTCCAGCGAGGTTCGTTCGATACCTTCGCCCTGGTAACGGATGGTGCCCCGCGACGGCAGCACTCCCATGATCGCGTTGAGCAGTGTCGACTTGCCGGCACCGTTAGGACCGATCACGGTCGCGATGCTGCCGCGTGCCAAGGTCAGGCTCACCTCATGCAAGGCTTCGCTTTTCCCGTAACGCACCTGCAGTTTTTCTACTTCCAGCAATGATTCGCTCATGCCACCCCCAGGTATGCTTCGATCACGGCCGGATGGCTCTGAATGACTTCAGGTGAGCCCTCAGCAATCTTGGTTCCGAATTCCATCACCACAATGTGGTCAGTCAGTTGCATGACGAAACCCATGTCGTGCTCCACCAGCAGGATGCTCATACCGGATGCGCGCAGGCTACGCAGTACGTCAGCCAGTGCTTGCTTCTCAAGGTGACGCAGGCCGGCCGCCGGTTCGTCGA
>JBBWZW010000284.1:0-8569 GCA_039649305.1 Burkholderiales bacterium
ATGGGCGCCGAGGAATGTGGTTCGCACAGTGACGCCGTATGCTTCGCCCAGCCTGCGGGCCACGCGCAACTGCTTGCGCTCATGCTCCAGCGACAGGCCGTAACCGGATTTGATTTCGATCGCGCACCCGCCTTCGGCCAACCGCGCTTCGAGACGCGGCGCCGCGAGTGCGAACAGCGTGTCCTCGTCTGCTTCGCGCGTGGCCCGCACAGATGACACTATGCCGCCGCCGGCCTTTGCGATTTCTTCATAGCTAGCGCCCGCTAGCCGCATTGCGAATTCGTTGGCGCGCTGGCCGCCGTACACCAGGTGGGTGTGGCAATCGATCAGGCCGGGGGTGACGATTGCGCCGTTGCCATTGAACCGCTTGCGAGAGGAATATGCGGAAGGGAGCCCGGAAGCCTTGCCTATCCAGACGATGGCGCCCTGTTCGACCACGATGGCGGCTTCGTCTTCAAAGGAGTGAGCGGTGTCCAGCGCACCAGGGGCCAGGCGCAGGCCACTCCACACTCCGTCTGCCGAAGGAAAATATTTTGCGTTCATCATTTATCTCGCATCTTGTAGGGCAGGCACCGCAAGGAGGCAGGACGCAGATTGGGATGCCAATTCCAACGTTCGGGTCCATGAGCGACCGACGCCTTCCCTGCATGGTTCACGGCCCGCATATAAGCCACTGGATGTGCGAAGTGAGAATGTTGGGATTGCATCCCAACCTACGTTCCGCTGTCTTTTTCGGCGCGTACCAGGCGAACAGCGATCAAGGCGGCATCCGCAGACGACGGCGACAACCGACACGACAGCAATTCATCACTCCACCACAGGCCGGTGTCGGCATGTAATGTCCTTCTCGTTTCGGACGCGCTGCCGCTCAACTGAACATCCCAAGTGCCCCGCGTCGCAAACAACAATCCATGCAAAGCGGAATCTGTCCGCTGCGCCCCACTCACCACCCGCACATCTGCCCGCAGCTGTTCACGCCGCGTCATCACATTGAAATCCTGCGATTCCCCCGACAGCAACGTACACTCCACCGGCGCTTCGCCACGAAACGCAAACGGCTCCAGCGGTTGGTCGAGCCATCGATCAAAGTCGAGGGAGCGCAGCCGCATGCCCGCACCCCGCAACAACGTAATCACCCGATCGATCCCGTTAAACACCGAAAACGGTCCATCTGCCGCAATCGTCGCAATGCTAACGCGCCACTCGAAGTCCTCGATCCCGGCACCCGGCGGATAACTCACGATCTCGCGCGTGACACCCCCGCCGTTTTTCCACGGCTTGGGCACCAGCGCGGATCGCTCAAAGTAGGCCACACTCATAGACAGGCCGCTCACTTCACCATAGGCAGGTTCAGGCCGTTGCGCTTCGCAGCGGCAATAGCGTTGTCGTATCCCGCGTCCGCGTGGCGCATTACACCGCTCGCCGGATCGTTCCACAGCACGCGGCCGATGCGCTGGGCCGCATCATCGGTGCCGTCGCAGACGATCACCATGCCGGCGTGCTGCGAATAGCCCATGCCAACGCCGCCGCCATGATGCAGGCTGACCCAGGTGGCGCCGCCCGCGGTATTGAGCAGCGCGTTCAGCAGCGGCCAGTCGGACACCGCATCGGTGCCATCCTTCATGCCTTCGGTTTCGCGATTGGGGCTGGCGACCGAGCCGGTGTCGAGATGGTCGCGGCCAATCACGATCGGCGCCTTCAGTTCGCCGGTGCGCACCATTTCGTTGAATGCGAGTCCGGCCTTGTGGCGTTCTTCCAGGCCGAGCCAGCAGATGCGTGCCGGCAGCCCCTGGAACGAAATGCGTTCGCGCGCCATGTCGAGCCAGCGGTGCGTGTGTTTATTTTCAGGAAACAGTTCCTTGATCCTGGCGTCGGTCTTGTAGATGTCTTCCGGATCGCCGGACAATGCGACCCAGCGGAACGGCCCCTTGCCTTCGCAGAACAATGGCCGGATGTAGGCCGGCACAAAGCCCGGAAAGTCGAATGCGTTCTTCACGCCTTCGTCGAAGGCGACCTGGCGGATGTTGTTGCCGTAATCGACGGTGGGCACGCCCATCGCCTGGAAGTCCAGCATGGCCTGCACATGCACCGCGCACGATTGTGCCGCGGCCTGCTTCAGGCGTTCGTGTTGGGCCGGGTCTTTCTTCGCCGCTTCCCATTGCTCCAGCGTCCAGCCGGCAGGCAGGTAGCCGTTGATCAGGTCGTGCGCGGAGGTCTGGTCGGTGACCAGGTCCGGCTTGATGCCGCTTGCCTTTGCGCGCTTGACCAGCTCCGGCAGGATCTCTGCGGCATTGCCAAGCAGGCCGATGGACACCGCTTCCTTGCGGTCGGTGTGATGTTTGATCAACGCCAGCGCGTCATCGATATCTTTCGCCTGCTTGTCGAGGTAGCGGGTGCGCAGACGGAAGTCGATGCTCTTCTGCTGGCATTCGATGGTGAGCGAGGCCGCACCGGACAGTGTGGCTGCAAGCGGCTGCGCGCCGCCCATGCCGCCGAGGCCGGCGGTGAGGAACCATTTGCCGGCCAGGTTGTTGCCGTAATGTTGGCGGCCTGCTTCTACAAAGGTTTCAAACGTGCCCTGCACGATGCCCTGGCTGCCAATGTAGATCCAGCTGCCTGCGGTCATCTGACCGTACATGAACAGGCCCTTGCGATCGAGCGCGTTGAAGTGCTCCCAGGTCGCCCACTTCGGCACCAGGTTGGAATTGGCGATCAATACGCGCGGTGCATTGGAGTGGGTCTTGAATACCCCGACCGGCTTGCCGGATTGCACCAGCAGCGACTCGTCCTCATTCAGGTTGCGCAGCGCCTCGAGGATCGCATCGAAACATTCCCAGTTGCGCGCGGCGCGGCCGATGCCGCCGTATACCACCAGGTCTTGCGGTCGTTCGGCCACTTCCGGATCGAGGTTGTTCTGGATCATCCGATATGCCGCTTCGGTGAGCCAGCTCTTGCAGGTCAGCGTGGATCCGCGCGGCGCGCGTATGACCCGGCTCGAATCATGGCGTGGGTCGGCAGCGGACGGCGCGACCAGTTTTTCATTGGCATTCATTGTTGGTCTCCTCTATTCAATAGGTCAGTGCCTGATGACTCGGCAAAATACTTGTCAGCGCCTGCGGCCATTCATTGCGCCGAGCCCACAGCCGCATCGCTTCGATATCGGTCGCGAGATAACGGTCCTGCTCCAGGAAGGCGACCCGCCCGCGGATTCCGGCAAACTCTGCTTCCACCATCGGCGAACTTTTGAGGGTCCGCTTGAATTCCATACCCTGCGCAGCCGCCATTGCTTCAATACCTACGACGACCGCTGTGTTGTTCACCATCTCGCCGAGGCGACGTGCGGCAAACGTGGCCATCGACACATGGTCTTCCTGGTTGGCCGAGGTCGGCAGGCTGTCGACGCTTGCCGGATGCGCGAGCGATTTGTTTTCCGAAGCAAGCGCCGCCGCGGTCACCTGCGCAATCATGAAACCGGAATTCACGCCGCCGTCGCGCACCAGGAAAGGCGGCAGGCCTGACAGTCCGGTGTCCAGCAGCAGCGCAATGCGCCGCTCGGAAATGGCGCCGATTTCCGAGACTGCGAGCGCCATGATGTCGGCTGCAAAAGCGACCGGCTCCGCGTGGAAATTGCCGCCCGAGATCACATCGCCATCTTCCGCGAATACCAGCGGATTGTCGGATGCAGCATTCGCTTCAATGACGAGCACGCGCGCCGCATGGTTCAGGTTGTCGAGGCAGGCGCCCATCACTTGCGGTATGCAGCGCACCGAATACGGGTCCTGCACGCGACCGCAGTCGGCATGCGAGGGAATGATCTCGCTGCCCTCAAGCATTTCGCGCACCACAGCAGCCACTGCGATCTGGCCGGGTTGCCCGCGTGCGGCGTGTACCCTCGCATCGAAGGGCTTGATCGAACCCTGGATCGCTTCGAGCGACAGTGCGCCGGATACGAGCGCGGCGGCAAAAACATTTTCGGCCTCGAACAATGCTGACAACGCGAGTGAAGTGGACACTTGCGTGCCGTTGAGTAAAGCGAGGCCTTCTTTAGGACCGAGGACGAATGGTGCAAGGCCGATGCGGGCCAATGCTTCCCGGCCGCTGATGATCGCGTCGCCGGCGCCAACCTCGCCTTCGCCGATGAGCACACACGCGAGGTGCGCCAGCGGTGCGAGGTCGCCCGATGCGCCGACCGAACCTTTGCATGGAATGCGCGGCAACAAACCTGCATTGAACAAGGCGAGCAACGCATCGACCAGCTCCGGACGCACACCCGAATGTCCGCGCGCCAGGCTCACTGCTTTCGTAGCGAGCACGAGGCGCACTACACCGTCCGGCAATGCATCGCCGGTTCCGACGCTGTGCGAAAGCACCAGGTTGCGCTGTAATTCCGCCAGGCGGTCATGCGCGATGCGGGTGTTGGCCAGTTTGCCGAAACCGGTGTTGATGCCGTATACCACCTCGTCTTTGTCGACGATGCGCTGCACGGTCGCACGTGATGCAATCAATGCCCCGCGTGCGTGGGATGGCAGTGCCAGCTGCGCCCGACCCAGATAGATACGGCGCAGTTCAGCGAGAGTCACGTGACCGGGGTCAACGACCAGTTGTTCCTCCTTGATATGCGTGGCGCTCATTGGTATGCCCCCTGTATATGCAAGTTCGTGAAGCTACTTCATGCCCGCTGTCGCCTGATACTCCCCTCTCCCGCAAGCGAGGGGAGTTAGGCCGAACCGGAATACTGAGCTGCGACAGACCACTAGCTCGGTATCTGATTCCCATCCGTTCGAAACCGACTACCCAACCTGAACCGCGAAGCCGGATGCAGGAACCGCACCACCGTCACCGGCATCCCACCCGTCCACGTGCGTCGCGTCAGCTGCAGACACGGAAGGTTAGGCGGCATCGCCAGCCGCTCAGCCTGCTCCGGCGTCGGCAGCACCGCATCGACCACATGCTCCATCTGGTCGTAAGGCACGTTGCGGGTCAGGTATTTCGAAGGAGGCAGCTCCACAAAATCCTGTTGCGCAAAATCGGGAACAACACGCGGATTGACGTAGCGCTCCTCCAGCTGGATCGGTACCTCATTTTCCATGTGTATGCAAAGCGAGTGAAACACCGATTCACCCATCTGCAAATCCAGCCAGGTCGCCACCTCCATCGAAGCGGAGATCCGTTCCACCGTGATCATTTCCCAGCGATAGTCATGGCCCCGGCGTTGAATCTCGTCCTGCAGGTCAGCGATCTGCAACAACGTCGATTGCGGTTTTTCCTCCGCGACAAAACTGCCTACTCCCGCCACCCGCACGACCCGTCCCTGCTCCGCCAGTTCGCGCAGCGCCCGGTTGACCGTCATGCGCGACATGCCGAACTGGGAAACCAGTTCATGCTCTGAAGGCAGGCGATGCCCTGCGCTCCAGGACCCGTCCTGGATCTTGCGCGAGATATAGTCCTTGACCTGCTGGTAGAGCGCCGGACCCGGCGTGGGCACAGCGGTCAACGCCGGTGGGGCGGATGTTCTCTGTCGACGTGCTGTTTTACTCATGGCTGTGGTCCGATCAATGCTCTGTCGCCATCGCCTCGGCACGAATCTCTTCAGTCAGACGTGCCTTGAGGGACATGAATTCCGGCGAGGTCTTGATCGTGTAGTGGCGCGGATGCGGGAAATCGACGGCGAGTTCGGTTTTGATCCGGCCGGGCCGCGCGCTAAACACCGCCACCCGGTTAGCCATAAAAATCGCTTCGTCAATATCGTGTGTGACGAACAGCACCGTTTTCTGTGCGGATTCCCAGATGCCGAGCAGCAGCTCTTGCATCAGCACCCTCGTCTGATTGTCGAGTGCGCCGAAAGGTTCGTCCAGCAGCAGGATCTTCGGGTCGTTAGCGAGCGCACGCGCAATCGCAGTGCGCTGCTGCATGCCGCCCGAAAGCTGTTTCGGAAAATGCTGTTCAAAACCGCGCAACCCGACGCGGGAGATAAAGAAGTCGCTGCGCTCCTTCTGTTCCGCTTCGCTCACACCGCGCTCGCGCAGCCCGAAGCGGATGTTCTGTTCAATGGTGAGCCACGGGAACAGCGTATAACTCTGGAACACCATGCCACGGTCCGCGCCCGGCCCTTCGACCGGTTTGCCGTCCAGCAGCACGCGCCCCGTGGTGGGTTGGTCCAGTCCGGCCACGATACGCAGCAGGGTCGACTTGCCGCAGCCCGACGGCCCGAGGATAGTAACGAAATCATTTTCGCGCACGTCAAAGTCCACGGGCAGCAGCGCTTGCGTATGCGCCCCGTCGTTGCCTGTGAAGACGCGCGACACGCCTTGAATGGAAAGTTCGCTCATCGGATGTAATTCCATTTGAAGAGCTTGCGATTGATCGCCTTGAATGCAAAGTCGGATACCAGCCCGATCAGGCCGATCACGATAATGCCGAAGATGATTTGTCCGGTGTTAAGCAGCGCCTGGCTGTCGGTAATCATGTGCCCGATACCCGATGACGAACCGATCAGTTCAGCTACGATCACGTAGGTCCATGCCCAGCCCAGTACCAGTCGCAGCGTTTCGGCAATCTCCGGTGCTGCGCCGGGAATCAGCACGCGCTTGACGATGCCGCTATGACCCGCGCCCAACGTATATGCCGCCTCGACCAGATCACGTCGCGCGCTGCCAACGATGACCGCCACCATCAGCACCAGCTGGAAGAACGAACCGATGAAGATGACCAGGATCTTCTGCAATTCACCGATGCCTGCCCAAAGGATCAGCAGCGGGATGAACGCCGAAGCCGGCAGGTAGCGGCAGAACGACACGAACGGTTCGAAGAAGGCTTCGATACCCTTGTACGCACCCATCGCGATACCGAGCGGCACCGCAAAGATGGCCGCGAGGATGAAGCCGCCGAACACGCGCCACACCGTCATACCGATATCGTGGATGAAGTTGTACTCGGTGAACAGCAGCCACGCTTCCTTCGCCATCGTCACCGGACTGGCGAGGAAGGTGGGCGACACGTAGCCGCCCAACGTGAACGCCGCCCAGACGAGGACGAAAAGGACAAAGAACCCCGCGCCTAGTATCCAACGCGCGCGGGCGCTTACAGGTTCCAGCGGAGCCACTGCGCGGCGACGCGGCGGCACCGGCTCCTCCTGTGCACGGATTGTCTGTGCGATGCTCATAAGATTACTTGATGTAGCTGTCGTCGAAAGTGATTGCCAGATTCTCGAGCGGCTTGCGGATCACGCCGGCTTCGAGCAGGATCGCTTGCGCATCCTTCATGAAGCTGGTGAGTTCACCGGCGAAGAACTTCTGGTTGGCTGCCTTGTCCTGCCAGCGCAAGTAGCCCGCCGACTTCGCAAACTGCTCACCGGTCTGCTTGACCGCCGAGCCCATGATCTCGTTAGACTTGGCCGGATCGGCTTTGATCATTTCGAGTGCGGCGAAGTAGGAGTCGGCAAGTGCCTTGGCCGCCTTCGGGTTGGCCTTCAGCCAGGCTGGCGAGCATCCCACCGTATCCATCACCATCGGATAATCCAGTGTGGTCGCGAGGATTTTGCCTGCGGATGGATTGCTTCGCACCGTGGACATGTAGGGCTCATAAGTCATGGCCGCATCGTTCTGGCCGGCGACGAAGGCCTGCGCAGCTGCCTGCGGCGACAGGGTGACTGTCTTGATGTCCTTGTAGCTCATGCCGTTCTTGTTGAGCATCCAGGCCAGGCTGAAATAGGAGGTGGTGCCGGGGGCATCGACGCCGATGGTTTTGCCCTTGAGGTCGGCGAAGCTGTTGATATTGCCGCGGGCCGCTATGCCGTCTGCGCCATAGGATTTGTCCAGCTGGAAGATTTGCACGATGGGCACGCCGTTGGCGTTCCAGGATACGTGGGTCTCCACTGTGGTCGCTGCACACTGTACGCCCCCGGAAGCCAGCGCCAGGTGACGGTCTTTTTGCGGGATCATTTTGATCTCGACATCGAGCCCGTGCTTCTTGAAGATGCCGGCCTTGTCCGCCAGCGAGAGAGGTGCGAAGCCGGTCCAGCCCGACATGCCCAGCGCAAGTTTGGTTTCCTGCGCATTTGCGGACAATGCGGCGCCCGCCATGCAAACACCTGTCGCAAGCAGCGACGCAATCTTTACTGCAGATCTCATGATTCCTATCTCCTTTTATTGAAATACACATGAACCCGGAACAGCCGGTCTTCGATAGTGTCGAGCTTATGTTGCAGCGTTACGCACTGCGCTCGAAAACCAGTATATACAGGCTTAATTAAAGTGCCAATAGATAACAGTTTGGCAACATTCGCAGGCAGGCGATGCACCGTTTAGTCCTTGCCAGGTCCCGCTTTGGTGCAAAAATTCTGTTCTACGGGGCGTTGCAGGAGCCTGTCTATACATGTGCAAATTTCAGGCCAGCACCGAGCGTGCGGTCACGGTCTTTGGATTTCGGAGAGAACGGGGTCATGGCGTCTGCCAGGGTGCGGTCTACTTCGGATTTATCGCCTCTCCTGCGGGTGAGGCGTTTATAAGAATCACATGCGCGCATTTTTCGCATTGACGACGATCGCGCAATCGTAGGTTGGGGTCTGCGG
>JBBWZW010000293.1:0-4915 GCA_039649305.1 Burkholderiales bacterium
CACGGCTCAGACGTTCCTGTCAGCGTTTAATCGTGACTCCCGGCAAAAACTGGATGCCCGTGCGGGCGACCAGCTCATCATAGGAAATCGGTCGGTCGACACGAGCTTCGTCCGCGTTCTCCAGCCAGTATGCCCATGCCTCCCCGGATGACGGATCGTAGACAAGCTTGTAGAGGTATTTCGGCACCCGTACCTTACCCGGGCCAATTGTCGGTGCATCGCTGCCAAAGACCGGCCCGCTGATTGTGTATACATCCCCGGCGGCGCGCATCACATACTCGCGCGTGGTCATTTCGATTTCGGCCCAGGCCTTCTGACCGCCGCGCGGCGCCTGCGGCACGCTATTGGCCAACGAAAAGCTTTGGGCGACCGCCCGTTTTGTTGGCATGTTGGCGGGTTGGGCCAGGCGTCCCTCGGAAAACCCACTGTTTATATAGTCGACCAATTGTGCGCGTTCGACACGAGGCAGGCGCTTGTCGGCGAAGAAGCGTTCAGCGCGCTTGCCGTCCCTGGTTGCCTCGAGCTCTGTGCGGTTCAGGCGTTCCGCAACGAATAGCGGTGTCTTGGTGGTGCCCGAGTGGAGCGTGGCAAACGCGTCGTAGCACAGTGCGCGAGGCATCCAGAACGGCTCATTCGGAATTCGGGGCGGATCGCCATTGACAAAGAAACGCGGGCACCGGTCGAAGCTGGCGGCTTTTGCCGCAATCGCTCCCGAGGCCACGGAGAGACTGATGCCAGTCAGCAGCACAGCGAACAGACGATGAGTGATGCGCATAGTCTTTTTGGTTTCCAGTGATCTGAAACGGAGAGTGATATCGCGGACACGACATTGCGATTCGGGAGCGGGGGGTATAAGGCGGGCTGACAATGGGCCCCGATTATTTCCAACTTATATAGCTGCGGCAAGCACTGCGGACCTCTAACGCCGGCGGGGTTGATCCGGGTCAAATGATCCGGTGCGGTTGTGGCGCCTCCTTTGGCATGCTGCGTGTGCTTCCGCCTTCGTGGGCGGGATCTTTAGGCGCACATGCGCGGCGGTCGAAATCTCTCTCCTGGGCCGGTGTCAGCGCGTGCGCCAGGTAGACCGAACTGGCTTCGCCCATCATGAGCATTCCGCAGTGCGGGCAGGTAATCTCTCCGCGTTTCCAGGGCAATGTGACTTCAGCACTGAATTGAAACGGATTCAGCTGAAACGGTCGTCCACACAGGGGACTGGTGCAGCGGTGAATAAGCATTTTTTTCTGACTGGCCGCACGGGGTGGATGAACCGGCTGCGGTAACGACACGATGTATTGCAATGATTATTGGACAAGGGTTCCTGCGAAATGTCACGGGCGGGATATCGATCTACATCAACGCACTGTGTAGTCGCGGCCATAAAAAAATAGGTTACGGGTCTCTTCATTTTCGCCCCCGGGTGCCGTTAAACAGTCACTCCTGGTTAAAGTCGAAAGTCACCCATGAAATCGATAGATCACAAAATCTATCTTGCGTCGAAGAACCCGAACCGTCGCGAGCTGCTGCGGCAGATCGGCATCGGTTTTGACCTGTTGTTAGTCCGCGAAAGGCCCGGCGAAATCAAGGACGCGATCCGGGCGGACGAGTCGACGGAGGATTTTGTGCGCCGTCTGGCACGGGAGAAAGCCGACCATGCGTGGGAGGTCATGTTGTGGCGAAAGCTGCCGATGAGACCCGTGTTGGCGGCGGACACCAAGCTTGCAGTGGACGGGCGGATACTGGGAAAGCCGGCCGATGCTGCGGACGCAATGCAGATGCTGGAGACCTTGTCGGGCCGCACGCATCAGGTGCTGACCAGCATCGCCATACGGAGCGATGAAGGTTCATGGCAGGCGACGAAGTGTACGGATGTCACGTTCGCGACGTTGTCGGCCGAGATGATACGCAGCTATTGTTCGCGCCAGGAATATCGCGACAAGGCTGGCGCGTATGCGATTCAGGGACACGCCTCGAGTTTTATTTGCGATATTTCCGGCAGCTATTCCTGCATCATGGGATTGCCCCTGCACGAGACAGGACAGCTTTTACAGAAGGCCGGCATCCCTGTTCTGTAAGGAAACGCGCCCGCTGCTGCCCAATGGAAATCACGCTGATTTGAGACATCCGGGCCCACTTCCGCCGTGGAACTGATCATCGTCGCAGGACCACCTACTTGTGTAACTTTGATTCCCGGGGGTCCCATGGACACTCAACACAAGCGGCAATTCCCCACGCCCGGCGCCTGGGCCAGGATGGACCGGCACACGGCGAACCGGTACCTGGAGCAGGGGAGTGCATCATGAGCGCCGAACGCGAGCGAATCAAACGCGCGATGGGCATCGGCATCTATCCGGGCAAGAATAACCTCGCCGACATGCAGTTCAAAGTGACTCGCTCGGAGCCCCCGCCAGAAGTGATCGAGATCAACGGTCTCACATGCCTTCTCACCCAACGGGACGGCAAGTACCATATCACTTGCGCCACTTTTCCGACATTGAGCATTAGCGGCGAGACGGTTTGGGAGGCCCGCGAGAAAGCTGCCGATGCACTCTGGGCTTTGCAGATATTGAGCGCTTAAGCGACATACATCGGAATCACCCGCCTGTTTCGCAGATAATGGGAGCTTTTCTGCAATCATCTGGATTTATGACGTTCGTCTCTCTCGGTCTGATCGACCCCTTGCTTCGCACCCTCGAAACGCTCGGATATAAAACCCCCACGCCGGTACAGGCGCAGGCCATACCGGCGGTCCTCGGCGGCCGTGACCTGATGGCGGCGGCGCAAACAGGCACCGGCAAAACCGCCGGCTTCGCGCTGCCACTGCTGCAACGGCTCACCATGGAAGGTCAGGTGGCGAGCAATTCGGTACGCGTATTGGTGCTGGTGCCAACTCGCGAACTGGCTGTGCAGGTGCACGAAAGTTTTCAGGAATACGGCAGAAGCCTGCCGTTGCGCATGTCGGTGGCCTACGGCGGCGTAAGCATCAATCCGCAGATGATGAAGCTGCGCAAGGGTCTCGACGTCCTGATCGCCACGCCCGGCCGCCTGCTCGACCTCCACCGCCAGAATGCGGTGAAGTTCAATCAGCTTCAGACGCTGGTGCTGGATGAGGCCGACCGCATGCTTGACCTCGGCTTCTCCCGCGAGTTGGATGCGGTGTTCGCCGCGCTACCAAAAACACACGTACAGACATTGCTGTTTTCCGCGACGTTCTCTGACGCTATCCGTGCGATGGCGGGTACGCTGCTGGTCGACCCACTAAGCATTGAAGTTGCTCCCCGCAATACCACAGCCAAGGGCGTGCGGCAGTGGGTGGTTCCGGTCGACAAGAAGCGCAAGGCCGAGCTGTTCAGCCACCTGTTGAAGAAAAAGCGCTGGGGGCAGGTGCTGGTGTTCGTGAAAACCCGCAAGGGCGTTGAGCAGCTGGTCGAGACCCTGGTCGCGCAACGCATCAGTGCTGACTCGATCCACGGCGACAAGCCGCAACCGGCCCGCCTGCGCGCGCTGGAACGTTTCAAGGGCGCCGAGGTGCAGGTATTGGTGGCGACCGACGTCGCGTCACGCGGACTGGATATCGACGATTTGCCGCAGGTGGTCAACTTTGACCTGCCTATCGTGGCCGAAGACTATGTCCACCGCATCGGCCGCACAGGCCGTGCCGGCGCCACCGGCGAGGCGGTATCACTGGTGTGCGCCGATGAAGTGGATCTGTTGGCGGCGATTGAAGCCCTGACCCGACAGACCTTGCGGCGCATCGATGAACAAGGATTTGAGCCGGAGCATCGGGTGCCGTTGACCGACGCCAGCGGGCAGGTGCTGAAGAAACCGAAAAAACCGAAGAAGCCCAGGTTCCGCGGCTAGCGCTCCTGAGGTTGATACCCGTTAATCCGGATCGCTCAAAGCGGCTTTTGCCGCTTCCTCGGGAGTCAGCCCGTCATAAAATTGGTCCGTAAACCACTCAACCTCTTCCTCAATGTGTTGTTGCGCCTGGGCCAGGGTCGCGCCGCCTGCCACCAGGTGGACTTCGACTTGCGTGCACCATTTAATCAGCTCAAGCGTTTCCTCATCAGGCTTTTCATGCTTTCCCATTTGGGTTCCTCTATAAAACATCGTGTTTTCGACTGCGTACCAGCAGGATAGAGGAAGAGTACGAACTTTGCCATGAGGTCCGCGTGCGGGCAGGAAGAGCTGCTACTATCCCGGGACCCGTTGGAACGGGTATAGTGCGACCGATCAGACTATTGTGAGGATGCCATGCAAGAACATAGTGCACAGATGGCTTTGCGATTACATCAGATCACCGGCGAGCCTTTAGCCCACTGCAGCTATTTGCTGGCCCAGACCAACGGTGACTATGAGACAGCGCTTAAAATTCTCGAGCGTATTCTCGAGCAACGCAAGACGGAAACCGGCGATGAAACAATGGCCGGCGACGATGCGCCCGCGGGACAGGGGACTCTGGAAGAAAGAGTAGTAAGGCTGGAGCAGCAGCTTGCAAACCTGACCGTGACCCTTGATACGATGAACGAGACCCTGACGGCTTTACTCGACAAGTTGTCCGGTTCTGATTCTGTTTAAACGTGCGGCTACGCTCGACGGAACACCCTCTGGCATCTGCTTCCGCAGAGGACACAGGCCCGCCTTCATGGCGGGCTTTTTACTTTTAGTAGTGCGTCTTTCTTGATCAGCATGTCGATGATGTATGCATGCCTTTCACTGTCTTTCATCGAACCGGAAAAAAGATTTGCGCTACACGAATCGCTTTGCTATAGTTCGCCTCCCGTTGAGAGACGCGAAGAAAAGCAGCTCTGAAAAGAGCGCTTGATGCGACGGGGCAGAAGTGAAAAAGCAGAAAGAAATTTTGACTGCTTTGCATGAATTTCAAAGACGAAATCCGATGCAGCGCTTCTTGAAAAAA
>JBBWZW010000298.1:0-12804 GCA_039649305.1 Burkholderiales bacterium
TGATGCATGTCGCCATGCAGTGCGGCAGCGGCGAAACCGGCGATGTTCAGGCGGTCAGCAATGGTATCGGCATCACGCTTGGTGGCGGTAAACACCACGGCCTGGTCCATCGCCTCATCGCGCAATACATGGTCGAGCAGCCTGTTCTTGTGCGACAGGTCGTCGACGAAGTGAACGCGCTGAGTGATGTTCTCATGCTTGTTGCCTGCACTTGCGATCTGGATCACCATCGGATCGCGGGTGATGCGTTTCGCCATGTTGCCGACGACGCCGTCGAGCGTAGCCGAGAACAGCATCGTCTGGCGCGATTCAGGTGTCGCCGCGACAATCTTTTCGATGTCATCGATGAAACCCATGTCCAGCATGCGGTCGGCTTCGTCCAGCACCAGCACTTGCAGTTGCGAGAAGTTGATCTTGCCCGACTCCATATGGTCGATCAGGCGGCCCGGCGTTGCCACCAGGATTTCAGGATTCTTCGACAGCAATTGCATCTGTTTCGGATACGGCATGCCGCCGAGAATCGACACTGCGCGCACACGGCGAATGTTGGTGCCGTATTTCTCGGTTGCGGTTGTTACCTGCAGCGCGAGTTCGCGCGTCGGGGTCAGGACCAGCATTTTCGGCTGTGCCGGCTGGAAGCGCGGACGCTCGCCGCGGGCACCAGCGGACTGACGCTCCTGGTTTGGTGTCTTGCCGCCAACTGGTTGTTGCTCGGCTTCTGCGAACTTGTGCAGGGCAGGCAGCATGAACGCTGCAGTCTTGCCTGAACCGGTCTGCGAAGAAACCATCAGGTCACGGCCGGCCAATGCGGCGGGAATCGCCTGCTCTTGAACGGTAGTGGGTTTGGTGTAGCCGGCGTCAGTCAATGCTTTGAGGATGGACGTGTGCAGGCCTAATGATTCAAATGTCATTCGTTTGTTTCTTTCGTAATATCAACGCAATGCGGCCTCGGAAACGAGGATGCACATGCGGATGCGCAAACGCAAAAAAATGCGCGAACGCAAAAAAATGCAACGCCAACCAACGAAACAGCTGAGAAAAATTCAACGAGATTTCGGCACAAAAGCTTTGCGCCGGGACGGTGTTCAAAAATCAACACCAGGAGGCGGGACGGCTTTAACGTAATTGCGAAGGGTTCGCGATGCTGCGATTTGTACTGCGTTGTAGAACCACAGGACAAGCGAGATTATACAAGGTAATTGAATTGTCCGTCGGACTTTTTTGCAGTGCAGCAGCGCAGGGCGTAAGAGACCGCCCTGCGCGTCGACTCTGTTATTCGATCATGCCGGGGACGACGTGCGAAAAGCCGCCGTCCACATAGGTGATTTCACCGGTGATGCCGCCCGCGAGATCGGAGAGGAGGAACGCGGCGGCATTGCCCACGTCATCGATCGTTACATTGCGGCGCAGCGGCGCATTGGCCTTCACGAAATTCAGGATCTTGCCGAAGTCCTTGATGCCGCTGGCAGCCAGCGTCTTGATCGGACCGGCCGAAATGCCGTTGACACGCACGCCTTTGGGGCCGAGCGATTCAGCCAGGTAACGCACGCTTGCTTCGAGCGATGCCTTGGCCAGGCCCATCGTATTGTAGTTAGGCAGCGCGCGCACCGAACCGAGGTAGGTCAGGGTCAGCAACGCGGAGTTCTCGCGCAGCATCGGCAGTGCGGCCTTTGCCATCGCCGGGAAGCTGTAGGCGGAGATATCGTGGGCAATCTTGAAGGCTTCGCGTGACATCCCATCCAGGAAGTCGCCGGCAATCGCTTCGCGCGGCGCAAAGCCGATCGCATGCACCAGCCCGTCCAGGCGGTCCCAGGACTTGGCGAGGTCGACGAATACGGCGTTGATCTGTTCGTCGCTACCGACGTCGCAATCAAAAATCAGGTCGCTGTCGAACTCTTTCGCGAAGTCGGTGATGCGGTCTTTGAACCGATCGCCGACATAAGTGAATGCCAGTTCGGCGCCTTCGCGCTTGCACGCCTGGGCGATGCCATAGGCGATGGACCGGTTGGACAACAAGCCGGTGATCAGGATTTTTTTGCCTTGCAGGAATGCCATGAATGACTCCAAGTGAATTCGTACTGGTTATTCTATGCGCTCGTGCGGAGGGTGGCATGCGCAGCGCACAGGGTCGACTGGGCAAGATTGTAGGGGGTCGCTGCCCGAACGGCAACTTTGCCGGTTTCCTGCCTGTATGGAGGAGCTCAAAAGCCGCTGTGCGAAGCAAGATAAAACGATCGAAAGAATATGCAAAATCGTCCATCATCGGCCATCTTTATTCGCTGCGCCCTTCCGGCACGCGCTTTCGGTACAATAGCCCCAGCCCCTACTGAGCTTTTCGTAAGTAAGTGACAGATGAAAGCTCAGTCCCTCACCCCCAACCCCTCTCCCGCTCGAAAGCAGGGGAGTGAAGGATCGATGGGCACGATTTGTTCATACAGACAGGCGAATGCAAAAACTCCCACACCTGCTTTTACTGGTCAGCTCTCTCACCTTCAGTGCCCAGGCACTGGCCGCTCACGCATTCTCGCTCTACGATACGCCGAAATACGCGGCGGGCTTCAAGCACTTTGACTACGTGAATCCGAACGCGCCGAAAGGCGGGGAACTGTTTCTTGCCAATCCGGACCGCCGCACCAGCTTCGACAAATTCAACCCTTTCTCGTTGAAGGGCGTGCCGGCGGCTGGCGTATCGAACCTGATGTTTGAGTCGCTTACAACCGGCTCGTCGGATGAAGTGGCGACCATGTACGGACTCCTGGCCGAAGACATGGAGCTGGCGCCGGACCGCATGTCCATGACATTCCGGCTCAATCCCAAGGCGAAGTTTAACAACGGCGATCCGGTCACCGCGGCCGACGTGAAGCATTCATTCGACACGCTGCGCGACAAAGGCGCACCGCAGTTCAAGATGCTGTTTGCCGATGTGAAGCAAGCCGTGGTCGTCGGCGATCGCACGATACGCTTCGACTTCAGGTCGCTCAACCATGAATTGCCGCTGATCGTCGGCGGCGTTCCTGTGTTCTCGCGCAAGTGGGGCGCCAATACATCGTTCGACAATATCCAGCTTGATCCGCCGATTGCGACCGGCCCGTACCTGATCGACCGTTTCGACGTCGGCCGTTCGATCAGGTACAAGCGCAACCCGGACTACTGGGGCGACGATGTGCCGTCGCGCCGCGGCACGTTCAACTTCGGCGCGATCACCTATCGCTTCTACAAGGATGACGTCGCGCGGCTGGAGGCATTCAAGGCGGGAGAGTTCGATGTTGTTGTCGAAAACGTCGCCAAGAGTTGGGCGCGCAACTATACCGGCCCCAAATTTGAAAACGGCGAGATCATCAAGCGCTACCTGAAGCACTCGAACGGCGCCGGCATGCAGGGTTTCATCATGAATCTGCGCCGGCCGCAATTTGCCGATATCCGCGTGCGCAAGGCGATCGGCCTGGCGCTGGACTACGAATGGATGAACCGGCAATTGTTTTACAGCCAATACCAGCGCATTTACTCGTTCTTCAACAACAGCGACCTGGCAGCGACCGGTATGCCGTCGGCGGATGAACTGAAACTGCTGGAACCGTTGCGTTCCCAACTCGATCCGGCCGTCTTCGGTCCTGCGCCGGTCCAGCCACGCACCGATCCTCCATCCTCGCTACGCGACAATCTTCTGCAAGCCAAAGCGCTGCTCAAGGAAGCGGGCTGGGAATACCGTGACGGCGCGTTGCGCAATGCTAAAGGCGAGCCGTTCACATTCGAGTTCATGGACGACCAGGGATCGATGTCGCGCATCATCAGTGTTTATGTGCGCAACCTGCAAAAGCTCGGTATCCAGGTCAATCAACGCACCGCCGATTTCGCATTGATACAAAGGCGGATGGATGAATTCGATTTCGACATGACGAGCGCCAATCTCGGGGACTTCACCAGCCCGGGCAATGAGTTGTTCGACAGGTTCAGCACCAAGGCCGCCGATGAAAAGGGATCGAGCAATTTGTGGGGATTGAAGGATCCCGCGGTAGACAAGCTGGTGGAAGCCGTGGTGAACGCCAACTCATGGAAGGACCTGGTTGCCGCGTCGCGTGCGCTGGACCGGGTGCTGCTGCATAAAAACATCGTGGTCCCGCACTGGTATTCCAACACGCATCGTGTCGCGTATCGGAACCGGTTCGGCATCCCGGACACTGTGCCGCGTTACTACCGGGCCGATCCCTACGTGTTATCGACCTGGTGGGAGAAGAAACCGAGGAGCGGCAATAATTCGGGCTCCACCTCGAGGAATGAGCCATGAACATCTGGGCATATATTGCGAAGCGCCTTCTGCTGATGCTGCCGACTTTGTTCGGCGTCATCGCGATCACTTTTGCGGTCATCCAGTTCGTACCGGGCGGTCCGGTCGAGCAGATGATGATGGAACTGAAAGGCCAGGCCAGCGGCGCCGAGGCCTCCGGCGGAGGCGCATCCGATTACCGCGGCAGGCAGGGTGTCGACGCCGAGCGGGTGAAAGAAATCCAGGCGCTGTACGGCTTCGACAAGCCGCCGGTGGAACGCTTCTGGCAGATGCTCAAAGGTTTCGCGACTTTCGACCTCGGCAAGAGTTTTTATCATCACAAGGATGTGTGGTCGCTGGTGGTGTCCAAGATGCCGGTTTCGATCACGCTAGGCCTGTGGACCTTCTTTCTGACGTATTTGATTTCCGTGCCGCTGGGGATTGCCAAGGCGGTGCGTGAAGGCAGCCGCTTCGACGTTGGCTCGACCATGGTGGTGTTGGTCGGCTATTCGATACCGGGGTTCGTGCTCGGCGTCTTCCTGCTGGTGATGTTCGCCGGCGGTACCTTCGTCCAGTGGTTCCCGTTGCGCGGGCTGACTTCCGACGACTGGGAGACCATGTCATGGTTCGGGAAGGTGACCGATTACCTCTGGCATATCACGCTGCCCATCACCGCATCCGTTGCCGGGGCATTCGCGGTAATGACGCTATTGACGAAGAACACGTTCCTGGAAGAGATCCGCAAGCAGTATGTGCTGACCGCCCGTGCCAAGGGATTGAGCGAAAGAACCGTGCTCTACAAGCATGTATTCCGCAATGCGCTGATTCCCCTCGTGACCGGTTTTCCGGCGGCCTTTATTGCCGCATTCTTCACGGGCAGCCTGTTGATCGAAACACTGTTTTCGCTCGACGGTTTGGGCCTGTTGTCCTATGAATCGGTGATTCGCCGTGATTATCCGGTAGTGATGGGCACGCTCTATTTCTTCACGCTGATCGGCCTGCTGGTCAAGCTGATTGGCGACCTGTGTTACGTCTGGGCCGACCCGCGCGTCCAGTTTGAGAGTCTGAGCCGATGAACAAGAATACACAAAGCCCATCGATCTCCCCCGGTCGCCGCATCTGGCTGCGCTTCAAGCAGAGCCGGCGAGGTTACTGGAGCCTCATCATTTTTGTCGTGCTGTTCGCAATCAGCCTGATGGCGGAACTGGTATCCAATGACAAGCCGCTCATCGCGTCCTACAACGGCGAGATCGTATTCCCTATCGCGAAGAATTATTCCGAGACCAGGTTTGGCGGCAGTTTCGATACGCAGGCAGATTACCTCGATCCGTTTATCCAGGACCAATTCAGCAAAGATGGCAACTGGGCGATCTATCCGCCTAATCGCTATTACTACGACACGCTGAACTATTTCGCGAAATCGCCGAATCCGGCGCCGCCTTCCGCCGACAACTGGCTCGGCACCGACGATCGCGGCCGTGACGTGTTCGCGCGGTTGCTCTACGGGTTCCGGGTATCGGTTCTGTTCGGACTGGCGCTGACCATCTCCGGCGTCGTGCTGGGGGTGATCACCGGTGCGATCCAGGGTTACTTTGCCGGCAGGACGGACCTGCTGTTCCAGCGCTTCATGGAAATCTGGGGATCGATGCCGGAGTTGTACCTGCTGATCATCTTTGCATCGATTTTCGCGCCGAGCATAAGCTTGCTGCTCATCCTGTTGTCGCTGTTCGGCTGGATGGGCTTGTCCGACTACGTCCGCGCCGATTTCCTGCGCAACCGTAATCTCGAGTATGTGCAGGCCGGACGCGCGCTGGGACTGTCGAACGGGCAAATCATCTGGCGTCATGTGCTGCCCAACAGCCTGACGCCGGTCGTGACCTTCCTGCCGTTCCGCATGAGCGCGGCGATCCTGGCACTGACCAGCCTCGACTTCCTCGGGCTCGGGGTGCCGCCGCCGACGCCAAGCCTGGGCGAACTGCTCTCACAAGGCAAGAGCAACCTCGATGCATGGTGGATCGCGGTATCCACATTCGTCGCACTCACCCTGACCTTGCTCCTGCTGACCAATATCGGTGATGCATTGCGTAACGCGCTCGACGTCCGGAGGAAAGCATGAGTCTGCTGGATGTTCAAAACCTGCGGGTTAAATTCGGTGCGTCGACCGTAGTCGACGATGTGAGCTTCTCCATCGCTCCCGGAGAAAAATTTGCGCTGGTCGGCGAATCCGGATCCGGCAAGACCGTGACATCGCTGTCAGTGCTGCGACTGAATCAGGACGCGCAATACGAGGGACGCATCCTGTTCGAAGGCAGCGATATCCTGCAAAAGCCGGAGCGCGAGATGCGCGCGGTGCGCGGCAACGACGTCGCGATGATATTCCAGGAGCCGATGACGGCACTCAATCCCCTGTTCACCATCGGCAATCAGATTGCTGAAGTATTGATGCTGCATGAAGGCATCAACGCCAGGGATGCCGCAAAGCGCACGATTGAGTTGCTGGCCAAGACCGGCATCCCCGAGCCGGAACGCCGGGCACTCGCCTATCCGCATCAATTGTCCGGTGGCCAACGCCAGCGCGCGATGATCGCGATGGCGCTTGCGTGCCGGCCGAAGCTGCTGATTGCGGATGAGCCGACCACTGCGCTGGACGTCACTATCCAGGTCCAGATCCTGGAGCTGCTGAATCAATTGCAGCGTGAAGAGAACATGGCAGTGCTGATGATTTCGCACGACCTGAACCTGGTGCGTCATTTCGCTGACCGCGTAGGCGTGATGGAGAAAGGCAAGCTGATCGAAACGGCCACGACATACGATCTGTTCGCGAATCCTCGCGAACCTTATACACGCAAACTGCTGGGTAGCCATCCGGAGCGCATTGTGAGCACGGTTGTCGATAGCGACAAGGCCTTGCTCACAGCCGAGAATATACGTTGTACGTTTTCCATCAAGCGCGGCTGGTTCAAACAGACGCCGTTTGTCGCGGTCGATAATGTCGACCTGCAGCTAAAGCCGCACGAGACGCTCGGCATCGTCGGCGAATCCGGCTCCGGAAAATCGACGCTGGGGATGGCCTTGTTGCGGTTGTCGTCCGCAAATGTAGACGGTCGCATCATTTTCAATGGCCAGCCGATCAGCGAGATGGACAGGAATACGCTGCGTCCCTTGCGCGCGAAGATGCAGGTGGTTTTCCAGGACCCTTTCGCATCGCTGTCCCCACGCCGCACGATCGAACAGATCGTCGGCGAAGGGTTGGCATTGCACCAGCCACAGTTGGGAAAAGAGGGTCTGCGCGAAGCCGTTGCCAACGGGCTGCTGGAAGTGGGCCTGTCGCCTGCCATGATGTCGCGATATCCGCACGAGTTTTCAGGCGGGCAGCGTCAGCGCATTGCGGTCGCGCGTGCGCTGGTGCTGAAGCCGGCATTGATCCTGCTCGACGAACCGACCTCATCACTCGACGTGTCTGTGCAGAAGCAGGTGTTGGGTTTGCTCGCTGAACTACAACGCAAGTACGGTATCGCTTATGTCTTCATTAGCCACGATCTGGCCGTGATCCGCGCGATGGCGCATCGGGTGATTGTGATGAAGGATGGGAAAGTGGTGGAAAGCGGCGTGACGGAGACCGTGTTGTCGAATCCTACGCAGCCCTATACAAAGCGTTTGCTGGCTGCTTCAACTTACTCCGTAGCGGTGGAAGAGGTGTAGGACTACGATTCCAACGTGTGAGGGATGAAGGGACCAGGTCACGTACTCTTCTTCGCCGTCTTCGACGTCGCAACCGCCTTCTTGGTAGCATTCTTCTTCGCAGGCGCAGCAACTTTACGCGTGGTCGCCTTGCGGGCCACAACGTTCTTCCCCCCTTTTTTCGCGACCACGGCCCGCTGCGTTACATGCAGCTCCAGCCTCTGGCCGTTGGCCAGCTTCTCGCTGCGCAGGTTGTTCCAGGTCTTGATCTGATCGACGCTGACCCTGTTGCGTTTTGCGATGGACGCCAGCGTGTCGCGCTTGCCGGCTTTAACGTAAATTTGCCGCGTGACCACATCGGGCACAACCACCATGGTCGCCTTGTCCGCGACTTCCTGCGTAATGTCCTTGACGTCCATTGCGGCCATCTGGTCGGACTTCGGCACCAGCACGGTCGATCCGGCCTGCAGCACCATCTTCGGCGGGATGTTGTTCACTTCGCGGATGACTTCCGGCGTCGTGCCGAATTTCTTTGCAATCGTCTCGATGCGCTCGCGGGCATTGGTCACCCTGTGCGCGGTCCACGATGTCAACGTACGTCCCCACTTCGCCAGGTTTGTCTTGAATTTATCGGCGTTACTTTGCGGGAGCAGGATCTGGGTATCTGAGCCGCCAATGATGACAGGGCGATTGAATTGCGGATTGAGCGCCTTGAATTCATCCATCGACAATTCCGCCAGTTGGGCGGCAACCTTGACGTCGATGTTGCGGGTCTTGCCGATGGTGACGAAATACGGCTGGTTGTCCACCTTCGGCAAACTCAGGCCGTACTGCGCCGGCGCGGCGATGATGTTTTTGACCGCTTGCAGTTTAGGCACGTAATTGCGGGTTTCCGCCGGCATGATCGACGACAGGCCGTTGAAATCCGTCGGCCGCCCGGCGGCGCGGTTCTTGTTGATCGCGCGCTGGACCGAGCCTTCGCCCCAGTTGTATGCAGCGAGCGCAAGTTGCCAGTCGCCGAACATGCCATGCAGTTTTTGCAAATAGGTCAGCGCGGCATCGGTCGAGGCGAGCACGTCACGGCGTTCATCCGTGAACATGTTTTGCTTCAGGTTGAAGTCCTTGCCAGTGGAAGGAATGAACTGCCACATGCCGGCCGCCTTGGCGGTCGAATATGCCTGGGGGTTAAAGGCCGACTCGATGAACGGCAGCAGCGCCAGTTCCATCGGCATGTTGCGTTTCTCGAGTTCCTGCACCACATGGAAGAGGTAGCGCGAAGCCCGGGTCGTGGTGCGCTCGATATAGTCCGGACGCGTGCTATACCATTTGACATGGTTGTCGACCAGCGGGTTATCCAGATCGGGTATGCCGAAGCCGTTGCGGATACGGCCCCAGACATCGATATCGTCAGCGATCAGAAGTTGCACCAGCGGGTCGTTCGGATCGTAGGGCCGGTCAATCTTGGATACCTGAGACCAGTTGTGAAGCGGGAGGGACAGATCGCTGGCGTGACTCCCTATAGGCGCGCCCAGGAGCAGGAGCGCGGCGAATGGAAGTGTAATTTTTGTCAGCGTATGCATAGTTCTCGCTTGTTCTTGATGTTTAGTTACTGGAACCCAGGCGTCCGAGATCCGCTGGAGTGTACGAAATGGTGTTTTCTTGCGTCAAGATCTATTACAAACCATAGCATCCACACTTACAAACAGTAACGACGATATAGCGCCAAACTATATCAATATTCATCAAACCGAATTGAGCGGGATTAATACGGGATTAACGGAAAGTATTCTTCCAGCGCCGTAAGGCAGCGAACGCGCCAATTGGTTCCCGAGTGGAAATATGGCCCTGTTCTTCAAGGCGGTCAAGGATGGCGGGGCGGTCATAGCGGAGGAACGGATTCGTGGCCTTCTCTACGCCGATCGTCGAAGGTACCGTTGGTTGCCCGCGGCCGCGCCTGCTTTGTTCCGTCTCAATGCGAGCCGCGAGGGCTGCATTGCCCGGCTCTACCTCATGTGCAAAACGCAAGTTGGCCAATGTGTATTCGTGCGCGCAGTACACCTGCGTCTCGTCGGGCAGCGCGGCAAGTTTTGTCAAAGAGTCAACCATCTGTTCAGGTGTGCCCTCGAACAACCGGCCGCACCCACCGGCAAACAGCGTATCGCCACAGAACACCCAGCCCTGATCCGGTGCAACATAGGCAATATGTCCGCGCGTGTGGCCGGGTACGTCGAGCACGGACAATGACAACCCCAGTTCCGGCACGGTGGCCGTATCGCCCTCGGAGAGCGGTTGGGTAATGCCTTCGATCGCTTCAGTGCGCGGTCCGAATACCGGAACTTTGAATCGTCTCAACAGTTCCGGCACCCCCCCGACATGGTCAGCATGGTGATGTGTCAGTAGAATAGCGACCAAGGAGAGCTTCTGCGCATCCAATGCGGCAAGTATTGGCGTCGCATCACCCGGGTCGACCACAGCGGCATGCACGCCATCGTGAATCAGCCACAAGTAGTTGTCTTCAAAGGCCGGAACAGTCAATACTTTTAACATACGATGGAATATCCTCCTGCAGAAAAAGCCATTATAGCGCTGGGCCCGTGGCTCCAGACTCCGGTCGGCAGCTATGTACGTGCATGGCAGCAGGCGCGCCTCAATATGCTGACTGCGGATATATTCGGTTTCAATGCGGTGCAGATCGGTATGCCCCAGATCGACGCGCTGCAAGCCAATCGCATGAAGAACAAATGGCTGACCGATACCCACGTGCCGGGGACCGACAGCGAGGGCAACAGGTCGCCGATCGTCGTGGTCCATGATTTCGCCGAGTTGCCATTTGCATCACAAAGCCTGGACCTGGTGGTCTTGCCGCACGTGCTGGAATTTGCCGAAGAACCGCACCAGGTCCTGCGCGAAGTGGAACGGGTGCTGATCCCGGAAGGGCAAGTGATCGTCTGCGGTTTCAATCCGGCCAGCCTGTGGGGATTGCGGCAGGCCGCAGGGCGCCTGACCGGTGCGCATTTCCTGCCGCAGAACGGGGAATTCATCAGCTTGCCCCGATTAAAGGACTGGCTGAAGCTGCTCAGCATGGAAGTCAATCGCGGACACTTCGGCTGTTACGCGCCGCCATGCCTCACCGATAAATGGTTAAACCGGTTTTCATTCATGGAAAAAGCCGGCGACCGCTGGTGGCCCTACCTCGGCGCCATCTATATGGTGCAGGCCATCAAACGTGTACGCGGCATGCGCCTGATCGGACCGGCCTGGGTAAAAAGCCCAGCCGCCGCGCCCAAGGGCGTACCAGCCACCAACAGAATTCACAAGGACACAAAGTAACAAGCATGGAAAAAGTAGAAATATTTACCGATGGCGCCTGCAAGGGAAACCCGGGGCGCGGCGGTTGGGGAGCGCTGCTCGTCGCAGGCGAAAGCACGAAGGAATTGTTTGGCGGCGAACTCAACACCACCAACAACCGGATGGAGCTCAGGGCTGTGATCGAGGCCCTGGGCGTGCTCAAGCGTCCGTGCGAAGTCGTGGTTCATACCGACAGCCAATATGTGCAAAAAGGCATCAGCGAGTGGATCCACGGGTGGAAGGCGCGCGGCTGGAAAACCGCGGCGAAGGAACCGGTCAAGAACGTCGACCTGTGGCAGGCGCTCGATGAGGCGCAAGCCCGCCACACCATCCAATGGCGCTGGGTCAAGGGCCATGCAGGCCATGAAGGCAATGAACGGGCCGACGCGCTGGCCAATCTCGGCGTGGCTTCGGTGTCATCCGCTTGATGCTTGTGCTACATTTCCTAGTTAGCACGCCTCTTGATCTGTATCAATCCATAATAGAAACTAAAAAATGAACGCACGGAGAGTACTGTATTCCGGCATCGCTGCGCTCGGCATTGTCGCCCTGGGCGCCTATGCCTATTACGCGCAGCGCGAGCCGCAAGCGCCGAAAGTAATTGGTGCGTCCGCCGTCCCGGATGGCCGTACGCCATCCGCCGGCCCCTCCAATGGCGGGGGCGCTCCTGCAGCGGTCGATGTGGTCCGGGTCACTGCCACCACGCTGCGTGACGACATCAACGCCGCCGGGACGATCCGATCCAATGAAGCAGTGGTGGTCCGCCCCGAAGTGGCCGGCCGGATTACCCAGCTCAATTTCGGTGATGGCCAGGCGGTAAAAAAGGGCCAGCTTCTCGTTGAATTCGATTCGACCGTGAACCAGGCCGAGGTACAACAGGCGAGGGCCGAGCTAAGCATTGCCAAAGCCAACTTCGAACGCAACGATGAACTGGCGCGCCAGAAATTCATTTCGATCCGCGCCAGGGATGAATCCGCAGCCAATGTGCAGGTGCTGGAAGCCAAACTCGCGCTGGCGCAGGCCAGGCTCTCCAAGCTCCAGATCAAGGCGCCATTCTCCGGCATAGTCGGCATGCGCAGTGTGAGCATCGGCGATTATGTGAAAGACGGCGCCGACCTGGTGAACCTCGAAGACATCTCCAGCGTGAAAGTGGATTTCCGTATCCCGGAAAAATTTGCAGACCGCGTAGGGCGGGGACAGGAGCTGGAAGTGATCGTCGACGCACTGCCGGACAAGCCATTCCGCGCCAGGGTCGATGCGATCGACCCGCAAGTCGACAGCTCCGGTCGGTCCGCATTACTGCGTGGCCGCATCGCCAATCCGGAAGCCAAACTGAAACCGGGCATGTTCGCCCGTGTCAGGCTGATCCTGGCCGAGCGCAACGATGCGCTGGTCGTGCCGGAAGAAGCCATCGTGCCGCAGGGCGCAAAGAGCACTGTCTGGAAAATCGTCGACGGCAAAGCTGTCCGCAGCGAAGTCAAGACTGGCATGCGGCGTGAAGCCAAAGTCGA
>JBBWZW010000548.1:0-8701 GCA_039649305.1 Burkholderiales bacterium
CTGACCGTCCGGCTGCACAAGGACGATGATGTGGTCATCGCCCGCAACCAGCTGGTGGGTGGAAGCGTATTGGCCGGTGAAGACGTCAGGGTCACAGGCCTGATACCTGCCGGTCACAAGATCGCCGTCAGGCGGATCGAGCAAGGCCAGCAAGTCAAACGCTATGGCCAGATCATCGGCTTTGCCGGCCGCACGATACTTCCGGGTGAGCATGTCCACACGCATAACCTCGTCATGGGTGAGTTCTCCCGCGACTATGCATACTGCGAGGACGCCAGGCCAACCGGTTTTGCCAAGACGCCGGCCAAGTTTGACGGAATCGTCCGGCCGGACGGCAGGGTGGCCACACGCAACTACATCGGCATCCTGACCTCGGTGAATTGCTCGGCGACGGTGGCGCGTGCAATTGCGGACCGGTTTCGTCGCGATATTTTCCCCGAAGCCCTCACGGCTTTCCCGAACGTGGATGGTGTGGTCGCCCTGACGCACGGCGCCGGCTGCGCAGTCGACCCGGAAGGCGAAGGGTTGGCCATGCTTCAGCGCACGCTGGGCGGCTACGCCAGCCATCCCAACTTTGCTGGCGTGCTGGTGATTGGGCTCGGTTGCGAAACCAACCAGATCTCCAAAATCATGGAGACGCAAGGCCTGGTCGAAGCCGATTTCCTGAAGACCTTCAATATCCAGGAAACAGGTGGAACAGCAAAGACCATAGCCCGCGGCGTCGAACTGATCAAAGAGATGCTGGTCGAGGCAAACAAGATCATGCGTCAACCCGTGTCTGCAAGCCACTTGGTCGTCGGCTTGCAATGCGGCGGCTCTGACGGCTACTCCGGCATCTCGGCCAATCCCGCGCTTGGGGCGGCTGTCGATCTGCTGGTGCAGAACGGTGGAACGGCGATTCTCTCCGAGACGCCGGAGATTTATGGAGCCGAGCATCTGCTCACCCGTCGTGCGGTCAGCCGCGATGTGGGCGAAAAGCTGATCAGCCGGATCCAGTGGTGGGAAGACTATTGCGCCCGCAACAACGCGGCGATGAACAACAATCCGTCGGCCGGCAACAAGGCGGGCGGCCTGACCACCGTTCTGGAAAAATCCCTCGGCGGAATCGCCAAGGCCGGCAATACCAACCTGGTCGAAGTCTATGAATACGCCGAGTATGTGGCGGCGAAAGGCCTGGTCTTCATGGATACGCCGGGCTATGACCCGATTTCAGCCACCGGCCAGGTCGCCGGCGGCGCAAACCTGATCTGCTTCACCACAGGACGCGGCTCGGCCTATGGCTGTGCACCATCACCGTCATTGAAGATCGCGACCAACAACGCGTTGTGGAATCGCCAGCAGGAAGATATGGACCTGAACTGCGGAACCATCCTTACCGGCGAAGCGACCATCGAAGAAAAAGGCAGGGAACTATTCCAGCTGATGCTTGATACGGCCTCAGGCAAGCGCAGCTGCAGTGAAACGCACGGCTACGGTCAGAACGAATTCGTGCCATGGCAAATCGGCGCGATCACCTGAAGCCGTCGGTATTGCATCTCATCCCGTCAAGAAAGGGGAACCAGAACATCATGTCAAACACAACTGCAAAACCAGTCTATCGTGGCGTTTTTCCGGTGGCGCCAACGATCTTTAATGAGCAGGGCGAACTCGATCTCGATGGCCAGCGCCGCTGCCTCGATTTCATGATCGATGCCGGCTCCGACGGTATCTGCATCCTCGCCAACTTCTCGGAGCAGTTCGTCCTCAGCGATGAAGAGCGCACGCTGCTGATGCATACCGCACTCGAACACGTCGCAGGACGCGTGCCGGTGATCGTGACGACCACCCACTTCAGTTCGAAGGTCTGTGCCGAACGCAGCCGCAGCGCGCAGGATGCCGGCGCCGCCATGGTGATGGTGATGCCCCCGTACCACGGTGCCACGTTCCGCGTGAACGAACGCGGGATCTACGAGTTCTTCCGAACCGTGTCCGATGCGATCGACATTCCGGTCATGATCCAGGATGCGCCCGTCAGCGGGACCATGTTGTCCGCGCCGTTCCTGGCAAGGATGGCGAAGGAGATCGAAAACATTTCCTACTTCAAGATTGAAGTGCCGCAGTCCGCCGCCAAACTTCGCGAACTGATCGAACTCGGCGGCGACGCCATCGTCGGGCCATGGGATGGCGAGGAAGCGATCACGCTGATGGCCGATCTCGACGCCGGCGCCACCGGAGCAATGACCGGCGGCGGTTACCCGGACGGTATCCGCAAGATCATCGACGCTTACGTCGCGGGCGATACCGAGTTGGCGGCACGGCACTATCAGGACTGGCTGCCGCTCATCAATTACGAAAACCGGCAAGGTGGACTGGCTTCCGCCAAGGTGCTGATGAAAGAAGGCGGCGTGATCGCCTCGGACGCCGTGCGCCATCCGCTGCCGCAGGTGCACCCGGCAACGCGCGCAGGCCTGCTGAAGGTCGCACGCCGGCTGGAACCACTAGTGCTGCGCTGGGGCAGATAAAGTACACACGTTTTACAAGGATGAACAATGAGCATCACAGGTAAATTGCTGATCGGCGGCGACGCGGTGCGCGGCGCCAACGGCTCTATCAAAGCCATCAACCCCGCTTCGGGCGAGTCGCTCGAACCCGCGTTTGGTGGCGCCACGCTGGAGCAACTTGACCATGCTTGTGCATTAGCCTGGCTGGCCTTTGACCAGTACCGCGAAACTTCCCTGGAAGCGCGGGCAGTATTCCTCGAGACGATCGCTGAAAACATCGTGGCGCTCGGCGACGCGCTGATCGAGCGCTGTATGGATGAAAGCGGCCTGCCGCGTACCCGGATCGAAGGCGAGCGCGGCCGTACGGTAGGGCAGCTGCGCCTGTTCGCCGCGGTGGTGAGAAGTGGTGATTTCCTTGAGGCGCGTATCGATACGGCGCAGCCAGACAGGAGGCCGCTGCCGCGCGTCGATCTGCGACTGCGCAATATCCCGCTGGGACCGGTCGCTGTGTTCGGCGCCAGCAATTTTCCGCTTGCATTCTCTGTGGCAGGAGGCGATACCGCCTCTGCGCTGGCCGCCGGATGCCCGGTGGTTGTCAAGGCGCATCCGGCGCATCCGGGCACCTCTGAACTGGTCGGGCAGGCGATCCAGAAGGCAGTCAGTGATTGCTCTCTGCCGGCAGGCACATTTGCACTTTTGTTCGATAGCGGACTGGGTATCGGCCAGGCCCTGGTGTGCGACCCGCGCATCAAGGCCGTCGGGTTTACCGGGTCCCGTGCAGGCGGTACCGCGCTATTGAAGCTTGCCGCAGCCAGGCCGGAACCGATCCCTGTGTATGCCGAAATGAGCAGCATCAATCCGGTGTTGTTGTTCCCGGGTGCGCTGTCCCGGCGTGGGGAAGCGATCGGCAAGGCATTTGTGGGTTCGCTGGTGATGGGCGCCGGTCAATTCTGTACCAACCCGGGCCTCGTGCTCGCGGTGGACGGCCTGCAATTGAACGCATTCATCGACGCCGCGAAGTCGGCGTTATCAGATGTGGCGGCAGCGACGATGTTGACCCCGGGTATCCACAAGGCCTATGACTCCTGCGTCGGCGCCATCGCTGCACATCCCGAAGTCGTGACTGAAGCGCGCGGAAAAAGTGGCTCCGCATATCAAGGGCAGGCGGCGCTGTTCTCCACCACTGCGCAAGCGTTCTTCGAGCATGCGGAATTGCAGGAAGAGATTTTTGGCGCCTCCTCATTGATCGTCCGCTGTCCCGACATGCCCACCATGCTCGCGATAGTCGAGCGCCTTGAAGGCCAGCTCACCGCCGCCCTCCACATCGACGAGGATGATTACGAAGACGCCCGTGCATTCCTGCCTGCGCTGGAACGTCGTGTCGGCCGCATTCTGGTCAATGGGTTCGGTACCGGGGTCGAGGTCGGCCACGCGATGGTGCACGGTGGGCCCTATCCGGCTACTGCGGACGGAAGGTCGACTTCGGTGGGCAGCGCGGCGATTTTCCGTTTCCTGCGACCGGTGAGTTATCAGGATATGCCGGACGCACTGTTGCCTGATGCGTTGAAGGCGGAAAATCCGGCCGGGCTGAACCGCCGTGTCGACGGCAGAATTGCAGCGCTTAATCCGGACGTTTCCTGAACTGCCACGCCCGCACATAATTCACTTCAAACGCATTTGACTTGCCTTGCGGCGTAGTCTCATCCGGTGGTCCGGCCGCGCCGCCGAACCACAGGTCGAGCATGAGGTACATCGGATCCGGCATGCTGATATGCCGGGTCCAGATTTCCTTGCCGTCGAAATAAAAGGTCTGCTTGTTCGGTTCCCATTTCACCGCGTATTTGTGGAACCCTGCAGACAGGTCCTTGCCGGTGGCGTACATCTTCTGCCCAACCTGATCACCTTCGGTACGCCAGATCGTCGCCGAATACACGTTCGGGCGATGGAGCCCGGTCTTGTCGATGAAGCCCCAGCCCTCGCCGCTCGGATACGCTTCCATGATGTCGATTTCCGGACGGCGGTCGCCCGGATGGGCGAACAGCCAGAATGCCGGCCATACGCCCCGACCCCTCGGGAGCTTTGCTTCCATTTCAAAGTAGCCGTATTGCTGGCTGAACTTGCCGTCGGTATCGATGGTGCGATTAAAAAACTTTCCGGACGCGTCCTGTTGCGGCCAGATCTTCAGCATGCCATCCACGACAGCAAAGTTTTTGGTCGGGTTCGGTTTCTCGTACCAGATATGATCGTTCCATACGCGGCTGTCAAAGCGATCGAATTCTTCCGCAAACGTCAGCGTGTAGTATTTCGAATCCTGTCCATACGGCGTTTTTGATTTTGAGGCAGTGGATGCGGACTTCGTTTTTGATCCTGTCTCCGATCGTGCGTCGCATGCCGTCAGCAATAGCACGACACTTGCGCAGCACGCTATCCAGGTGGCTAAACGGTTAACACAGGACCCCGACACGAAATCTCCCCTTTCAGAATGGACCCCACATTGTATTGAACTACGCCTGTGGTTCGGTTGGCGATTGCTCAACTTCGGGCTTAACCAACATCAAGAGGGCTGCAACAGGTTTCTGTTTGCGCAATAAAAAAGGGCCGGCATATCTGCCGGCCCCTCAAACCCTTCACCATGGATGAAGCGTGCCCCTTCAGGTTGTTATTCTTGGCCCCCCCTGTTACGTTCTTTATTGGTCTGGCGTTACTTGAACTGCCAGGCCCGGATGTAGTTGACTTCGTAAGAGTTCGATTTGCCTTGCGGAGTCGAGTCGTCCGGATTGCCGCTGGCGCTGCCGAACCACAGGTCCAGCATCATGTACATCGGGTCGCTGAAGGTCGTGTTCAGCACCAGGATTTCCTTGCCGTCGAAGTAATAGGTCTGCTTGTTCGGCTCCCACTTCACTGCGTAGCGATGGAAGCCTTCGGACAGGTCCACGCCCGGCGACAGCATTTTCATACCGACTTGCTGGCCGTCGTAGTCGCCTTTCCAGACGGTTGCCGCATACACGGTCGGACGGCTCACACCAGCTGCATCGGTCACACCCCAGCCCTCGCCGCCTGCATACGCTTCCATCACATCCATCTCGGGACGACGGTCACCGACGTGGTTGAAGAGCCAGAACGCGGGCCAGGTGCCTTTGCCTTTTGGCAGTTTCGCTTCAATTTCGAAGAAGCCGTAAGTCTGGTAGTACTTGCCGTCGGTATCGATGGTGCGGTTGAAGAACTTGCCGGATGCATCACGCTGCGGCCAGATTTTCAGCTTGCCGTCTTCAACTGTGTAGTTCTTGGTGGCGTTGCCTTCTTCATACCAGATGCGGTCGTTCCAGACCTGGGTGTTGAAACCGTTGCTGAATTCATCAGAAAAAGTCAGCTTGAAATTGGAAGCGTCCTGAATGCCATAAGGAAGCACATTGCTATCGGTTGCCGGAGCGGCCGATGCCCCAGAAGACGCTTGCGATTGAGAACTGATTCCCGCGCCGGATGATGCCTCAGGGGCTGGGACGCTACCGCCGCCGCCGCATGCGGCCAGGGTCAGGGCCGCACATGCGGATGCCAGCAGGGATTTCAGAAATTTGGTGTTGGTTGTTGTGAAGATAGCCATCGGATTCCTTTCTCTACTACGTTGCTCTGAAACGCCGCTGAAGATGATTCTCAACGGCAAGTGCAACGTCAGAGCTTTCCGTACGGCAAATGGTTCCGACCAAAAGTAAGTTTTTTTCCGATGGGCAATTAAGGCAACAAATGTGGAAAACTGAACAATAAACGTCAAAAAGGCAACGAATCCGCGTTTTTATTGCATAAAGTGACTCCTTGTCCAAACGGACAGCGCAAGCAAAAAGGGCCGGCACTTGCGTGCCGGCCCTCGCGGTTTTAACCTCTGGTACCGCTAGCTCATTCCTTTTCGATGCCCGCCTTCTTTACGATTTCGCCCCACTTACGCGACTCCGCATTCTGAAACTTCGCCAGGTCATCCGGCGTCGTCACAAATACCTCTGTGCCGCTATTGGCATAAAAAGCGGTGGCGGAAGGGCTCTTCATCGCTTTCGCAAACAACTCGTTGAGGTCGTTGACGATCGGCTGCGGCGTCTTTGCCGGCGCATAAGCGGCGAACCAGTAGCCGATGTCATAGCCTTTCACGCCTGCTTCATCGATGGTCGGCACATCGGCGGCGAGTGGCGAACGCGTCTTGGTCGATACGCCAAGCGCCCGCAATTTGCCGCTTTTCACATGCGGCAATCCGGTCGCCGAATCAGTGATCATCATCTGGATTTGCCCCCCGAGCAGGCGACAGGCAATTGCCGGCTGCGGCGGAAGCGTTGCTGGCATTGCTGAAAGGCGATCGACGATCCGTGAAGAACCATAAAAAAGCCGGCAGCGATGCCGGCTTTTTCTGGCGAAACACATCAAGGCGATGCCCTTCATCGTCTCTACGACTTGTCCGACCTGCGGCAACGACATCCAGATCTTGAGGGTGGTCGCCTCAGCGGAAAAACAATTGCCGAAGCGCTAACGTGTACCACGCCTCGGTGGCCATCAGTCCCACCAGCACCAGCAGGCAAAGTGGCGGCACCAGGATCGCATACACCAGCGACAGGCGCTCCCACGTCATATGCATGAACACCGCAACGATCAGGCCGGCCTTCAGCAGCATGAAGATCAGAATCAGGCCCCAGCGCAGGTAACCTTGAAGGTGCAGGTAGTCGACCATATACGACATCGCGCTAAGCACAAACAGCAGTCCCCAGATCTTCAGGTAGACGCTGATCGGATGGGTTTGTCCACCGGGGTTGCTCATGATCGTTCTCACCAGAGGTAAAACAGCGCAAAGATAAACACCCATACCAGGTCGACGAAGTGCCAGTAGAGTCCTGCGATCTCAACGATCTGGTAGTTACCGCTTTTTTCGTAGCGCCCGCGCATTAAGCGGATGGCCACGACCAGCAGGTAAATCACGCCCGCCGATACATGCAAGCCGTGAAAGCCGGTGATCATGAAGAAGGCCGAACCGAACTGTGCCGCACCCATCGGATTGCCCCACGGTCGTACCCCTTCCTCGATCAGCTTGGTCCATTCGAATGCCTGCATCCCCACAAAGGTTGCGCCGAGCGCTGCGGTGACAAACATCAGCGTTGCGGCGGGCACACGCGCGCGTCGGTAGGCGAAATTGACCGCCATCGCCATGGTGCCGCTGCTGCTGATCAGGACGAAGGTCATGATGGCGATCAGGATCAGCGGAATGTGGGCGCCGGCGATGGTCAGCGCAAACACCTCGCTCGGATTGGGCCATGGTACCGGGCTGGCGATACGCACTGTCATGTACGCAGTCAGGAAGCAACTGAAGATGAATGTGTCCGACAGCAAGAAGATCCACATCATCGCCTTGCCCCACGACACGCGGAACGCCTCCCGGTCAGAAGACCAGTCGGCCACCAGCTCCCGCCAGGCTCCGGGCGTAGCCGTGGTGTCATTCAATGAAGACGTCCGCGCATCCATACGGCCTCCGTTTCGTTCAGCGCGTGCCACAAATGTAGGCCACAAGGTCCGGCGTCAGGCCGCTCAGGGTGGAGAACAGTACCAGCCAGACCATCAGCAGGAAATGCCAGTAGCGCGCGCACAGCGCAACCAGGCGGGCAACGTGCGCGCTTTGCACCAGGTCGCGCGGCGGCTCGCCACTCCAGACCAGACGCGCTGTCACGCCCCACCCGACAAGGCCGCCGGCCACGTGCAAGCCATGGATAGTAGTCAGCAGGTAGAAGAAACTGCCGGCAGGATTCCCGACCGGCATCACGCGCATGGCCAGCAGCACATTCCAGGCCCACAATTGCACCACCAGGAAGGCAAGTGCGAACGCCCCGCTTGCAAGGAACGTCGTGCGAACCTGGTCCCAGTCCATATGACGCGCCGCGATGGCCGCTTGCTGCAGTGCGACGCTGCCGGCCACCAGCAGCACGGTGCTGAGCCACAACTGCCAGGGCATGCCGATCACCGACCAGTCGGAGCTGTCCATGCGCATCACGTAAGCCGCAATGAACAGGGAAAACAAAGCAGTTGCGGCGACCATGAACAACCATAGCCCGGTCCCCACCGCCGCGTCACGGCGGGCGACGCCGTGTGCGCGGCCATCCATCAACGTTGCTGTATTCATGCGACTGCCTCCTTGCCGCTGTACGGCTCCGGTTCGGCGCCGCCTGCTTCGGGCGGCGCATTCTGCGGGATGAAGT
>JBBWZW010000571.1:0-4065 GCA_039649305.1 Burkholderiales bacterium
GTTGCGGAATACGGGGTGAATCAGGGATAAGCACGTAGGGCGCATCGCGCTGCGCCGTATGGTAAAAAGCATGCGCGCGGCAAAACGAAATGCCAAACATGCCGCGGGTCGCGACCAGGTCGCGACCCGGCCTACCTCATCCCCGGAAAGGGCTACTGGCTACTTGACCAGCGCCTTGACCACCGGCCACTGCCTGCGTGAAATCGGCAGGCGCTCATCGACATCACGCAGGATAACCTGCCACGATTCCTGCATCTTGTCGCTTTCGCCCTCACCTTCCGCCGGCGAACCGCGCTCGACACCGATGATCGCGGCACGGGCAACGAGCGCATTGCGGTGCACCCTCACGAAAATCGCGGCGAGCTCTTCTTCGATCGACGTCAGCGACTCTTCTATCAGGTAATCATGCGTCTTCGTGCGCAAGGTAACGTATTTCTGTTCGGCCTTCAGGTAGATGACATCGACAACCGGCACCAGCAGTAAGCGCCCCCGCTCCTGCACCGAGAAGTGTTTGCGCTGCGGCTGCGCCGATGTGCTCGCGGGATTCGGTTGGACCGGCGCCTGGGCGCGCTGCGCGCAGGCACGGCGGATGGCTTCGACCAGGCGCGACGCACGTACCGGCTTCATCAGGTAATCCGCCGCATGCACCTCGAACGCGTTCAACGCATACTCGTCATAGGCGGTTACGAAAATCACAGCGGGCGCTGTGTTCGGATCTTTCACCAGGAGCGCGGCGAGTTCAATGCCGGGCATGCCGGGCATCTGCACATCCAGCAAAACTATGTCCGGCCTCGCGGCTGCGATTGCATCAAGCGCGTCCTGCGCCTGTGCAGCTTCGCCGACCAGTTCGTGCGGACACTCCGCCGCGATATCCGACAACAGGGTTTTCAGCCGGGAGCGCGCCGGCGCCTCGTCATCCACAATGAACAGTCGCGGAATCATGCAGAGCCCTTCACGTAAGGAAAACGCAACCGCACCTCGAAAAACCCGCCGGCCACCAGCGTGGTCAGCTGTGCTTCAACATCGTACAACAAGGCCAGCCGCTCGCGGATATTGTTGAGCGCCATATGATTGCCTTCGTCAGTCGGCGCAGCCCCATGATAAGGATTGACGACGACAATCTCGATGCGCTCCATCGAGCGGCTGATCTCGACCCCGATCTGCACCGGTTTGGTGGCCGGCTCGACGCCGTAATGGACTGCGTTTTCCAGCAACGGCTGCAGCAGCAATACCGGCATGCGAGCCTTTTGCAGTACGGAGTCGCTGATGTTGTGCGTTTTCCACTGCACGTTAAAGCGATCGCCAAGGCGGATCTTCTCGATCGACAGGTACTGCCGGCACAGCCGCACTTCATTTTCCATGCTGGTCATATTGCGCGGATCGCTCATCAACACCCGGAACAGGTCGGCCAGGTCTTCCAGCGTGGTTTCGGCCCGGCGTGGTTCGGTGCGGATCAGCGACAGGACTGCGTTCAGGCTGTTGAATAAGAAATGCGGACGGATCCGCGCCTGCAACGCCTGCAGCCGCGCTTCCACCAGCGCCGGCGAAAACGCCCGCATGCGCAGCTCGAGATAATGCTGGAGCAGTAGCCCCAACACGCCTGCTGCCAGCATCCCCTTTAGCGCCGTCAGGTTGGTGAAACTGCTCCACAACCAGTCCAGCGACGAAAAAAAATGGATGATGGCTCCGGTCAGCGCGGCAGGCACCGCTGCGCATGCCGCGCGCTGCGCCCACGGCGGCATCGTGCGGGTCGTGGTCCGAAGCGCGCACAAGGCCAGCAGCGAGGTCAGGCACGCCAGTTCGACCACGATGGAGGTCTCGATGAACTCGAACAGGCCAGGCTTGAGTTCGCTGGTGCGCAAAAGGATGCCGCCCAGTACCGCGCCATTCACGGCGACCAGCGCCCGGAAGATCACCCCGATATTGCAGCAATCCGGAATGACGATCTCGACGGGCGGGCTGTCTGTGGCAGTGGTGGTCGGCATAAAGTCAGTCGGAACTCATTGCATAAATGACAGCATGATCGCTCTGCATGGCGGGTATTTAGTTGAAATGCGTGGCATGCGCTTGTTTTATAATCACGGATTCACCGGAACCCAATTATGACAGCACAACTCTCCAAAAAAAGCGAGGCCTGGTCGGCGCGCTTTTCCGAACCCGTCTCCGATTTGGTAAAACGTTACACGGCATCCGTCTTTTTCGACAAGCGGCTGGCCGATGCGGATATCCAGGGCTCCCTCGCCCACGCAGAAATGCTGGCGCACCAGGGGATCATCAACGCACAGGACTATGCCGATATCCGGCGCGGCATGGCGCAAATCCAGTCTGAAATCGCCGCCGGCAAGTTCGAATGGCTGCTGGACCTCGAAGACGTCCACCTGAATATCGAGAAGCGGCTGACCGAACTGGTCGGCGACGCCGGCAAGCGTTTGCATACGGGCCGCTCCCGCAACGATCAGGTCGCCACCGATATCCGCCTCTATATGCGCTCGGCGATCGACGACATCAGCGGCTTGCTGCGCGATTTTCGCCTGGCGCTGATCGACCTGGCCGAACAGCATGCCGACACCATCATGCCCGGCTTTACCCATATGCAGGTGGCGCAGCCGATCACGTTTGGCCATCATATGCTGGCGTATGTGGAAATGTTCAGCCGCGACGCGGAGCGCATGGCCGACTGCCGCCGCCGTGTCAATCGCCTGCCCCTCGGCGCGGCGGCGCTGGCCGGCACCACCTTCCCCATCGACCGCGAACGCGTGGCGAAAACCCTCGGCTTCGACGACGTCTGCCGCAATTCGCTGGATGCCGTATCCGATCGCGATTTCGCGATTGAATTCTGTGCAGCGGCCGCATTGGTCATGACGCACATTTCGCGCATGTCGGAAGAGCTGGTGATCTGGATGAGCCCGCGCGTCGGTTTCATCGATATCGCGGACCGCTTCTGCACCGGTTCGTCCATCATGCCCCAGAAGAAAAATCCCGACGTGCCGGAACTTGCGCGCGGCAAGACCGGACGCGTGAACGGCCACCTGATCAGCCTGCTGACGCTGATGAAGGGGCAACCGCTGGCTTACAACAAGGATAATCAGGAAGACAAGGAACCGCTGTTCGATACCGTCGATACAGTCACCGATACCCTGCGCATCTTTGCCGACATGGCACGTGGCATCACGGTCAAGAAGGATGCAATGCGCAGCGCAGCGCTGCAAGGCTATGCGACCGCTACCGATCTGGCCGACTATTTGGTGAAGAAGGGCCTGCCGTTCCGCGATGCGCATGAGGCTGTCGCGCATGCGGTACGCGCTTGCGAGGATCGCGGTTGTGACCTCGCCGACCTCTCGCTGGCGGAGATGCGTAAGTTTTCATCGTTGATTGAATCGGATGTATTCGAGGTTCTGACCCTGGAAGGTTCGGTCGCGGCGCGTAACCATATCGGCGGCACGGCGCCTGTGCAGGTCAGAGCGGCGATTATTGAAGCGCGCAAGAAGCTGGATTGAGAGCGTCGGTCTTCCATTTGATTCCTCGCTTTGCAGCTTGATACACAGGCGCTTGTAGCCGCCTCAGCGTGTCTACGCAGACTTCACCGGTCGTCTGCGTAGCATCGCGCCCTCAATTAAATCCGTTTCGTTCGACGAGAAACGGCTTTATATCGCGTGAAATCCCTTATAATTTTTGCATGATTTAGCGTAGGCTCGATGGGTTTCGCTTCGCTCTACCCATCCTGAGATCCTCTCTTCGAACAGAATCAAACGTAAGACAACCAGGCCCCCATTCAAGGAGTCGAGTCAATGCGTTTTTTGCTTTCCCTGTCGACCTTCATCGACAATCTCAACGAAAGAGTCGGCAAACTTGCCGTATGGATGGTGCTGCTTTCCTGCCTCATCAGCGCAGGCAATGCAGCAAGCCGCTACGCACTCGACAAGAGCTCGAATGCGTGGCTGGAAATCCAGTGGTACATGTTTGCGGGGATGGTTCTGCTAGGCGCCGCGCATACGCTCAAACGTAACGAGCACGTCCGCGTCGATGTGATTTACGGACGGTTGAAACCGCGCACCCAAGCCTGGA
>JBBWZW010000022.1:0-4600 GCA_039649305.1 Burkholderiales bacterium
CGCGATGAACATAGACACTGACTCCGGACAGCAAAAAGCCCAGTCCGAAGAACTGGGCTTTGCGTGATACGACTACATTATTTCAAAGTGGGGTAGGACTGTGGGTAGACCCATTCAATCACATTGAAACCCGCACCAGTACTGTCATGCTGGCGGAGACGGAGGGATTCGAACCCTCGATACAGGTTTAAGCCCATATGCTTCCTTAGCAGGGAAGTGCCTTCGACCACTCGGCCACGTCTCCACATACTCAGAGCGGTAATCGCTACACGCTCCGGTAAAGAGCCGCATGATAACTTCTCACGCGGACTTGGTCAATGGAACAATGCAATCTGCTTTACTTAGATCAAGCTTTTTCCAGGTCGAACACCTTGTGCAGCGCGCGCACTGCCAGCTCCATGTACTTCTCATCGATCAGGACCGAGATCTTGATTTCCGAGGTGGAGATCATCAGGAGATTGATGCCCTCTTCCGACAAGGTGCGGAACATCTGCGAAGCAATGCCGACATGGCTGCGCATGCCGACACCGACTACCGACACCTTCGACACCTTGGCGTCGCCAACGATGCTGGCCGCGCCGATGTGCTCCTTGACGCTCTTGGCCAACACATCCATTGCCTTCGCGTACTCGCCGCGGGCGACGGTGAAGGTGAAATCGGTTTTGCCTTCGACCGACTGGTTCTGGATGATCATGTCGACTTCGATGTTCGCATCGGCGACCGGGCCAAGTATCTGATAGGCGACGCCCGGGCGGTCAGGCACGCCCAGCACGGTAATCTTCGCTTCGTCGCGATTGAACGCGATCCCGGAAATGACGGCTTGTTCCATGTGTGTATCTTCCTCAAACGAAATCAGGGTGCCGGAATTGGCTTCTTCTTCCAGCGACATCAGCGGGTCGGTCAGCGACGACAGCACGCGCGTCGGCACCTTGTAGTTGCCGGCGAATTCGACCGAGCGAATCTGCAGCACTTTCGAGCCCAGCGATGCCAGCTCGAGCATTTCCTCGAATGTCACGGTCTTCAGGCGGCGCGCCTCGGATACCACGCGAGGATCGGTCGTATAGACGCCGTCTACGTCAGTGTATATCAGGCACTCCGCCGCTTTCAGCGCGGCTGCCACCGCCACTGCGGAGGTATCGGAACCGCCGCGGCCAAGCGTGGTGATATTGCCATGGTCGTCCACCCCCTGGAATCCGGTGATGATGACGATCCTGCCTGCCTGCAGATCCTTGCGCACCTTAGCGTCGTCAATCGACTGGATGCGTGCCTTGGTGAAAGCGGAATCGGTTTTGATCGGAACTTGCCAGCCGGCGTAGGACACAGCCTGTTTGCCGATCGAATGCAAAGCCATCGACAGCAGTGCTACCGAGACCTGCTCGCCGGTGGAAGCCAGCATATCGAGCTCGCGCGGATCCGGCTGCGGCATGATTTCCTTGGCCAGGCCGATAAGGCGGTTGGTCTCGCCGGACATAGCCGACGGTACCACAACGATCTGGTGACCAGCGTCATGCCATTTGGCGACGCGCTTCGCGACATTCTTGATGCGCTCGGTCGAGCCCATCGATGTGCCGCCGTATTTGTGGACGATTAAAGCCATAAGTGCTTGAGGAAGGATTGGACAGCGAAATAAACCCTTTAGTGTACATGCAGCATCGCAAGATGACAAGTCACAAGCCTGTGCCGCAGGTGAGGAGTGAAGGTTATCAGAAGAGGCGAATTGCATATTCATAGGGAAGCATTCCATGTCGCCACCACCGTCGTAGGTGGGATGCCAATCCCAACATTCCACCCTATGCAATACGAAAGGCCCTCGCCCGTCTCCACCGGCTACGGACTTACAGAGGCCACTCCGGATCCCCCTCCCAGCGTAGGCGTATGCACGTCGCGTCCAAACCGAAATGATGACTATCCATCCCGATCGCTGCAGCGAATAACAACTCCCCGCCTGCCGTCACCACCGGCAGCCGTTCGCGTTCCCATGCCGGGACATCCAATGCCTGGTAATGCTGCTTGAGACTGCGCGTAGGACGATTCGGCGCCGGCTTTAAACGCTCGCCACCGCTGCGATGTCGGATCATCAATGCCTGCCCGCGCAACCAATCCGCATCAACGCCCTGCTCCGCCTGCTCGAAATGCAAAGTACCGCCAAAGGCCGCAAAGCGCATCTGCGTCTCGCCATTCCACCGAAACGCAAACGGCAACGCGCTCATACCATCGTCATCGCGCCGCGGCACCAGGAACACCCGGTCGCGATGGCGCCTGATGTGGCAATCCGCGTGCGTCACGCACAACTGCGCATCAGCCCGCGCATCGAGCAACTGCACGCGCATCTCACTCAACCAAGCAGTCGCAGGCATGCGCACGCCTCGCGATGCAAACCAGTAGCGCAGCAGGTTATCAATGCGATCGGTGCTCAGCAACCGGAGGCGATTGATATCGATGCACTCGCCCTCCAGGCAGCGCGAGAGGTCCTGCGCCGCCAGTTCGTTCAACAACCTCTGCGCCGATTGCGCGTGTTGCGCCATGCGCGCGATGCGCTGCTGGTATCCCGGAAAATATTCAGCGAGCGACGGCATCACCCGATGGCGCAAGGCATTGCGCGCATAGCGCGTATCGGTATTCGATTCATCCTCGATATAGGCGATGCTTTTTGTCGAAGCGTACTCTTCCAGCTCAGCCCGCGAAACTGCAAGCAGCGGACGGGCCATGAGAAGCTCCGCATCGCCCAACAGGCCGGGCGCGGTATTGGCCGCCTCCATCCCCGCCAATCCCGCGACCCCCGACCCGCGCAGCAACTGCAGCAGTACCGTCTCGGCCTGATCGTCCTGATGATGCGCGGTCAGCAGCAAAGGCATGCCATGCGCACGGCACAGGTCACCGAGCGCGCTATAGCGGCTGAGCCGGGCCGCCTCTTCCACTCCGGTATCCGCTGTCCCCGAAAGCTGTACGCGACGCGCATCGAACGTCACACCGAGCCGTTCGCACTCGCGCCGGCAGTGCGCCAGCCAGTCGTCCGCATTCGGGCTGATGCCATGATGGACATGGAAAGCAAACAGCACCATGCCATGCGCAGCGGCGTAATCGCGCGCGATATGCAACAGGACCGATGAATCCAGCCCGCCGCTATAAGCGACTGCCGCAGCCGGTACGCCAGAAACACAAACGCGCGCTTGAATCTCTCCGAGCGCGCGTTCGAAAGCGCCGATAACCGGCGCCACTTGCTTATTCATCGCAGAGCCATCTCATTCCTGAGAATTGATTTCCTTGAATTTGCCATAGCTCATCAGCTTCTCATGACGCGCCGTCAGCAATTCCTTGGTCTTCATGCCCTGGAACTGGCGCAGCGTATCCGCCAACGCGCGCTTGAGCATCACCGCCATTTGCTTCGGATCGCGATGTGCGCCGCCGAGCGGCTCCTGAATGATCTTGTCGATCAGGTTCATGGCTTTCAGGCGATGCGCGGTCAACCCCAGGGCTTCCGCCGCATCGGATGCCCGTTCGGCAGTCTTCCAGAGTATCGATGCGCAACCTTCCGGCGAAATCACCGAGTACGTCGCATACTGCAGCATCAACACCGCGTCGCCGACCGCAATGGCCAGCGCGCCGCCCGAACCGCCCTCGCCGATGATCGTAGCGATCAGAGGCACCTTCAGTTCCGCCATCACGTACAGATTGTGGCCGATCGCTTCCGACTGGCCGCGCTCTTCCGCATCGATGCCCGGGAACGCGCCCGGTGTATCGACGAAAGTAAATACCGGCAAGCCGAACTTCTCCGCCACCTTCATCAGGCGCATCGCCTTGCGATAGCCCTCGGGCTTGGGCATACCGAAATTGCGCAGTGCGCGCTCTTTGGTATCACGGCCCTTCTGATGCCCGATCACCATGCAAGCCTGGCCATTGAAGCGCGCCAGGCCGCCGACGATCGACTGGTCATCCGCATACGTGCGGTCGCCGTGCAACTCATGGAAGTCCGTGAAAATCTCGTTCACGTAATCCATCGTGTAAGGACGCTGCGGATGCCGCGCGATCTGCGAAACCTGCCAGGGCGTCAGCTTCGCGTAGATGTCCTTGGTCAGTTGCTGGCTTTTTTTCGAAAGCCGCTCGATTTCTTCGGAAATATCGACAGCGGAGTCGTCCTGCACAAAGCGCAGCTCCTCGATTTTGCCTTCCAGTTCTGCAATGGGCTGTTCAAAACCGAGAAAGGTTGTTTTACTCATCGTGCCTCCTATTTCGACACTAACTATTTCAATATGCTACAGGATCGGCGGCAGCATCCAGGCTGCGCCACAAATACCATGTTGCGACTGTGCGCCACGGCTCCCAATTGGCAGCCACTTCCCGGGCATCGCTGCGCGATACAGGCTCGCCGGAAAAGTAATTGATGCTGATGCCTTTGAGCAGACCAACGTCGTCCAAAGGCAATATATTGGGCCGGAGCAAATTAAATATCAAAAACATCTCCGCTGTCCAGCGGCCAATGCCCCGAATCTGAATCAACTCGGTAATAACGTCCTCGTCATCCATCTCCGCCCACTTGTCGACATGCACACGTTTGGCTTTGAAATGTTCCGCCAGATCAACAATGTACTCTGCCTTACGC
>JBBWZW010000028.1:0-6530 GCA_039649305.1 Burkholderiales bacterium
ACCCACAAGCCGATCGGAACGATCAGCCCGGATTCTTCCGCCACCGTGATGAATTCGCTGCAGGAGGTCGCTCGCATCCCCGGCCGGCGCCAACGCAATAATGCTTCGGCTGCAAAGATCTCGCCGCTTTCGATATTCACCTGCGGCTGGTAATACAGTTCAAATTCCTCTTCGACGAGTGCCTTGCGCAGGTTTGTTTCCATCTCCAGGCGCTGCTGCGCTGCTTCGTTCAGCGCCCCGGTGAAGAACTGGTAATTGCCCCGTCCTTTGGCTTTGGCGTGATACATCGCCGTATCGGCGGCGCGCAGCAGGGATTCGGTGTTTGCACCGTCGCTCGGGTACATGCTGATGCCGATGCTGCCGCTGATATGCAGGTGCTGGCCATTGATATTGAAGTCGTTGTCCAGCGCATCCAGCACTTTGCGCGCCACTTGCGCAGCCGACTGGCTATCGGCCAGCCCCGGCAGGATGAGGACAAATTCGTCGCCGCCCAGCCGCGCGATGCTGTCGCCTTTGCGCAGGCAATCCTGCAAACGCGCAGCCACGGCGCGCAGCAGTTTGTCACCGGTCTGGTGGCTGAGTGAATCGTTGATGTGCTTGAATCCGTCGAGATCGAGAAACAGCATGGCCACCAACGCATGCATACGCTGCGCCTGGGCGATGCTTTGATCGACCCGGTCTTCCATCAGCACCCGGTTCGGCAAGCCGGTCAATGCATCATGATGGGCGAGGTAGTGTATGCGTTCTTCCGCGCGTTTGCGCTCCGTGATGTCCTCGCACACGATCAGCAATACCATCGAGCCGTCCGGCTCATACACGGCGCGCGCGGTTTCCTTGACCCAGATCGCGTGACCGTCCTTGCGTATCTTGCGCAGCTCCCAGTGAAACACCTGTTCCGGATTGGCGGCGCACTGCTTCATGTGCGCCGCAGCCACCGGTTGGTCGCCTGCATGAAACAGGTTGAGCACCGACTGGCCCACCAGTTCCTCGGCGGAATAGCCGAGCTGCGTCAGGCCGAAGCGATTGATCAGGCGGACGATTCCATCGGGATTGATCATCAGGTACATCGACGGCGTGTCGTGATAGAGCGCGCGAAAGCGCTCTTCGCTCAAACGCAACGCCGCCTGCGCACTTTCGCGCTCCGCCATTTCGGCGAGCAACCGCTCATTGGCCGCAGCCAGTTCCGCCGTGCGCTGTTGCACCCGTTGTGTCAGGCTCTTTTGCAGGTCGCGCAACAACAAATGCGTTTCGATGCGCGCGATGACTTCTTCCTGATGGAACGGCTTGACGATGTAATCCACCCCTCCCGCCGCAAACGCCTTCACCTTGTCGAGCACGTCTTCCACCGCGCTGATGAAGATCACCGGAATGTCCCGCGTGCGTTCATCCGACTTGAGCTGTTTGCACACTTCATAGCCGTTCATCTGCGGCATGACGATGTCGAGCAAGATCAGGTCCGAGATGGTTGATTCAAGAAAGTGCAGCGCGGCCATGCCGCTCGCCGCCGGATGAACCTGATGCCCGCGCTCGGTAAGCATCTTTCTCAGCAGGCGCAGGTTATCGGGCGTATCGTCAATGATGAGAATGTTGCCCCGGAGGGGTTCGTGTGGGTGGGCATCAGTCATTTGCTTACTCATCATCGGTCGGGAGTGTCCCTGTTGATATGACGGCAATAGTGTTTTCGCTGCGACTTAAAGTCCCGAACAACGAATTGCCGCTGACCCGTCTCTCGTATGCGTAACGAAGAGGGACGAAACTCCTGGTCCAACACTCAGCCTAACCCTTAGACAAAAAAATTCAATGACGAAATCTTCCGAAAACAGGAAGTCGTCGAACAGTTTTTTTCGGGGAGGAGCGCGGCCAATCTGCTTTGTACACAAAAACGATCCGGCTGTCGGTCAGCGAGCCGGTCGTCGGTCCTGAAGAGGATTATGAGCGCGCGAGAGGCTGCGGCATCTCGACGCGAAACTTCTCGCAATAAGGACGCAACCCGTCCTCGATCAGCGCGGACAGCGGTACGCCATTTTCCAGCGCGTCGCGCCTGCACGCGAGCGCCCTTTCTCCGGGCACCCGCACCTTGTCCACGCCCGGCCGCGGCGGATTGTTTTTGCAGGCGTCCGCGAGCCATGAAGTCTGACGGGTAAAGCCCTCTTTGCCGCCGAACGCGGTCGGATCGATGACCTGGATGAATACGGAGACGCTCATGCCTTTCGGTCGGTCGCTGCGGCCAAAGCCGCTGATGCCTTGCGTCAGTGCTTCGACCAGCAGCGCCAGGCTATATCCCTTGTGTCCGTGATCCAGTCCGCCTATGGGCAACAGCGATCCGCCGCCGCTCAGTACGGCATTCGGGTCATCGGTCGGATTACCGGCGGCGTCAAGCACCCATGGCTGCGGATAGCTTTTGCCTTCCTTCGCCAATTGCCTGGCGAGATTCAGGGTGGTAATTGATGCGCTGATATCCAGCAGGATAGGATCGCCGTCCGTGGGGATGCCCGCGGCCAACGGATTGGGGGTAAATAGTGCTTTGGTGCCGCCGAAGGGTGCAACGCCGGCTGCGGTGGTGGTCGAACTCGCGATTGTGACCATGTAGCCCTTTTCCGTTGCTCGGGTCAGATAAGCAACCAGCGCACCAATATGGTGACTTTCCGAGATCGCCACCGTTACGGTTCCGTAAGTCGCCGCACGCTCAACCGCCAGGTCAACCGCTTTCGCAGTGAGCCATGTACCCGGCAGGCGATTGCCATTCCAGGTCACGCATGCGCCCCGGTCCGACACGATCTCCGGCTCGCCTTCAAGGGTCATCGTGCCGGCAGCGATGGCGTCGAAATACCACGGCACAAGCGCGAGGCCATGCGTGGAGTGTCCCATGAGGTCGGCCTCGAGCAGGATCTCCGCGATATTTTCGGCTTTGTCGGGTTCCAGACCTGCGTTGCGGAAGAGGTCGGCGGTGCAGCGGCGTAGTGTTTGATAGTCGTATTTGTTCAGGGGGGCGTGGGTTGGGTCTTCGTGAGTCCTCGGCATTGCTGTCTCCTGAATTTTTAATTTTTTATCAACTATGCACGCCGGCAGCTCGTCGCGGAGCCCTCGCGCTTTTCTCCTTCCCTCTGTGCAGGGGGAAGGCCGGGATGGGGGTTAAGTGCCCGCGTCGAGGAAGCGCTCGAGATTGAATCATCGATACATCAAACGCCGAGCCGACGCGAGCACTCTACCCCCGTCCTAAGGCAAGGGCGAAGGGACCTCCACCTTCACCGACACCTGCATCGCGCGAACCGAGACCGCATCCTCATACTCGACCCGCAAACCCTGCGCCACCGGCAGCAATGCCTCCGCCGACAAATCCTCCAGAACGATCGTCGGTGCGTTATCGATATCCGGATAGTTGCGCAGGATGGACCGGCGGTAGGTTGGATCGTAATGATTGCGCATCAGGCGCTCAAACAATTCCACGATCTGCCGGCTCTCGGCCAAAGCTTCCCATCGCGCAAACTCTTCCCCGCCGATGAGCGGGCGCAAATAGGCGAGTCGGGTGATCAATGAGGTCGGGTCGGTTTCGAAGTGGCCGTAATCCTCGCGCCATAGCAGCACCCGTTGCGGCATCGCTGCATCGACAGTCAGGATCAGGCTCTCGCGCATGGTGGCGAGCAGCGCATCCGGCAATTGCCGTTCACCGATTTTCTTGCTCTCGGCCTCCACCCAGATCGGCTTTGCCGGATCGAATCCGGACATTTTGTGCAGCAGATGGCTATCGAACAATTTTTGACTCGGCTGTTCTTTACCCGGCACGGCGCCGATCACCGATCCGCGATGCACCGCGACGCCTTCCAGGTCCAGCACTTGCGCACCGGCCTTCTCCAACGCATACAGCAACCGCGTCTTGCCGCAACCGGTCGGGCCCGAGAGCACGATATACCGATAGTTGGCGGGCACCGTCTGCATTTGCTCATTGACCCAGCGGCGGTAACCTTTCCAGCCGCCTTTCAGCTTCTCGACTTTGTAACCGATGGTATCGAGCGCATCGAACCAGAGCTTGCTGCGCTTGCCGCCGCGAAAGCAGTAGACCAGGATTTTGCTTTTGCGGCCGAAGCCCGATAAATGCTGCTCGATGTGGCGCGCGATGTTTTTCAGCGAGTAACAGACGCCGATCTGGTAAGCGGCCATCGGATCGGTGCGATGCAGCGTGCCGACCTCGGCGTATTCCTCGTTATCGACGACCGGCAGATTGATGGCGCCGGGAATGTGATCTTCTTCGAATTCGCGCGGACTGCGCGCATCGATGATCAGGTCATAGGATTGGAAATCGAACATGGCGCCCATTGTACGATTTTTGGCGGGCAATTGGCTTGCCCATGAATAGCGGGGAGTAACAGCAGGGTAAAACTCTGGTGCCCGGAAGAGGACTCGAACCTCCACGTCTTTCAACACAGCGACCTCAACGCTGCGCGTCTACCAATTTCGCCATCCGGGCAAACAATACAACCATCCTTGACGGATGTTCCTGCGTGATGCTGGTGCCCAGAAGAGGACTCGAACCTCCACAGTGTTGCCACCGCCAGGACCTGAACCTGGTGCGTCTACCAATTCCGCCATCTGGGCTTCGCGTGATCCGCTTCGAATCACGATGAGAAGGCGCGCATGATACCTGATTGATGCAAAACGCTCAAGCCTCTTTCGGGCAACATAAAAAAATCTGATTGGCCCCCGTCTCTGCCTATGCAATGCATTGGTAAGCGCCGAGCTACGCGGCAGCGCCATAGCTAGGCGCATCCTGGAGGGGGCGTTGAGAAAATTGATTCGCACCGTCTTGGCTTTCAGGTCCACATCGACCTTCGCATTGCTGTCAACAGTCTGTACTGACCTGACCGTGTGACGCTTCGTGCGCACCAACCCTTTCTTTACTGCTTAGCGTCGATTTGCATAACGACGAATTGCCCACGTTCCTTCTCGGCGACAAACGTGACCTTGTCGCCTTGCTTCACTTTATCGAGCATTGACGGGTCCTTTACCTGAAACACCATCGTCATAGCTGGCATTTCAAGGTGTTTCAGCTCCGCATGCCTAATGGTGATTTTCTTTGCGTCCTTGTCGACTTTGCGAATTTCGCCATCAGTAGTTTTGCCGGCTGAAGAAGTGGCGGCCGCAGATGCCGTTGAATCGGTTGCCGCATACAAGCTAAACGAAGCAGTAGCAAGAATAGCGGTGACAAATGTCAGTGTCGCGATGGATTTCATTGTCGTTTCCTTTCAGTTCAATTCAGTTGTAATGCTTGTAGACGGAATACTTGCCATTGCCTTGTACCAGCATCACGTCGTACGGGTCCTTACGATGCCCTTCCATTCCGGGCGAGCCCATGGGCATGGAGGGAACTGCCAAGCCCTTTGCCTTCGGTTTTTCTGCTAGCAGTCTCTTGATTTCTGCAGCGGGGACATGGCCTTCCAGCGCATAGCCTTGGACCATGCCTGTGTGGCATGAGCCCAGCTCTTGCGGGATTCCGAATTTCTCCCGGTAGTCAGCCGGATTGGCTACGTTCTGGGCTTTGACCCTGAAGCCATTCGACTCCAGGTGCTTGACCCACTCGGAGCAGCAGCCGCAGCTTTCGCTCTTATAGACTTCAATAATCGGTGCCGCTGCAGTGGCTGACAGATGCACCGCCAACGCTCCGACCAGCGCCGCTTTGAACAATAAATGTCGATTCATGACTATCTTTTCCTGACAGTGATTTTTCCAATCATCCCTGCTTCAAAGTGTCCTGGAATCAGGCATGCGAAGTAAAACTCGCCTTCCTTTGTGAACTGCCAGACCATTTCTTCTTTTTTGCCCGGGCTGACATGGGACATGTAGGGCTCGTCGTGCTCCATGCCGGAATGCTTTTTCATCAGCTCGCCATGTTCCTTTAACTCATCCATGGTGCCGATAACCATCTCGTGCATCATCTGTCCCTTGTTGGTGACAACGAATTTGATGGTTTCTCCTTGCCTGACGGTGATATCGGCTGGGCCGAAGCGCATGGTGTCAGCCATATCGATAGCAATCGTCCTCGTCGCTTTCTTCGGGTCGCCTTGCTTGCCAAACGCGTGTTCCTCTGTGGAGATTGGTGCGTTGGCGTTGGTCTTCATATGAGTCTCGCCGGAATGCGCGTATGCGGTGGACGCACCAAGCGTAACTGCGAACGACATTGCGACGACGGAGAGAGCCTTGATTGTTGTTTGCTTATTCATCTGGTTTTTTCCTTGGTATTCAGGTCAATATGCTTTTAGTGATGTCCGCCGTGACCGATCGGCTTCCGTACTGTCATTTCAACGCTTCCGGCTTTGTTTGCTGAAGGCATAGACTGTCCGCCTGCAGAGCCGCTGCGTGTAGGTGCAGGGACTTCTCCTTTCCATTCGTAGGCCATGGTTCCCGCAGGATGCTTGTACCAGCCCGGGTCCTTGTAATCGCCCGGTTTCTGGTCCTTGCGTACCTTGACGACAGTGAACATCCCGCCCATTTCAACACCGCCGAATGGACCTTTTCCACCCATCATAGGTAGAGTG
>JBBWZW010000055.1:0-2742 GCA_039649305.1 Burkholderiales bacterium
TTCTCGGCTTTCCGAAGTCTTACGGCGCCTATGCATTCTCGACCGTAACCGCGCGGAATGATGTCGATCCCGACACCGCGCAACGCGTCGTCAACGGAATGGAAATGGCGATGCGCTTCATGGCCAAAAACGAGGCCAAGACCGTGGAAATCGCCAAGAAGGAATTTCCGACGCTCGATCCGGTAGTGGTGGAGGCCGCCGTGAAGCGTATGCTCAGCGATGGCGTCTATCCCCCGAGCGTGGACATCACCGCGGATGCGCTGAAAGTGTCCATGGACACCCAGATTGCACTCGGCAATCTGGCCAGCCAACCGGACTACAAGGCTTTTGTAGTGAAGAAATTCATTGAGCCGGCTCTCGCGATAAAATAAGTCGAGGCGCGCTGCCCCTCTGGCGCGTATTCGGGTCGATTGTGACGCGGCATTTGCGCCAATTCCTGAAATATGAATGAGCCGTTCGACTCCGGCCCGGCGCGCTTGCGCTGCCACCCGTTGGGCAGACTCGACGTGATCGGAGCGGACATGCCCCACATCGTATCTGCCCCACGCCTAAACCGTATGCGCCACAGTTTCCTCAAGAACTTCGGCCAATCGTTCTACGGCCCAGTCGATTTGCGACTCGTCGATGATCAAGGGCGGAGCAAAGCGTATCGTGTTTCGGTGGGTATCCTTGGTCAACACTCCTGCCTGAACCAGGCGCCTGACCACTGTGCCGGCGTTTGCCATGTTCCGATGCAACTCGACCCCGGCGAACAGGCCGCGACCGCGCACCTCGCGAATGATCGGGTTATTGATCGAAGAGAGTCGCGCGAGCAGATGCGCTCCCACGACCGCGGCGCGTTCCGCCAATCGCTCGTCGACCAACGTGTCGAGGGCCGCCAGCCCGACGGCCGCAGCGATTGGATTGCCGCCAAAAGTGCTGCCGTGATCTCCCGGAGTGAATACCCGCATGAGTTCCCGGCGAGCAAGGAACAGCGAGACGGGAAAGAGCCCGCCGCCGAGCGCCTTGCCGAGCATCAACCCGTCCGGCACGACCCCTTCATGTTGACACGCGAGCAGCCGGCCGGTGCGCCCCAGGCCACTCTGGATCTCGTCGCACAGCAGCAGCACGTTGTTTGCCCGGCAGATACGCGCGACCTCGGCCAGATAACCCGGCGGCGGCACATTGATTCCGCCTTCGCCCTGAATCGGTTCGACGAGAAAGGCCGCAGTGTCAGGGGTAATGGCAGCAGCTAACGCCGATGCATCGCCGAACGGCACGAGCTTAAAGCCAGCGGGAAATGGCCCGAAGCCATCGCGATACTGGGCCACGGAAGAAAAGCCAACGATCGAGATGGTACGACCATGGAAATTCCCTTCCGCGGCAATGATTTCGGCCTGATCGGACGGCACACCCTTGACCTTATAGGCCCATTTACGCGCTGCCTTAAGCGCTGTCTCGACAGCTTCCGCGCCGCTGTTCATTGGCAACGCGGCGTCGAGGCCGGTGAGAGCGCAAGCCTTGGCAAGAAAAGGTCCTAGCCGGTCGCTAAAATAAGCGCGCGAAATCGTATCCAGACGCTGCGCTTGTTCGGTCAACGCCTTAACGAGGCGCGGATGGCAATGGCCGAAACTGACCGCCGAATACGCTCCCATCATGTCAATGTAGCGCCGACCCGCATCGTCCCATAAGTAAACTCCCTGCCCGCGGACGATGGTGACTGGCAATGGAGCATAATTTCCTGCGCCAAAGCGAGCTTCGAGGCTGACGAAATCAGTCATGACAAACGCTCCTTCAAACCGAAGCAGCTATCAGTTCGCACGCCAGCCGTTCGGTGCGCGTCAATGGTCGCGCGACGGGTTAAATTTCGGCGACCTCGATCCAATGCACTTCGAGTCCCGGATCAATTCTCTCCACGGCACCGCGAAAGGGGTTGCGCGAATGCCTTATCGCACCGGCGTCCCATCACGTGGGCATCCAGCGGATCAGAGACGTTCCGGTTCAAAACCGCACACGCCAACAAATGGCGGGAATTGATGGTGAGGCCAGCTTCGACGATCGCGGTCAACACCGGCGCGTCCTACCCCAGCAGGCATTCTACGGCCATTCCATTAACATTGGGGGGCGTCACCTCAAGCCGCCTTAGCTCCAATGTAGGTAGGAGGGCTTAAAAAAACAGGCATCGCATTTCTCGCTTCTGCTATAATTCAAATATGACGATCGGGATCGCCGGCCCGGGGCGGCGAGCACCGCGGCGGAACGTGGTGGTGGCCCTCCTCACTATAGCTATCGTCGTTGCGACCAGCCTAATCCTGCTGGGGTTCACGGGCGCGATTCTGGTCGACTGGATGTGGTTCTCCGCGATCGGCTATTCGCAAGTCTTTTGGACTACGATCGGCACGAAAGCCGCAGTTTTTTTCGTCGTCTTCGTGGCAACTGCCGTCATCGTGTGGGCGAACATCTGGTTCGCGCTTAACTTTGCCCAACGGCCGCGAGCCTATCACGCTGGCTTCGACTGGAAGCTCACGGCCACTGCGACGCAGTCCGATCTGTTGGAATTCATGCGCAATCGGTTGCCATGGCGCCTCACTATCGCTGGCAGCGTCGGACTCGTCGCTCTGCTTGTCGCCTCGGGAGAGGTCAGCAACTGGAGCGTTTTTCTGCAGTTCCTCTATCACGTGCCGTATGGCGCGAACGAACCGCTTTACGACAAAGACATTGGATTCTATCTCTTTTCTCTGCCCGCCTATATCGCTATCAAAA
>JBBWZW010000066.1:0-20681 GCA_039649305.1 Burkholderiales bacterium
CGGGCGCACTTGGGCGGCCCCCTGGCATTGCATCCCGCTACGACCGCCAAAATGAACAACTTATTAGTGCGCGGGCCCTAATGCTCGCTCTTGTCTTCTTCCAGAGTCTTGAATAAAGCGATCTGCAAGCGCGCATGCAATTTGACGAACGGCTTCCAGAGCAAACCCGCCAATATGGCGGCGCCAATCAGTACAGCGGCCAGCCATTCCGCCGGCGGCAGGATGCTGGCGCTGAGCACCGAAATCAACAGCATGATTCCGGCGATGGACAAGGCGGGTATCAGTCGGAAGACCATATGCCGCATACCGGCCTTGTAACGTCCGGCGACGCTCGGGGCCATCCGCAGTTCGCCGAGCAACATGGAGAGCGCCTCCAGCTTGCGGTAGGTTGCGATCAGGAACGGCAACGAGATCACCAGCGCCGCGCCCCATACGATGGTGCGCTGTATTTGTTCATCCGTGATCGAGGTCACGATATTCCGGCCGCCGATCAGGTAAGCCCCGGCCAGGAACACCCCCGCAACCAGCGCGCAGTTGACCAGGATCTGCAACGAGATGCGCAGGATGATATTCGCAATGACGGCCCTGTCCCCTTCCAGCTGTATGCTTTGCAGCCACACCGAATAGCGTCCGAAAAAATTCGCCATGCGGTTCGGCATCGATGTAGCGAGCCTCGCGGAGAGCGGGTCGGCGGCCTTGATCAGGTAGGGAGTCAGCAAGGTGGTGATTGCCGATACTGCGACCACGATCGGATAAAGAAATTCGCTGGTGACCTTGAGCGTCAGGCCCAGCGTTGCAATGATGAACGAGAATTCCCCGATCTGGGACACGCCCATTCCCACACGCATCGAAGTGCGTCCGTCGTGGCCCGCGAGGAATGTGCCGAGGCCGCAGGTAAGCACTTTGCCGAGCACCACCGCCACGGTGATCACGGCAATCGGAAGCGCATAGTCGACCAGTACAGTCGGATCGAACAACAGCCCTATCGCGACGAAGAAAATCGCGCTGAACATGTTGCGCACCGGCTCGACCAATCTTTCAATCCAGTGCAATGGCCGCGCCTCGGCCATGATGGCGCCGATCAGGAAAGCGCCGAGCGCAATGCTGTATTCCAGCTTCACCACCAGCAGGCAGAAGCCGAAGCATAGTCCGAGCACTGTGATCAACATCATCTCGTTGCTCTTGAACTGGGCCACATAGACCAGCAACCGCGGCACGACCAGCAACCCGAGGACCAAAGCGACAATCATGAACAGCGACAGCTTGCCGACCGTGGCGAACACACTGGCGGCATCGACCTCGCCCGTCATCGCGATCCCCGACAAAAGCGCCATCAGGCCAATAGCCAGGATGTCTTCAACGATCAGGATGCCGAAAATCAGCTGAGCGAATTTCTCTCGCTTCATGCCGAGTTCTTCGAGCGCTTTCACGATGATCGTGGTTGATGAGATGGCAAGCATCGCACCGAGGAACAGCGAATCCATCGGCTTCCATCCGAAGAAAGAGCCGATCTCGTAGCCGATCCAGATCATGAATGTGATCTCGGCCAGCGCGGCCACGAACGCCGTTGCGCCGACCCGGCTCAGTTTCTTCAGGCTGAATTCCAGCCCGAGCGAGAACATGAGAAAGACGACACCGAGCTCGGCCAGGATCTGGATCGTATGCTCGTCCTGGATCAGTTTGAACGGCGGCGTATGGGGACCGATGATGACGCCCGCAACGATATAGCCGAGGACGACAGGTTGCTTGAGGCGATGGAACAGAACAGTGACGATACCCGCGATCAGCATGATCACGGCGAGATCCTGGATAAACGCGGCTGCGTGCATACGACAGAGTCTTTCGAAAAGTGACGGGCTCGTGTGCCGGATAGCGGGAGATGAACCGCTGCATCTTGCCAATCATACTATGCCTTGTTGCCCCGGCTTGCGACGGAGGACGCGGCCCGTGTTGATCCAGCGCCATGACTTTCCGGCCTGCAGTCGCGTTGAACTTAGGGCGCCGTTCCGATTCCTACTCTTGCTCGTGCTTTCTTTTTAACCGTTTGTTAAAAGGAGCGACGGAAAGATGTTTCCACGCGCGTGCAACAGACGCATTTCACGAAACTTTGAAAGGAGAAATGAAATGGCCATAACTTCACAAGACAAGCCGGGGATGGTGACCGGCCTGTTCTATGATCGAGACAGCGCTGAACGCGCATGGCAATCCGTTACAGATCGCGGCTATGACAAAAATGACGTGAACCTGGTGATGTCGGACGAGACGCGCAGAAAACATTTCATCGATGACCGCAATTCCACGACTGAGCTCGGAACCAAGGCCGCTGAAGGCGCGGGCATCGGCGGCGCCGTCGGCGGAACGATAGGCGCAGTTCTTGCAGCCATTGCCGCGGCGGGCACGACGATCGCATTGCCGGGCTTGGGCCTCGTGATCGCCGGCCCGTTGGCAGCTGCGGCCGCTGGCGCGGGTGCAGGTGGCGCGGCCGGCGGATTGCTCGGTGCATTGATCGGCTGGGGCATTCCGGAAGAGCGCGTCAAACGCTACGAGAGCGGCCTGAAGGAAGGCGGCATCCTGATGGGCGTGAGACCTCGTTCGGAGGAAGATGCAACGCACTTCGAACAGCATTGGCGCAAGAGCAACGGCCAGCAGGTTTTCCGCTAACCTGCCTTAGGCGATCCCGTAACAGGCGGGATCGCCTCGCCGCGAAGTTACAGCAGTCACAGCAGCGTGCCCAACATCCGCCGCGCACTTTCCAGTTCCGGCAGCAAAGTCCGAATCACACTCTCAAGCGAGTGGCGCGACGTAGCCGCGACCATGCTCATCGATGCCACGGTTCGCCCCGCCGTGTCGCGGATCGGTACGGCGATCGAGCGTACGCCGAGTTCAAGTTCTTCGTTGCTTACCGCATATCCCTGGCTGCGTACTTCGTCCAGCAACGCCAGCAATTCCGGGATCTCGGTACGCGTATGCGGCGTGAGCCGGTGACGCGCCATGCGCTTGAGCAGCTGCTCCGCCTGTTCTTGCGGCAGCGCCGCCAACAGCACGCGGCCGGTCGCGGCACAGTGCGCGGGCAGCCTTGAGCCGAGTCCGAGTCCGCTGGACAGGCTACGCCGCGTGACCGCACGTGCGAGAAACACCGACTCGGTTCCATCCAGCACCGCCAGTGAACTCGACTCATGCGTGCGCTCGCTGATCGCTTCAAGTATCGGTTGAACCAGTTTCGCCAGCGACGTCGAAGTCAGGTATGCATGTCCGAGTCGCAACACCCGCGGTGCTAGCCGAAAATACTTGCCGTCCGATTCGACATATCCGAGCCGCTGCAGCGTAAGCAGCGAACGTCGCGCAGAAGCCCGCGAGTGCCCGGTGATTTCGGCCGCCTCCGACAGGGTCAGCGAGCCGTTGCGTATGCCAAATGCTTCAATGATAGCCAGGCCCTTCTCCAGGCCGGCAACATATTCCTTGTCTTCGCTGGTTCTTGTCTCACCCGCTCCGCTCATAGTGTTCCGCTCCGAATGGTTCGATATGCGAACATTTTATCCGAATTCTTGACGGAAGCATGGGTGGGCACTAACGTTCACGCTTCGACCAATGTTCAATGGTGGCGCCTTGTTCAGTGAGTCGATGAGCTTGTCCCCAGCCCCTCCCTGAATGGAGGGCCCACAAAAAAATGAGGAGTTCCGATGAGACACCGTATTCTTTCTTCGATGATGTTAGCCGGCCTGCTGACCGGCGTGCACGCTGTAACCCTGGCCCAGGGCGCCGCCGGTTTTCCGAACAAGCCGGTCACGATCATTGTGCCGTTCCCTGCGGGCGGCACTGCGGATGTGCTGCCGCGCATTATCGGCCAGAAGCTGAGCGAAAAGTGGGGCCAACCGGTGCTCGTTGAAAACCGCTCCGGCGCGGGTGGCAATATCGGTGCACAGGCAGTCGCCAGAGCGGCCCCGGATGGTTATACGCTGCTGGCGACACCGCCGGCTCCGCTTTCGATTAATCAGAATCTCTACAAGAACCTCGGGTACGAAGCAGAACGCTTCGTACCGATCACCGTGCTCGCGGCAGTACCGAATGTGCTCGCGGTCAGGGGCAATTTGCCGGCATCCTCCACCAGGGACTTCATCGCCCTTGCGAAAAAGGAAGGCGGCAATCTGACCGTGGCGACGCAGGGCAACGGCACGACATCACACCTGACCGCCACCATGTTCTCCACCCAGGCGGATGTGAAGTTCACCTTTGTCCCGTACAAGGGCACGGCGCCGGCACTCGGCGACCTGATGGGTGGAAACGTCGATGTGTTCTTCGACAACATCAGCTCCAGCTACCGCCACCATGAAGCCGGCAGGATCAAGATCCTGGCGGTTGCCAGCGCCAAGCGCAGCCCGTTGCTGCCGAAGGTGCCGACTATCGGCGAAAGCGGCCTGCCGCAATTTGACTCTTCCACATGGTTCGCCGTCGTCGCACCAGCGGGCACACCGGCGGACATCGCGCAGAAACTCAACAAGGACATCGTCGACGTCCTGAAGATGAAGGACGTCCAGCAGAAGTTCCTCGACCAGGGCGCCGAAGTCGTCGGCAATTCGCCGAAGGAAATGACGGAGTTCGTCGCGAACGAACGCGCGCGCTGGAAGACGGTGATCGACAAAGCCGGCGTCACGATGAACTAAGGTCTCCAGCCTCAATGATATGGGGCGTGGCTCTTGGCGCGCGCCCTCACCCCCTCCCCCAGTAATAAGATGGAACAAATCATGGAAGTGAAACTCAACGACATGCGCGACACGCAGCGCACATGGGAACCGGGCCTGACCCGCGTGCCCTACTGGCTCTATAGCGACGAACCGGTCTATCGCGCCGAACAGCAGCGCGTTTTCCACGGACCGACCTGGAACTATCTGTGCCTGGAAGCGGAGATCCCCGGGAACGGCGACTTCCGTACGACGTTCGTCGGTGAAACGCCGGTCATCGTGGTGCGCGATGAAGAAGGTGAAATCCAGTCATTCGAAAATCGCTGTGCTCACCGCGGCGCGCTGATTGCGCTGAAAGACGGCGGCAAGGCACAGGACTTCACTTGCGTGTATCACGCATGGCGCTACGACCTGCAGGGCAACCTGAAAGGTGTCGCGTTCGAACAGGGCGTGAACGGCAAGGGCGGCATGCCGCCCGACTTCTGCAAGGAAGAGCACGGCCCGCGCAAGCTGCGCACTGCTATCGTCGCCGGTCTAGTGTTCGGCAGCTTCCATGACGACGTGCCATCGATCGAGGAATACCTCGGTGACACCGTGCTGGAAAAAATCGAGCGCGTGCTGTCGAAAGACGTAGAGGTCATCGGCCGTTTCAAGCAGACCATCCCGAACAACTGGAAGCTGTACATGGAGAACGTCAAGGACTCCTATCACGCCAGCCTGTTGCACGTGTTCTTCACCACTTTCAAGATCAACCGCCTGACGCAAAAAGGCGGCGTGATCATCAGCGAAAACGGCGCGCACCATGTGAGCTGGTCGAAGGTCGATCACAAGCCGCAGGTAGATGTTGACTACAGCGCGGAAAAACTGCGTTCGGACAAGGACGACTATCAACTGGCCGACCCGACCATGCTGGACGGAATCGACGAGTTTGGTGATGGCGTGACGCTGCAGATCCTGTCGGTCTTCCCCGGCTTTGTGCTCGCACAGATCCAGAACTCCATCGCAATCCGCCAGATCCTGCCGACCGGCCTTGACAAGACCGTGCTCAACTGGACTTACCTCGGCTTCAAGGACGACACCCCGGAACTGCGCCGCATGCGCCTGAGGCAATCGAATCTGACCGGTGCCGCCGGCTTCGTGTCGATGGAAGACGGCGCCGTTGGCGGCTTCGTGCAGCGTGGCATTGCCGGCGCCGAAGACAAAGAGGCGATCCTGGAAATGGGCGGTTCGAGCATTGAGACCCAGGAAAATCGCACTACCGAAGCATCGGTGCGCGGTTTCTGGAACGCTTATCGCGGATACATGGAGATTTAAGAAGATGAGCGGATTTACACACGAGCGGCTGACCGCCCTGAACGCAGCATATGCCCGCTGCATCGACAACGATAAACTCGAACAGTGGCCTGACTTCTTCACGGAGAAATGCCTGTACATCATCACGACCGCCGACAACCATGCCGCCGGCATGCAGGCAGGCATCATCTACGCCGACTCGCGAGCCATGCTGGCAGACCGCGTGCTGGCGATGCGCGATGCCAACGTGTACGAAGAACACCGTTACCGTCATATCATCGGCGCATCGCTGGTGATCGAGGAAAACGGCGACACGGCCACGGTGGAGAGTCCTTACCTGGTTGTGCGCACCATGCGTGACGGCAGCATGCAAGTGTTTGCCGCCGGACGTTATGTCGATCGCATCGCGAAGACCGCTGACGGCACGCTGAAGTTTGCGGAGCGCGTGGCGATCAACGACAGTAACGACATCGACACTTTGCTGGTCATACCGCTATGACCCAACAGCAAGCAAAGCGTATCGCCATAGCGATCGGCGAACCGAACGGCATCGGCCCGGAAATCGCGGTGAAGGCCGCGGTGGAAATGCATCAGAAAGGTGTCGAGCTGGTATTGGTCGGTGACGCCTTCGTGATCCAGCACTATGCGCAGCGGCATGCACCGCAGATGCCGCTGGTACCGTTCAAGGGTTCGTTCGGTGTGGCCGGTTTGCCCTTTGTCGATGTGCCGTCGCTTCCTCGCGATGCTTTCCGTCCCGGCGAGATCCTCGCCGAGGCCGGCAAGGCGATAGTCGAGTATGTAAGGGTCGCCGTCGAATTGGCCGAGCAAGGAACCGTCGATGCGGTGATCGGCTGTCCGCATTCGGAAACCGCCATTCATCGCGCTGGCATCGAATTCTCCGGTTATCCCGGACTGATCGCGAAGTTGACCGGAACACCGGAAGAGCAGGTGTTCCTGCTGCTGGTGTCGCCGGAACTGCGGATCGGCCATGTGACGCTGCACGAGCGCATCCACAACGCGCTCGGACGCATTACCACCGACCTGGTGGTCGATGCGGCCAAGGCCGTTATCGAAGCAACCCGTTCGCTCGGCATAGCCCAACCTCGCCTCGGCGTGTTCGGCATCAATCCTCACGCCGGCGAGGATGGCTTGTTCGGCGACGACGATCAGACCATCAATGTGCCGGCGGTGGCGCGGCTGCGCGAAATGGGCTACAGCGTCGACGGGCCGACCGGCGCAGACATCATGCTGTCGCAGCGTAAGCATGATGTCTATCTCGCGATGTACCACGACCAGGGCCATATCCCGATCAAATTGCTGAGCCCGTTGACAGCCAGCGCATTGTCGGTCGGTTCAGGGATTGTGTTCAGCAGCGTCGGCCATGGCTGCGCTTATGACATCGCCGACAAAGGCGTCGCCGATCCCAAGGCGACGATACGCACCGTGCGCATGCTTGCTGCACTTGAGTAAAGTTACGAAACCATGGTTCACACGATACAAATCAAAGACCACGACATCGCATTCTCCTGCGAGCAGGATAATGCGGTGCTGGATGGCGCACTGGCGGCCGGTTACGAAATCCCCTACTCCTGCCGCAGCGGCGTGTGCGGCAGTTGCCGCGGGCAGATCGTGTCGGGCCAGGTCAGCGGCGGTACCGGCGGCGGACTCACCGAAGAAGAACACCGTGACGGGCATGTACTGTTGTGCCAGGCCAAACCGTGTTCCGACCTGACGGTCGCGGTCCGGGAAATCAAGAAGATCGACAAGAGCGCCATCAAGACCGTAAATACCAAGGTGTACCGCATGACACGCGCGGCGCACGATGTCACGATTTTGCAGCTGCGCTTCCCCGCCGGCACCAAGGTGAAATTCAAGGCCGGGCAGTACCTGAGCATCAAGCTGGAAGACGGCAGCTTCCGCCACTTCTCGATGGCCAATCCGCCGCATCAGAACGACGGCGTCGAACTGCACATCCGCCATGTGCCCGACGGCCGGTTTTCGCAATACGTCGCAGACGGCTTGAAAGTCGGCGACACGCTCGAGGTGACGATACCGTTGGGTGACTTCTATCTGCGCGAAGATACCGACAAGCCGATCGTGTTGCTGGCCAGCGGCACCGGCTTTGCCCCGATCAAATCCCTGGTGGAAGACGCGATCAAGCGCAAACTGACTCGCAGCATGGTGCTGTACTGGGGCGCGCGCCGCGAGGAAGACATCTACAAGATGGATCTGCCGCAAAAGTGGGCGACGCAGCTTCCCTGGTTCAGCTTCGTACCGGTGCTCTCCGACGCCGGTCCGGCCGACGGATGGGAAGGACGCACCGGCTTCGTGCATCAGGCTGTGATGGACGATATCACCGACCTGGAAAATTACGAGGTCTATGCGTGCGGCGCACCGCCCATGATCAACGCGGCACGGCAGGGGTTTGTGAACGAGCGTGGTTTGAATCGTGACGGGTTCTATTGCGATGCGTTCGTACCTTCCGCGGCCCCCGGGCCGGATTCGGCGCCTGTGCAACAAGCTGCAGCCTGACCGGACGGTCCACAAAAAGAAAACGCCGTGCGCGAGATTCGCGCACGGCGTTTTTTTATTCCCGAAGCTTCTGGTGGTCCGTCACTGTTCGCTATTTCGTTTGAACCCCAAAACTGTCATCCCAGCGCAGGCGGGGATGACATGCCGGGTGTAAACCGGAATGTGACAGCCTGCTAGTCGCGTTTGAAAAACTTCAGCAGATTCGCGCAACGCTGTCCCAGCGTCAGGTTGACCTTGGCAAACTGCTGCTCGAGAAACCGGGCGGAAGCGCTCATGGCAAGTTCACCCGACATTTTATCGGCCTTCTGCAGGCGGATCAAAGCCGGGTTCGCCCTTACCTCGGCGGCCTGCTTGACGGCGCTTTCGATGTAACGGGACAGCAAGGTCATGTTGACCGGCATCCTGACAAACCGGAAAATCTTGGCCTGGTTGATCAGCTCGATCAGCCGGACCGAATCAGTCGTATCGCAAACGGCGATGACGAAGATGTAAGGATGTTCGCGCTTCAACATCTGGATGAACGTCCGGTCGGTATCGCTTTGCACATCAAACGAGCAAATGATGATGTTGATCGGCGTGCTTGCAAGGATCTTGAACACGTCGAGCACATTGCTCGCATGCGCCACTGACACGGTATCGTTCATCACGGTCTTCACCTGTGTCACCAGGGTCGGCTTGGCGCTGACGACCAGCACCGTCTCCTTTTCGCCGCTATTTTGCGGCACTTGCCCTATCGCCGGATATCCGCTGTGCTGCACCGGGATAGGAATCACGTCGGCGGACTGAGTGGACGCGTCGTTTGCCGGCTCGCGTAAAACAGGGCTGGCTTTCGCCAACGACGTCGCCAGTTCGATCGCCTCATCGACCACCTTCTTGATCTGCGTATTGTCCCAGGGCTTTTGCAGGAACCGGTGGACTTCCACGTCGTTGATCGCGCCGACGATCGCCTCGGGGTCCGAATAGCCGGTCAGCAAAATGCGGACGGTGTTCGGCGCCAGTTCATGCGCGCGTCGCAGCACTTCGATTCCGGTGATCTTCGGCATTCTCTGGTCCGAGACGATGACATCAAAGCTTCCGGTTTTCAGGAACTCGATCGCCTCGAAGCCATCGGTGGTGATTGTCACGTCATAGTTGGTTCGAAACACGACCCGCAGCGAATTCAGGATAGACGGCTCATCGTCAACGAAAAGCAGCCTCGGCTTCGCTGTGGTCCGGTCAGTGCTGGGCGGGTTCGGTTGTGCACACATGATATCTATCTCTTCTGTGATTTCTAGTGGATCGGATACGTATCAAACCAGTCATGCCACGGCTAACATTCCCGTCTTCGAATCCTGCCCGTGCTGCTCAAATAGCGACTCGGGCGGCACCGTGGGCAGCGTAATGGTGAAGGCCGTTCCTTTGCCGGCCTCCGACGCTACCTCGATGCGACCGCCGTGGGACTCAATGATCTTCTTGCAGGTGGAGAGACCAAGCCCGGTCCCCGACCCCGCCTTTTTAGTTGTGAAAAACGGCTCCCATATCTTTGCCACGATATCCGCCGGGATGCCGGCGCCGTTGTCCTTGACGACGATGCGAAACTCGTCTTTTCCGGCAGACGTTTCAATCGCAATCATGCCATCTGCTTCCGGAAGGGCCTGGGCCGCATTCTTGATCAGGTTCAGGACCACCTGGTTAATCTGCGCGATATCGCACTGGATCGGCTTCGTCTCACCATAGCTCTTGTGCAGCGTCGCCTTTTTGAGCATATGCCGCGCGATCAGCAATACGCTGTCGATGCCGTCCTCTACCTTCACCGTTGCGATCCGGCTGCGGTCCAGGCGCGAAAAATTCAGCATGTTCGTGATGACCTGGTGGATGTACTCGACGTTGCGCAGGCCTTCGCTGAGCAGGCTGTTGACGGTGCCGATAGCGTCGAACGAGGTCAGTTCTTCGCGTAGTTCGTTTGCATGCCCGAGCAGTTCGATCAGCATCATCTTGCGCTTGATCCGGCCCGCTTCATCAGACGGATTGGTGGCCAGCATATTCGTCAGCTTTCCGCTTTCCTCGACATACTGGCGCACCAGGTCGATCAGGTCGTTCGAGCTTTGCAGGCCGCTTTTCACGGCAGCCAGCGGCGTATTGATTTCATGTGTGATGCCCGCAACCATTTCACCCAGTGCATTCATTTTCTGTGCATGCACCAGCTGCACATGGTTTTCCTTGAGCTCGGTGGTTTGCTTGTGGACGATGGTGGTAAGGCGCCGGCGCTCGGTCGCGTTGCGATAGGCGATGAATCCGGCCGCACCAAAAACGAGAAGCAACGCAAGCGCACTGTAACCGAGCAGCACCCGCTGATACGCGAATTGCTGTGTCAGCTTTTTCTGGAAGCGTTCAGACAGCATGTTGTTGAAGCCGTCGATCTTCGCCGCTACGGGAATTTGCGCGATGTCCTGCAACAACGTGGACTGTGCCTCACGCAGGCGCACGATGACCGACAAGTGTGACAGCAGGTTGTCGACTGCTTCGCGCTGTGCTTCGGAAGCGGACAATGAAAGGTTGCGCAGCTTGTCCATTCCCGCTTTCACTACCTCCGCGGTTTCAGTATCCGGCACCGTGTTATATCGGAGCGCGTCGCTGAGCAGCGAAGCAACAATACTCTCCATTTCATTCGAGCCTGCGCCGCGTGACTGATGAAGTTGCGCCTGGATCTCGCGGCTCGCCGTCGGGGCATAGCGCAGCGAGTTTTTCAGCAGTGCGTTTTGCGCTTTGAAGCGGTCGATTAATGCCGACTTCTGGCCGATCAGGCGCTCGATTTCACCCGATGCCTTCCCCAGTTTGTCGTCCTCAAGGTGCGTCGTTTCCGCGAGCAGTGTGTCGAAAATCTCCCGGAACCGGTGCAGCGGCACCGCCAAAGGATCATACGAGAGGTTGATTTCCGATTGCGACTTCAGCACGTCGGCGTTCCAGTCGGAATCAATCTGTTTCAGCTCGGTGAGCAGCGCCAGCGTCGCGCTTTGGCGCTCGCCGTCCACCGCCCGGCTATGCGTATAGAGATAGATCCAGCCGCCGGCCAGTGCCGTCAGGAACAAGCCAATCACAAGATAGCGAGCTGTTGATTTCATTTCAGCTTCTCCTTCAACGAGGCGATCGCGCCGTTCGGCGGACTGCCAATCTGGCCGGGGACCGGGCCGGTCAGGGTCTTCAGGAACTGAATGATCTGCTCCTTGTCTTCCTTGGGCGCGCTGCGCCCGAGCTGGTACTTGAACATGACGTCCACAGCATCTTCCAGGGTCTTCGCCGTGCCATCATGGAAATAAGGTCCGGTGAGGGCCACATTGCGCAGGCTCGGCACCTTGAACACGTGCTTGTCGCTTTCGGCCTTGGTGACGTTGAAGCGGCCGAGGTCTGCTCCGGTGTTGTTGCCCCGGTTCTTGAAGTAATCACCCATTGCGCCAAACGTCTGGAACATGTTGCCACCGACGTTCACGCCCTGGTGGCAGGCGACGCAACCGTACTGCTTGAACTTCAGGTAGCCGCCCTTCTCGATTTCGGTGATCGCGTTAGCGTCGCCCTTCAGGTACTTGTCGAATCGCGAGTTCGGTGTGATCAGCGTTCTTTCGAAGGAAGCGATCGCATCGATGATATTGGCCTTGGTCACGCCGTCCTTGTAGGCTTTGCCGAAAGCCTCGGAATACTTCGCGTCTTTGGAAATCAAGGCCACGACGTCCGGCCATTGCGACCCCATCTCCACCGGGTTCTGGACCACCCCGTCGATTTGCGCCTCAAGCGAATCCGCCCGGCCATCCCAGAACTGCCTGAAATTCAATGCCGAATTCAGGACGGTCGGCGTATTCACACCAGTCATCGCACCGTTGAATCCGGGTGAATGAGACTTGCCGTCCACGCCTCCTCGTCCGAGGTCGTGGCAGCTCGCGCATGACACAGCGCCGTTTGCCGACAAGCGCGGATCGCGAAACAGCTGCCCGCCTATTTCCGCTTTTTTTGGCGAGACATTCAGGCTATCCGGTATAGGCTGGATAGGTTCCTTCAGTGGAGCAGCGAGAAGCGCGGCTGCAATTGAAAAGATGCAGACGGCTAGTGCCCCACTGCGTACATGGACATGCATTTGATCCTCCCAGAGAGATCGGTCCGAAATCCATAGTGACTCTTTAGCTGGCGCTCTTTGGCGCGTATGGTTTTCCCTGCCGCAGGTGATGCGTGTGTGTACTCCTGACGACATCCTTACGCTATCTTAGGTATCCGTTTTCAATACTCAGAAAACGCTCATTTCTTAATGCATTGATAATTGCCCTCGCGCAATTGCTGAAACATTCGCAACCGGTGATGTCAGGGCAGCAAAACAATTGCCACGGCCGCAATAAATGTTGCGAACAGGAGGCGACGTTGCGATGAAAAAAAGCCCCGCGCGAATGATCGCGCGGGGCTTTTCAGCTTGTCCGGGGCGGGAGGCTGGCCGGTTACTTCACCATGCCTGCATCCTTCGCATCCTGGATGTAGAGTTTGGTGCGCTCTGCAAGGAATGCCGGCATTTCCTCGACCGGGACATCCACCAGGTCATACCCGCCGTCGACCAGTTTCTTGCGCGTTTCGGGATCCTTGTTGAGCACGCCCATCATGTCGGATACCTGCTTCTGGATTTCCTTCGGCGTGGACTTCGGAACTGCAATACCGCGATAGGCGCCGTCCACCCAGTTCAAGCCGAGCTCCTTGAAGGTGGGCACATCGGGAAACGCAGAATGACGCTGCGCCGAGGCGACCGCGAGCAAGCGCATCTTGCCCTTTTGCTGGATCGCGAACGGCAGGTAAGTCATGGCCGCATCCACATGATTGCCGAGCATGGACGAAATAAGGTCGCCGGTGCCCTTGAACGGAACATACGTGGACTTGATGCCGGCGACCTTGTTGAAGCGTTCATGTGCCATGTGATTGGCGGAGAAGCTGCCGGAACCGGCAATGTTCAGTGAGCCTGGCTTGTCCTTGGCCGCCTTGACCAGGTCCTGGTAGGTCTTGTACGGACTGTTGGCCGGGACCACAATCGCATCCGCCGTGAAGTGATAAAAATAGACCGGGGCGATGTCTTCGGTCTTGAACTGCGCCGATCCTTCCAGCGGTTGAAGCACGATGTGCGGCAGGTTGACGCCGGCGATGGTGTAACCATCGTTCGGCATGCTGTTCAACTGCGACCACACCAGTCCGCCGCCCGCGCCCGCCTTGTTGAGCACGACCATCTGCTGCTTGTATTTGTTCTTGAACACTTCGGCCTGCAGGCGCGCCACATAATCCGATTCGCCGCCCGGCGTGAATGGAATGATGTATTGCACCGTCTTCTCGGGATACACGGCATGCGCGGCACCCATCGATAACGATGCGGCCAGGCCGATCGTCGCCACACTGAACAACTTGCTGACTCTCTTATGCAGTTTCATGGTGTCTCCTCCAATTCCTGTTGAATGGGTCGGGCATCTGTATGGATGCCTCTTGGTACTACTATCCTCCGAGACGCTCGCAAACAGCGCGCGTCACTTGCGCAGTCGTCGCTTTGCCGCCGAGGTCTGGCGTCTGCAGGCCGCTTTCCGTCACCGCTTCGATGGCGTTCATCAGTCGCTGCGCAGCCTTCTCTTCGCCCAGGTGTTCCAGCATCATGGCCGCTGTCCAGAAGGTCGCGACCGGATTGGCGATACCTTTGCCGGTGATGTCGAAGGCGGAGCCGTGGATCGGCTCGAACATCGACGGAAACTTGCGCTCCGGATTAAGGTTGGCAGTCGGCGCAATGCCGAGACTGCCTGACAGTGCGGCTGCGAGGTCGGACAGGATGTCGGCGTGCAGGTTGGTAGCGACGATGGTGTCGAGCGTATGCGGCTTCAGCACCATGCGGGTGGTGGCGGCATCGACCAGTTCACGATCGGTTTTGACGTCGGGATAATCGCTCGCCACTTCGTAAAAGATTTCATCCCACATCACCATGCCATTGCGCTGTGCATTCGATTTGGTCACCAGCGTGAGATGCTTGCGTGGACGTTTGCGGGCCAGCTCGAACGCGAAGCGGTGGATGCGCTCGACGCCGACGCGGGTGAATATCGCCGTCTCGGTCGCGACTTCAATCGGCAACCCGCGATGCGCCCGCCCGCCATGGCCTGCGTATTCACCTTCCGAATTTTCGCGCACGATCACCCAGTCGATATTCTGGCCGTTATGCAGCGGGCTTTTCACGCCGGACAGCACACGCGCCGGCCGGACATTCGCATATTGGTCGAAGCCCTGTGCGATCGGCAGCCGCAATCCCCACAGCGACACATGGTCGGGGACTTGCTGGCTGCCCACCGCGCCGAAGAAAATCGCATCGAATGTCTTCAGTTTGTCGAGGCCGCCTTCCGGGATGTAGTGGCCATGCTTCAGGTAGTACTCCGAGCTCCAGGGGAAATGTTCCACCTGCAGTTTGAAGCCGCCGTCCTGCCCGGCGAGCGTTTCCAGTACTTCCAACCCCGCCGAAATGACTTCCGGCCCAATGCCGTCCGCCGGGATGGCGGCAATTTTATAGACCCGCATTGCGTTCCTTCCAGATAAGAGTGAGCCGTATGAATTGTAGGTCGCTGCAAAAAGCTAAGAATGCGCGTAAATTCATCCTACCTTTTCTCTGGAGTTAATAATGAACCATGTCTCCGAGCTGTCATTTTTCACGCTGGTGGTCAAGGAAGGCAGCCTGTCGGCTGCAGCGCGAGAACTTGGCGTGACACCGCCATCGGTAAGCAAACGGCTGGCGCAACTGGAGCAGCGTCTCGGCGTCCAGCTGCTTAACCGCACCACGCGCCGGCTCAGCCTGACCGATGAGGGCGAGCTTTACCATGGCAATGCGACCCGCATCCTGGCCGAGATTGCGGAGATGGAACAGCTGGTGTCGCTAAATCGCGCCACACCGAAAGGCCTGCTGCGCGTGAACGCGCCGCTCGGGTTCGGCCGCATCTACATTACGCCGCTGGTGTCAAAGTTCGTGAAGCGCTATCCGGAAGTGGAAATCCAGCTGCAACTGACCGACCGGCCAATGAACCTGGTCGAGCAGTCGTTCGACGTCGGCATCCGGTTCGGCGAGCTGCCCGACACCCGGCTGGTCGCGCGCAAGATCGCACCGAACCGCCGCCTGTTATGCGCGGCGCCTTCCTACCTGAAGAAATACGGCGTCCCGAAAGTGCCCCATGACCTCACCCGTCATAACTGCATCGTCCTGCGGCAAAACGATGCGGCGTACGGGACGTGGCACTTTACCCGCGGCCGGCATGCGGAAACGGTGAAAGTCCGGGGGGCGCTCTCCAGCAATGATGGCGAGGTGACGCTGAACTGGGCGCTCGAGGGCCATGGGATTATCCTGCGCGCCGAATGGGATATCGCGAAGTACCTGCGCAGCGGACGACTGCAGCTGCTGCTCGAAGACTACGCGACACTGCCGGCCGATATCTTTGCGGTCTATCCCGAGCGGCACGGCGTATCTGCAAAAGTGCGCGCCTTTACCGATTTTCTCGTGGCGAGCTTTCAGGAAAACATCAGCGGCGCCGGCGGGAAATCCGCGGTGTGGTGATACGTGCATGGAATTTGACGTAGCTCCAACGGCAGGCGCAAAGCTCACGCCACTGCGCATGATTGACTATGTTGAGGGTACATCGGCATGGCGGAAGATAACTGCACGAAAACTTCGGGAGGAACGAGATACGCTGTTCTTTGCGGCGGGGCCCGGCGAGGAGGAGCATGGGCTCTACGGACGCATCGACGCCATACCGGCCGGCACTCAGGGTGCTCCTGGCCAGGTTCAATACTAGCTGGAGACTTCAATGACAAACAAACGATTGATGGCGCTGGCTACGTGCATCGCATGGGTGCCATGCATAATCCACGCCCAGGCCCTGCTCACCGAGCGGAACATTTCGCTCAATGCCGCATACGAGGCTGCCAGCGCCGCATTAGCGCAATGTCGCAAGGATGGCCTCCGGGTCACGGTGACGGTCCTTGAACGCAGCGGCATGACCAGGGTCGTACTGCGCGACGATGGCACCAGTCCTCACACCATCGAGAACAGCCTGCGCAAAGGCTACACCGCATTAACATTCCGGCAGCCATCGGCCGATGCCGGAAAGCGCTTTGCCTCCAATCCGGTCTTCCTTGGTTTTCTGCACCTGGACAAAGTCACCACCCTTGCGGGCGGCCTTCCGATACGAGCAGGGAACGAGGTGGTAGGCGCGATTGGTATATCGGGCGCGCCTATGGGTGAGCAGGATGCTGCATGTGCCCAGGTGGGTCTCGACCACATAGCCAAATCACTGTCAGGCGGTTGAACCCCGGCAGCTCAGGTCATGCGCCGCGCCGCCCGGAAACCAACGCCACCCCCGCACATGTCACCACAATTCCGGCGACGCTCAGCCACGTCGGCACCACGTCAAATATCATCCACTCCAGCAACACCGCCACGATGGGCGTGAGGAAGAACAGGCTGGTCACCTTGGTCGCATGTCCGCGCCGCATCAGCGTGTGCAGCGCATTCACTGCCAGTATCGACGCGAATACCACGAGGTACATGATCGACGCCACCATCGACCAGGTCCAGTGGATAACGAATCCTTCGAAGCGCCAGGCCAATGGCGCGAGCACCAGCAGGGACATGAGGAACTGGATCAGCGCGGAACTGCGCAAGTCCGCGGTCTTGCAAAAGCTGCGCTGATACAAGGTCCCTACTGTAATCGATGCCAGGGAAATCGCTACCGCGACCAGGCTTGCGATCGTGATCGCCTGCACATTGATCTTGTGCCATACCACCAGCATCACCCCGGCCAATCCGAGCGCCACGCCCAGCCACTGGGAAGATGCCAGCCGTTCGCCCATCACGCGATTTGCGAAAACCGCGGTGAACAGCGGCTGTGTCGCCAGCATCAATGCGGTAATGCCGGCCGACATGCCGAGATACTGTGCGTAATGACTGCCGCCCAGGTAAATCGCGTGCATCAGCAGGCCGGCAACGCAAATGTGGAACCAGTCTCGCCCGTTCGTGGGCCACCGCGGACGCGAAAAAATCAGCAACGGAACCAGGCACATCACACCGAACGCGTAGCGCAGCGAAAGAAAGGTAAAGGGCGCGGCATCCTGCATCCCGATCTTGCTGGCGATGTAGCCGGAACCCCAGGCGATCACGAAGTACCATGCAAGCAGCGTATCGAATCTTCCTTCGGCATGGGTCGGGGATAAAGCGGGAGAGTCTTTCGGCTTCAAGGGACACCTTTTGTCATTGCGCGCACCGGAGTATGAGTACCGTCTGACTTCGCGCGTTGTCTCGAAGCAGCAGTGTGCCATGAAAATGAAAACCGGTTAGGCGGGCCGGCTAACCGCCGGCTCCGACACTGAGGAATAGCCTCCTGTACTTTCCTCTATGTCCGCTATGGCGAACTCCTGTAGGGATGCGCACAACGAACCCGACGCCACTGGATCAGTGGACAATGATTGCGCGCACCATCGTGGCATGGGGCAAGACTCTCGGACTACAGGTCATCGCCGGGGGAGTGGAGACCGCGGACCAGCGCGACTTCCTCGCCGGGCATGGTTGCCATGCCTATCAGGGCTACTCGTACAGCAGGCCGCTGCCGGCGGACCAATTCATGGTGCAATGAGGACCTGGGAAACAAAAAAGCCCGGCTCACATTTTGTGAACCGGGCTCCATGTATCTGGTTGCGGGGGCAGGACTCGAACCTGCGACCTTCGGGTTATGAGCCCGACGAGCTGCCAACTGCTCCACCCCGCGTCTGAGGGAACGGACTGTACCATACATCGACAGGCGGGCGCAAAAAATTATTCGTTGAACGGATCATCCATGCGTATGCGCATAGAAGAACCGCAGCATTTCCTGCGCCGCGTTCGGCCCTTTGGGATCAGTGTACGACCCCTTGCGGCTACCGCCCGACCATGCATGACCTGCACCGTGCACAAGCCACTGTTCAGCGACGGTCCTTCCGCTACTGTCGCGTCGCATCGTCCTTGTATAGGAACGGCCATTCGGTACTTTGCCCTTCTCCACTGTGACATCGGCGCTGCGCTGTTGGTTCGCACAATCGCCGGAGAAATCGGTGGAGCATTGTGCCAATGCCTGATCTCCGTTGCGCGGATGAACCGTGGTGTCGCGATCGCCATGGAAAACGATGACCGGCTTCGCGTCCGCGTGCACTTTATCCGCTGCCGCCCCGCCCTGCATCGCGGCAAACGCTGAAGGCAAATCACGCGCGGCGCCGACGGGCAGGCCAGAGTGAATGCCGATGGCCGCATACAACTCGGGATACCTCGCGCCCATGATCGCGGCCATTGCCCCGCCTGCGGACAGGCCCGCAACGTAGACGCGGCCCGGATCAACGCGATAGTCGCGCATCACTTTGCGGGTGATGTCGGCGATGATCGAAGGCTCGCCCTGGTCGCGCCGCTGATCGTCGGCCTGAAACCAGTTCCAGCAATTCGACCCGTTGGCGGCATGCACCTGCGCCGGATACGCGACAAAGCAATTGTTCTGTTCGGCAACGGCGTTCATGCCGGTGCCGGCGGCGAAGTCATCCGGGTTCTGCTTGCAGCCGTGCAACATCACTACCAGTGGCAACGGCTCCCCGTTGTAGCCACTCGGGACATATATCTTGTATGCGCGCGTCCCCGCATGGTTGGTGCACGACGCGGATAAAAATTTACCCTTGTCTTTCGCTTCGCGCGGCTCGTCAATTTCAACATCCTCGACGGGCTGGCGCGCTGAAGTGCCCTTCCACTTTCCGTCGAAGGCTTTGCGTATGCGCTGCAGGATATCCGCGGACGGTCCGGCAGCAGGTTCGGCAGTGGTTGCGGTCGATGGATTGATATCGACCAGGTTGTCCGCTTGCGGCATCCTTGCCGCCCAATCGGTGGTCGGCGTCGCGCCGCCGTGCAACGCGCGTTGAATCGCGGCAGTGGCCGCAGCGGGGCCGGAAGTCTGCAACAGCTGCGTTGCTTCGCGCATCTGCGCGAGAAATTCGTGGTCGATTTTCATGGGATTTTTTCCAGTTGATTAACGTATCCGCCCGGCCAATGCGGCCTTGACGGCAGGGCTGGCGTGGAAGGCTCCCAGCACAGCTACAGACTCGATGGTGGCCAATGCCAACTCGGGCGTGACATCAGGGGCAATGGTGGCCAAACCCAGCACCTGTATCTGAAGTTTTTCTCCGGCGTCGCGCACCGCTTCCAGGTCGACGCGGGAAAAGTTTTGCAATCCGAGAACCAGGCTCTTACGTGTCACCGTTTGCTTGATAACGTCGGCATGCGCCGCCAACTGGTTTCGGATCGCCGTACGGATCAGGTCCGTCCGATTCGAATAGAAACCTTCCTGCACCAGCAGGTCGATTTGCCCGAGGTCGATCATCCCGAGATTAATCGTGATTTTTTCGCTGTCGACAACTTTCAGCCGGGGTTCCTGTGCGCTCATTGCTTGCCTTTCCATCCGTATGCCATCCAATCACCATCTGTATGGATGGTAGTATAGGCTTCACCGGCGGGATGTCAAGCGTCGATCGCAGGCACGGAGACACCTTCTTGGTAAGACAGGAAGGCGTTTCCAGCAAAATAATTGATGGGAAGAAACGGAAGCGGCAGGATGCCGCTCGAGGCGTGGGACGTTACTGTGCTACGGGGGCAAAGAAACGCTCGCCCATTTCCTCCAGACCCAGCTCCTGGAGTACTTCCTGCAAGCGCTCGCTCGGACGGCGGCGCGGCAGGTCCTTGTAGCTGGCGATAATGAGTTCGTTTTTCATCGAGTGCTCCCATCCCACCAGTTCCGTGACATTGACCTGGTAGCCATGGGCTTCCAGCTGCAGGCAGCGCAACACATTGGTCACCTGGCTGCCGAACTCGCGTGTGTGCAACGGGTGCCGCCAGATTTCGGTAAGCGCATTTTTGGCAATCGCCTTGCCCTTGTTCTTGCGCAGCACCGAAGCCACTTCCGCCTGGCAGCACGGCACCAGCACCATGAATTTCGCCTGTTTCCCGAGTGCAAATCGAATCGCGTCGTCGGTCGCGGTGTTGCATGCGTGAAGCGCGGTCACCACGTCGACCGTGGGCGGCAGCAGGTCCGATTCAATCGATTCGGCCACCGACAGGTTCAGGAACGTCATGCCGGGGAAATTCAGCTTCTGCGCCAG
>JBBWZW010000096.1:0-9083 GCA_039649305.1 Burkholderiales bacterium
CCCGCTCGACACCCAGTTCCGCGACCAGGGTTTCGTATATCGGCTTGACGATTCCCGCTTCTATCCGGCGCTGGTCGAGGATGCTGATTTTAGGTGTGGCTTCAGACATATTCTTCTCCCGTGATCCGTTTAAGTGGGCTGTGCGGACGACTGGCTGACGATCAGTTTCTGCAAGAACGCCTCGCATTGCGCCAACTGCTCCAGCTCAACAAACTCGTTCGCCTTATGCGCCTGTTCGATATTTCCGGGCCCGACCAGGATGCTCGGAATACCGGCCGCCTGGAACAGCCCGGACTCGGTGGCGTATGCGACCTTGCGGATGTCGTTGTCGCGTCTCAGGGCGCGCACCAGCTCAGTAATGGCTGCTTGTTCCGCAGCGTCGAGCGGAGGTGCGGTGGAGATTTTTTCAAATGTGATGTCTGCTTCTGCGTGCGTGCGCCGCATTTTTGGCACCAGCGTGCCCTGCGCGAAGTCAACTATCTGCTGATAGATCGGACTCGCATCGACACCCGGCAGATTACGAAACTCGAAAACGAACTCGCACAGCGAAGGAATCGTGTTGACCGCGATGCCGCCCTTGATCACTCCGGTTTGCGCGGTGCTGAACGGGACGTCAAAGGCCTCGTCGAAAGGACCTTCCTGCTTGAATTTTTCTGCGAGGTCATGAATGTAGCAAATGAGACGTGCCGCGTATTCAATCGCATTGACCCCTTTCGGTGTCAGCGACGAATGCGCTGCGTGACCACGAACGCAACACTGGTAAGCATTGATGCCTTTATGCGCGACGACGACGCGCATGCTGGTAGGTTCGCCGACGATGCAGCCGTCGGGTCGAACGCCACGCTCATTGAGCTCGGCGATCATGGATGGCGCGCCGGCGCAGCCGATCTCCTCGTCATAAGAAAGCGCAAAGTGGATCGGGCTCGCGAGCGGCGCCTTTTGCATGGCCGGCAGCAAACCGAGTGCGACCCCAATGAAGCCCTTCATGTCGCAGGTGCCGCGTCCGTACAGCTTTCCATCCTTGAGCAGCGGCTTGAACGGGTCGGTGTCCCACTTCTGGCCGTCGACCGGCACCACATCCGTGTGGCCGGACAGGATGACGCCGCCGGTCGTTTTTCCGCTTGCGGCGGGCACGGTGGCGAACAGGTTCGCTTTTTTCCCGAAACGATCGTAAGTCAGGTGGGACGAGATGCCGCACCCCTGCAAATAATCGCGCACCATTTCGATCAGACCAAGATTCGATTCCCTGCTGGTTGTGTCCAGTCTTACCAGCTTTTCAACCCAATCCAGGCTAGCTGGCTGAACTGTACCCGTCGGCATTGTTGTCATTTTTTATGGACCTTTCTCATGTTGTCGGACTTAGGCACCGCGCAGGAATAAGTTGGTCAATTTTGCTGGCCGTAGCGGGCGCGTTGCTGCGTTGCTCGTCGTCGCCATAGCTCGCTATGACTCCTCCTCACGCCTTGCACCGCATCCCGCGACGACCGCCAAATTGCCCAACTTATTCCTGCGTGGCGCCTTAGGGTGCTTCGTACTTGATGCAAACTGGCGTTAACATTCGATGATGTTGACCGCCAGCCCGCCGCGCGATGTTTCCTTGTATTTGGTTTTCATGTCGGCGCCTGTCTGCATCATGGTCTTGATGACCGAGTCCAGCGACACATAATGCGTCCCATCTCCGAGCAGGGCCATTCGCGCTGCATTGACCGCCTTGACGGCGCCCATGGCGTTACGCTCAATGCAGGGGATTTGCACCATGCCTCCGACCGGGTCGCATGTCAGGCCAAGGTTGTGCTCCATCCCGATCTCTGCCGCATTCTCGACTTGCTCTGGAGTTCCCCCCATGACGGCGCATAGTCCGGCCGCCGCCATTGAGCAGGCGACGCCCACTTCGCCCTGGCAACCAACCTCGGCGCCGGAGATCGATGCATTCCGCTTATACAGAGCACCGATAGCACCGGCGGTCAGCAAAAAATCAATGATGCCTTGGTCATTAGCGCCGTCGATAAAGCGTGCGTAATAATGCATCACCGCGGGGATGATTCCCGCAGCACCATTCGTCGGTGCGGTGACCACACGACCGCCGCCCGCGTTTTCTTCATTGGTGGCGAGCGCGTACAGGTTCAACCACGCCATCGAATCGTGCGTCGGGTCTTTATCGGACAAGGGAGCCGACGTCAGCTTTTTGTGCAGATCGTAAGCACGTCGCTTAACACCTATCGGTCCGGGTAAATTGCCGCCGGTCTGGCAGCCGCGCTGCACCGTGTCCTGCATCACGCGCCAGATGCGAAGCACCCCCTCGCGCACTTGCGCTTCGGGCCGCCACGTTAACTCGTTTTCCAGCATTAGCGTTGCGATGCTCTTTTGATGACTGCGACACAAATCCAGCAATCCGGTACCGCTGCGAATCGCATGCGGGGCGCGAGGAGTCTGCGTTAGCGGCTGGGACTTGTCGTCGCCAACGGTAGTGACGAAACCGCCGCCGACCGACAGGTAGATGGATTCGCGTATCACGGCGCCTTTGTCATCGAACGCAATAAGCTTGAGCCCGTTCGGATGGTCAGGCAGTGCCTGCCGATAGAACAGGATGTCTTGTCGCGGGGAGAACAGAACCGCTTTTTCTGCGCGCAGTAGCAACTTGCCCGAGTCCCGCACCTCTGCCAGCTTGCGCTCGATACTGTCCGGGTCGACCGTATCGGGCCCCTCGCCCATCAGGCCGAGCATGACACCCTTGTCTGTACCATGGCCTTTGCCCGTGGCCCCCAGTGAACCATATAGCTCGGCGCGAACGCGTGCCACAGTATTCAGCTCCCCTTTCGCGTGCAGACGATTCACGAACATCGATGCGGCGCGCATCGGGCCCACTGTGTGGGAACTGGACGGCCCGATGCCGATCTTGAAAAGGTCAAAGACACTAACTTCCATTACGTAATCCGCCATGGGTAGTAACGCTAAAGCTGGATTTCGACCGAGCTGCCTGGTGCACAGCGGACGTGAATCAGCCGCAACTCCCGCGGTCCAGTCCGCCGGTTAAACCGTATCAGAACCGCGACAGCGCCGCCGAAGCTGAAAAAATTTCGACTATAATGCGCCTATAACGAGCTTGGTAGGGGTAGTATATTTAACTTTTAGTGATCCTACAAGAGAAGTTAACCCACTAGTGTGAAGACTCCTCCAGATAGAGTTTTCCGTCGTGGGTTCCCTAACGTTGTAGACTTCGGTCTGGTAAAACGCATGAAAGAGAACAGGCAAGTGCAGGTCAACCTCAAACAAATCAATGATGCTCGCGACGGGAGCCAGAGCAGCGGTGAGTCCGACGCGGGCGGATCGAAGGTACTGGTCGAGAGGCAAAGCGATCAGGCCTTCGAGGCCATCCGTGGCGCCATCACGCAATGTGAATTAGCGCCGGCTGAAATCGTTTCCGAGCCGCAGCTCGAGCAAATGTTCGGTTTCGGGCGCATTCCCATTCGCCTTGCGATGGACCGCCTGATTCAGCTTCAACTCGTCAAGGCGATACACCGCCGCGGTTATGAAATTGCACCGATCACGCTGACCGACGTGAAGAACACGTTTCAGCTGCGTTTGATGGTAGAGCCGGCCGCAGTTCGGATGGCAGCCGGGCGCGTGAATATCGAAGAGCTTCGCCGTGCCGATGACGAAGCAAACCGCCCGGTCGACATGCACGACAAATCGTCCGAGGCATTCGTCATCAATGCCAACCGTCGCCTTCACCTGCTCATCGCGGAGGCCTGCGGGAACGACAAGATCGTCGCGCTGATCAGCCAGCTATTGAGCGATATCGATCGGGTCTACTACTTCGGCCTGGTGCGCGACTCGCGATTCGTCGGCATGCAACACAGCCACAAATTTTTGATAGACGCCCTCGAGGCGGGTGACGGCGCCAAAGCCGAACGACTGGCGCGCAAGCACATTGAAAATGGATATTCAATCGTGCTGGATGCCATTATCAATAGCTCCAATCTCACTCACACTAACGTACAGCTACCTAATAGGAAACGGCGTACGGCGAGCGGTCTGCTGTAAGAAGGTCTATTGGAACCGTTCCGGGAAGTGCAGTAGGCCGCGCTTGGCGATATCAAATTCCGCGCGGCCATTTCTGATTCTGGATGCTCCCAAGCTTCATTCGCCGACGGGAAGGCTGCAGCGAAATCGGCCTGGTACCGCAGCTCTATTCCACCTGAAGACCGGTCGTCTTCACCAGTTCAGCATACTTGTTGATCTCGGAGTCCAGAAACTTTGCGAATTGCTCCGGCGTACTTGCCACCGGAGACGCTCCCTCGCAGTTCAGGTATTCCTTTACCTCGGCCGAGGTCAGCGCCTTGGCAACTTCCCGCTGCAGTCGCGCCAAGATAGGGGCTGGCGTTTTTGCCGGAGCAAACAAACCGTACCACTGGTCGATTTCAAAATCAGGCAAGATACACTGAGGCGGCCACTTGATAGAGCCCCCAGCGTCAAGTGGCGAACGCCACCGAGCGCCGTAGCATGCGCCAGTTGTGCTGGCGGGAGGTCCCACACTTTTCCGATCACCAGCTGGAAAACATGGCTGGCAATGGCGAACGACAGCCAGATCGACCCACTGCAAAAGTTTGCCAAAAAGCTGAAAGCATATTGGCGCGGCATTGTCGCCAGGGTGCGCTGGCCGATGCATACCGGCCAGCTCGAAGGGATCAACAACCGGATCAAAGTGATGAAGCGAATGGCCTATGGCTACCGCGACAGCGCCTTTTTCTTTCTGAAGATTAAAACAGCGTATCCCGGAAATCCGTGAAGAACCTTTGTTTTTGCTAGTTCGGAAAGGACAGAGATCGGGCGCTCGCAGATGATCGACCCTCCCGTAAATTCGATATTGCTTTGCCAAGTAACTCATGGCCGGACCGGGTTCACAAGCAAACCGCGGCGGCGAGAAAAGTGGCGAAGCAGGCCGGAGCGGCAATCAGTAAAGGATTGATTCACATCAATAGCGGTGTATTGACGAGAGGAACCCTTGTTTCATTCCATGCGTCACAGTTCCTATTACTAGAAGTCAGGGAGCCCCATCCATTTTTCCTTTGTAAGGTAAGAAGAATGCCAAATGCCTCCTCTCCCGCTTCTGTTGTTCGTCATCTCTCCGCAACTCTGTTCTGTATCGCGCTCGCCGCATGCGGCGGCGGTTCGTCGCCCTCGGCGCCCGTTGCGGCCAATGTCTCGCCTGGGACATCGACCGGACCGTCGCCCTCCACCGGCGGCGGCATTCCGATTCAGCCCGGCACTGACTGGGGGCCGCCAGCCAATCCGACTACCGGCAACCCCACTCCCGGTAACCCCACTGCCGGCGACACTATCGAGCCATCGGCGCCGAGCAACCCGCAACTCGCCGCAGCGCGCTTCAATAATCCATATGGCATTGCCGCCGATGCGGAAGGCAACTTGTACGTCGCGGATTCCGGCAACCATACCATTCGAAAAATCGCCGCCAGTGGCAGCGTGACGACGATCGCGGGTGTGAGTGGAATTACCGGTACAAAGGATGGCAACGGCACCGCGGCGCGCTTCGATACGCCGTCCGGCATTGCCGTCGACGGCTCGGGCAACATTTTTGTCGCGGACCGGCATAACCACGCAATCCGCAAAATTGCGCCGGACGGCGCGGTCACGACATTTGCCGGCAGCGCCGGGCAGCAGGGCTATGCGGTGGGTAGTGGTACGGAGGCGAGGTTCTCCTATCCGTCCGATCTGGTGCTGGATAGCGCGGGCAATTTGTACGTCACTGATACCGGCGGCCGCTCGTTGCGCAAGATCAACCCTGCAGGCGAGGTCACCGAACTGGCAAGCCCGGGAGACGTATTTGCCCATCCATATGGCATTGCACGCGATACTGCCGGTAACATTTACGCCAGCTATGGGCGCAAATACACGATGTATGCACCGCGCCTACCGTATGCCGTCGGGGCGGTGATTTACAAGGTTGCCGCGGGTTCCACGCAAGCCAGCGTGGTCGCCGGGCATCCCGAAGGGGTCGGCGCATCCGACGGCGCCGGCGGAGATGCCCGCTTCAATGCGCCGCGTGGCATGGCCGTCGACGCCGGTGGCAACCTGTATGTGGCAGACTCAAGTAACCGCGCGGTGCGCAAGGTCACTCCAGATGGGCAGGTCAGCACCTTCGTGGGCGGCGGCGAAGCCGGCAATGCGGATGGTGCCGGTGCGGCGGCCCGCTTTGCCGGTCCGGCCGGCATCGCGATTGGCGCGCAAGGCGATCTCTATGTAACCGACACCTTGAACCATACCATCCGCAAAGTGAGCGCGGACGGCGTCGTCACCACCTTTGCCGGCAAGGCCGGTGTCGCGGGCAGCACCGACACGGGCGCCGTACCCGACGAGCCGCCGCAACCCAATGCGCAGCTCGCGGCGGCGCGCTTTGTCCGGCCCTTCAGTGTGGCCGCCGATAGTGCAGGCAACCTGTACGTTGCCGATTCCGGCAACCACACGATCCGCAAGATCAGCCAAGGCCGCACCGTCGTCACTATCGCCGGCACGACCGGGGTCAGCGGCAGCGCGGACGGTAATGGCGCGGCGGCGCAGTTCAATACGCCGACCGGCATTGCGGTCGATGCGGCGGGCAATGTCTATGTTACCGATAAAGGCAATCACACCGTCCGCAAGATCACGCCGGAAGGGATGGTGACGACGCTTGCCGGCGCCGCCGGCCAAACCGGCGCCATAGACGGGATCGGTGCCGCGGCGCGCTTCTCCGCACCAACCGGGATTGCGTCGGACCCACAGGGCAATCTGTATGTCGCAGACTTGATGAACCTTGCCATCCGCCGGATCAGCAATACTGGCGGGGTAACGACGCTGACCGGCAGACCGGGCAACAATCGGATTACCGATGGCCTGCTGGCAGAGGCAACCTTCAGCGGTCCCTACGGCATTGCTCTGGACCGGCAGGGCAATCTGTACGTTGCCGATTACAACATGGAAGGTCCGCTGTTCGAGGAAAACCGCTACTTCTACAATGCGCTCATTCGCAAGATCTCGCTGAGTACCGGCACGGTCACCACGTTTGCCGGCACGCCGGGATGGACCAGCTTCGGCTACTTTAATGGCACCGGATCGGCCGCCGCCTTCATGTCGCCGAAAGGCCTTGCGACCGACGCGGCAGGCAATGTGTATGTCGCAGACGCCACCAATTTTGCGGTACGCAAAATTACACCGGACGGTACGGTTAACACCTTGGCGGGCATGCGCGGGCTTGGCTGGCAGGGACTGGGCGGCGGCGCCGATGGTGTGCGAACCGCTGCGCAGTTCAGCCAGCCCTCCGGCATTGCAGTCGATGCCAATGGTGACCTGTACGTGGCTGACCAGTTCAACCACACGATCCGCAAAGTGACACAATCGGGCGTCGTGAGCACCTTCGCCGGCCAGGCAGGCGAACAGGGCAGCGTGGACGTGCCTTGATGTCCTGAAGTATGTGAGCGTCGCCGGCCGAGCGACGTCGAAAGTGATCCAAAGCCCTTTCAGGCAGCGCGGCCGTCTGGAAGGGCTTTTTCATTACCGGGTTTTAACAGTTCAAGTGCCGGCGCTATGAGATAGTATGTCCGCTCAGGGCCGCACTGAGCCACTTGCTCGGCCTTTAGGGCGCTCGCCCAGCTTGTGCTGTTCCAGCAGATGGCGGAATTTGAGCAGGGTGGTGGCGTCAGGCGCCGTCTCGCATCCGAGGTCAATGCCGGCGAAGCGGCGCAGGCTGGCGCTGTCATAGATTGCCTCCTCGCAGGCAAAGTCCGCCAGATTGAACCAGTGCTGGATGAAATGAATCCGTAGCATACGCTCCAGGCCGATCGGCGGACGCCCGTTGCCGCGCTTCGGCTAGTGCGGCTCCACCACCGCGCACAGCGCCTCCCACGGAACGATGCGGTGCATCGTGGCGAGGAATTCATCACGTCGTGTCGGCTTGCGATGCTGTTCAAAGCCTTGATCCGCTGCCATCGCCAGAGTCTGTCGTTTCATAGTCCGCTACCAAGTCCGTTGTCGATAGCATCTATAACGGCTCACACCCTCATTTCGTTTACTTGATCAGCGTTGCCTTTAGCGGATTGGGCCGCATGTACTGACCAGACTGATCTCCGCGACACACACCGTGGCCGTTGCGCCGCCGCCGGATGGAGGCTTCAATCCTGGTCATCTGCTGGATGCACTGAAAACGCATTTACACATGCGAAGCGATTCGGCTCTGGCCCGTGCACCCGCCTGCAACGCGTCCTTTGCCCACTGGGTTGCATCCGTCGTGCGGTCGAGCAGCACCGAGGCCGCGCGCACGTATTGTGTCTCTGGGCTCAGGCCGCGCAGTTCCGGTTTTCTCGTCGATAGAAGCCGCGTACTCCGCCAGCTTGCGGCGCGCCATCATGATCGCCTTGTCGGTAGGGACCAGATGCTCGGCCTCATGGTCCTGAATCGGCCCCATGCTCTCTTGCAACGACGCATCCTGCATCGAAAACCCTTCGACTCCACTGAATGAACGCTGTTCGCGTTGCGCCTGTCGATCGATCAAATAGTCGTTGCTCTTGTTCGCCACCGGGATGAATGTGCCGGGCAAATACTGGACATGGATGCCCTTACCGTCGGCCATATCCTTGCGCTCTTCCTCAGACAGAGGCGCGTCGAGAAGTTGATGCTCCATGCCCAGCAATTCTCATCGTCGATCGGCACCCAAATATGCGCCCCAAGCGGATGCTGTCCAAACGGCGGAATCAGGGTAAACCACGGGAAGATCCACTGGGTAATGCGCCAATAATAGGAGCCCGGCTCGCCGTTACGCCTTGACTCCCCTCGATGTTGAAGACCGTGTTTCTGTCGGCCTTAATGTATTTATTTGCTTCCGCATCTTTGTGCATCGGATCGCGAAGAACGCGGAATTTTCCTAGCCCCGCTGTTGTCTACCTTGTCCAAACGTTAATGCGAGAGCAGAGGTAATTATGCAGACCCAGGACAAGAACCCTCCCGAAAAGAAAATTTCGACAGAGGCGGACGCCAAATCGGTGGACGGCAAATCAGGTGAGAGCAACAAAAGCAGCCATGACGCAAAGAGT
>JBBWZW010000134.1:0-4481 GCA_039649305.1 Burkholderiales bacterium
GACAAAATTACCCACGCGATAAGGTTAAACCATCGGCGTGCGTTTGCTGTCCAACATGCTCCCGCAAAGAAATGAAGAGGAAAAATTGCGATGCTCGAAAAACTGCCCGATGCGGTCGGCCATGCTCTGCGCAACCAGCGCGCTGGTCTGGAAAAGATAGCGTTCAACCTGATCGACTTGCGCGCCGGCACATCGTCCATTGAGGTGACCAGTCTCGCCTTCCATGACCATGAGCCGATTCCTGCGCAGTACACTGCCGACGGCAGCGGCACATCACCGCCGCTGGAGTGGATCGGGATTCCTGCCGGCGCCGCCACACTCGTATTGATTGTCGAGGATGCCGACGCCCCTACTCCGCAACCGCTGGTCCATGCGATTGCAGTGGACATTGCGCCGCAGGATGGATCCCTTCCGGAAGGTGCGTTGAATCCTGCCGATCACCCTGGGCCTGAGCTCAAGATGGGCCGCAATTCCTATTTGCAAGCGAGCTGGCTCCCGCCCGATCCGCCGCCGGGCCATGGCGTGCATCGTTATGCCTTTCAATTGTTCGCGTTGGCCGCGGGACCGGAATTCTCCGATACGCCTGGCCGTGAAGCGGTTCTTGAAGCGATTCAGGAGCGGGCAATTGCAAGCGGATGCCTGATGGGAACCTACGAGCGTTCTGACGGTTCGATCAAGGTCGGCGTCGCGGAGCCCGTGACTGCCGGTATCCGCTCGGATACGAGTCTGATCTGAGCTTAGGCGCCGCGCAGGAATAACTTGTGCAATTTGGCGGACGTAGCGGGATGCGATGCAAGGCGCGAGGAGGAGTCATAGCGAGCTATGGCGACGACAAGCAACGCTGCAGCGCGCCCGCTACGGCCAGCAAAATTGTGCAAGTTATCTCTGCGCGGTGACGTAGATGGGTGGGTGTGGCGATAAAGGTCCGAGTACCACACCAGCGCCGGCACATGAAAATCGTGCTGCGTATTGTGGCCATGAAGGGCGAGCGTGCAGCTGCCGTCATAGAGGGCCTGCCCGTGATCCGATACATACATCATGGACGTCATTTGTCTCGATGATTTTAATGAGCCGATCACCTGCGACAAAAACCAGTCGGTGTAAAGAATGGAGTTGTCATCAGCGAACTATCCTCCAACGCAACGCGGTAGTTTCACGTCTAGAAAGATATGCGCGCCACAGATGGCGTGGTCACTCTAATCGCCTGCGTTCCTTCGAAATCTGCGCGGCCAACAGTATAGAATCCAGCCCGCCAGGGGCACTTAACTTCGCTTCACATCATTGATTGACTATGCGTACCAACAGGAATATACTCGCGAGTTCTCGATTTTAAGCTCTACGGGCTTAAGCGTTCTTTGGTCTGCTTCCGCTTTCTGCGACGCTTTTCCCATGTTGTCCCAAATCGAACCGCGCCCGCCGGCTTGCCGCCAAGGTGCAAGAATTACCCTCCTGGTCCCGGACAATCGATTTCGGGGCTGTATTTTTATTAACGTTGTAACTTTGTTGGATTTAGACCGATGCCAACCATCAATCAACTGATTCGCCAGCCGCGCGTTTCGGCCAAGGTGAAGAGTAAATCGCCTGCGCTGGAAAACAGCCCGCAAAAACGCGGCGTGTGCACTCGTGTATACACCACTACACCGAAGAAGCCGAACTCGGCGCTTCGTAAAGTCGCCAAAGTGCGCCTGACCAACGGTTTCGAAGTCATTTCGTACATCGGCGGTGAAGGTCACAACCTGCAAGAGCACAGCGTCGTGCTTCTGCGTGGCGGTCGTGTAAAAGACTTGCCGGGTGTGCGTTACCACATGGTTCGTGGCGCGCTGGATACCCAGGGCGTGAAAGATCGTAAGCAAGCGCGTTCCAAGTACGGCGCGAAGCGTGCGAAGGCTGTCAAGAAGTAAATAGTTTTTCCGCTAGGTGCTGCACCAGGCGGAATGTGAGTCGGCCCCGAATGGGTCGAGTAAGTGGTTGGTCATGAGGGCCATCCGCGAGCGAGCGGCAAATACACTCAGTGCCGACGCTCAACTGAAGAGTGAAAGGAATCGAAATGCCACGTCGTCGTGAAGTCCCTAAACGGGAGATCCTGCCAGATCCGAAATTCGGCAATGTTGATGTAGCGAAATTTGTCAACGTCCTGATGCTGTCCGGTAAAAAATCGGTAGCCGAGAACATCATCTACGGTGCGTTTGACCACATCCAGACCAAATCGGGCAAGGACCCGCTGGAAGTGTTTGTTGCTGCCATCAACAACTGCAAGCCGATGGTCGAAGTGAAGTCCCGCCGCGTTGGTGGTGCCAACTACCAGGTGCCAGTTGAAGTGCGTCCTGTTCGCCGTATGGCCTTGTCCATGCGCTGGTTGCGTGAAGCCGCCAACAAGCGCAGCGAAAAGTCGATGCCGCAACGGCTGGGTGGTGAACTGCTCGAAGCCGCGGAAGGCCGCGGCGGTGCAATGAAGAAGCGCGATGAGGTGCACCGCATGGCAGAAGCCAACAAGGCATTCTCGCACTTCCGTTTCTAATGGCCGGATAACCGCCTTCGCATCGTTGAAGGCCATCTGCAAATGTAACGCGGTTGAAACCGGGCGCATCTCTTTTAAAAAGTGGCGCTCGGTTTTCGACCATTAAAAGACTTAGGATTAACTATGGCTCGCAAGACCCCCATCGAGCGCTACCGCAATATCGGTATTTCCGCTCACATCGATGCCGGTAAGACAACCACTACCGAGCGTATCCTGTTCTACACCGGCGTCAACCACAAGCTCGGTGAAGTGCATGACGGCGCAGCCACCATGGACTGGATGGAGCAGGAACAAGAGCGCGGCATCACGATTACCTCCGCTGCGACGACCTGCTTCTGGAAGGGCATGGCCAGCAATTTTCCCGAGCATCACATCAACATCATTGATACCCCGGGCCACGTCGATTTCACGATCGAAGTGGAACGTTCGATGCGCGTGCTCGACGGCGCTTGCATGGTCTACTGTGCAGTGGGCGGCGTCCAGCCGCAGTCCGAAACCGTTTGGCGTCAAGCCAACAAGTACGGCGTGCCGCGTCTGGCGTTCGTCAACAAGATGGACCGTACCGGCGCCAATTTCTTCAAGGTGTACGAGCAAATGCGTACCCGTTTGAAGGCCAATCCCATTCCGTTGCAAGTGCCTATCGGCGCCGAAGATAACTTCGAAGGCGTAGTTGACCTGGTCAAGATGAAAGCCATCTACTGGGACGACGCATCGCAGGGCATGAAATTCGATTATCGCGAAATTCCTGCCAATCTCCAGGCTCTCGCCGCCGAATGGCGCGAGAAGATGGTTGAGGCCGCGGCCGAAGCCAACGAAGAACTGATGAACAAGTACCTGGAAGAAGGTGATTTGACGGAAGCCGAAATCAAGGCGGCTATTCGCCAGCGCACTATCGCCGGCGAAATCGTGCCGATGATGTGCGGCACCGCGTTCAAGAACAAGGGCGTGCAGGCAATGTTGGATGGCGTGATTGAGTACCTGCCGGCGCCGACCGATATTCCGCCGGTAAAGGGCATCAACGAGAACGAAGAGCCGACCACCCGCAAGGCCGAAGACTCGGAAAAATTCTCCGCCCTGGCGTTCAAGATCATGACTGATCCGTTCGTCGGCCAGTTGATCTTCTTCCGCGTATATTCGGGCGTGATCAATTCCGGCGACACGGTGTTCAATCCGGTCAAGGGCAAGAAAGAGCGCCTCGGCCGTATTTTGCAGATGCATGCAAACCAGCGCGCAGAAATCAAGGAAGTGCGCGCCGGCGATATCGCCGCTGCGGTCGGACTGAGGGAAGCGACTACCGGCGATACATTGTGCGATCCGGGTTCCGTGATCACGCTCGAGCGCATGGTGTTCCCTGAGCCGGTGATTTCGCAGGCTGTTGAACCAAAGACCAAGCAGGATCAGGAAAGAATGGGCCTGGCACTGAATCGCCTGGCGCAGGAAGATCCTTCGTTCCGCGTCAAGACTGACGAAGAGTCCGGTCAGACCATCATTTCCGGGATGGGCGAGTTGCACCTGGAAATTATCGTCGACCGTATGCGTCGTGAATTCAACGTTGAAGCGACCGTCGGCAAGCCGCAGGTCGCCTATCGCGAAACGATACGCAAGACCTGCGAAGAAATCGAAGGCAAGTTCGTCAAGCAGTCTGGTGGCCGCGGTCAGTAAGGTCACGTGGTACTGAAGATCGAGCCGCAAGAGCCGGGCAAGGGTTTTGAATTCGTTGATGCGATCAAGGGCGGCACGGTACCGCGCGAATATATCCCTGCGGTCGAAAAGGGTGTTCGCGAGACACTGACCTCGGGCGTAATGGCCGGCTATCCGGTTGTCGACGTCAAGGTTACACTGTTCTTCGGTTCTTACCACGATGTGGACTCGAACGAAAACGCGTTTCGCATGGCTGCGTCGATGGCGTTCAAGGATGGCTGCCGCAAGGCCAGCCCGGTGATTCTCGAGCCGATGATGGCCG
>JBBWZW010000162.1:0-15121 GCA_039649305.1 Burkholderiales bacterium
CTACTGCACTTTTCTGCACCAACTCGACGTTCAAATCCACCGGCAATCCTGACTTGACGTCATCGGAATGTTACAAGATCAATGCCAGCGGCACGGTGATCGGCAACAGGATCTCGTTGTCCGTTCCCGGTCAGTCGTTCACCTTCGTGAATTAAATAATCCATCGTCCGCCGGAGCGCGGAGCCATCGAAACCCGGATGCGAAATATCGCACCGGGTTTTTTTGTTTTTGCAGGATGCGTTCCACGCTCCTGTTCCACGCACCCTACAGCCTGTGTTCAGCAGCGTCCATCCATAAAAAAACAAGCACCCCCGCCTGAACGAGGGTGCCTGTCATTCCGCCATCAATGAGGCGTTCTCCCTGAGCTAATCGTCGCGCTCGACCTTGGTGGCAAGCAAAATATTCCCCTTCATCTTGCCTTTCACTTTTACCTTCGCGCCCGGAGCAAGTGTGGAGGACGATCCCTTGTCGAACTTGGTATTGCTATCCCACTTCACCGTGACGTCACCCTTGCGCATGGTGAAGGTGGCGGCGGCCGCATTGACGCCGACGATGTTGCCATTCATTTCGAAGGCTTCTTCATCGTTCTCCGTCTTATCGTCGTCGACCTCGACCTTGCTTGCGACGAGTGTCTGGCCGTCGACCTGACCCTCGACTTCCACGCGGTCTCCGAGGGACACGGTACCCTCTACCCTGGCGCTGCCCGGAACAGTGACCGGCATGCCATTCAACTCGAACCGCGTAGCCGAGGTAAAGGCGGTGACGACGCCTTCCATCTCGACGCGCTGGCGATCCTTGACGGCTGGTGCCAGACTTATCGCGCTCACTGTCGAAGCATCCACGGTGGTGCCGGACAATGTGCCTTTCACACTTACCACCGAGCCGGGCGTCACACCGTTCGGCATGGAAACGAGATCACCCGGCTGGTATTGCACGGTATAGCCGTTGACGCTGAAAGACGAGCTGCCTGCACCCTCCTGCACTTTACCCGTGAGGTGAATTTCATGGTTTGCGGAGAGACGCTCGATGCGCGTCGCTTTCAGTCCGCCCGACGTGTCGGGAATGCCATGGACCTCGACGCTGTCGTCGGCACGCAGCGCATCCAGCCCCGTGACACCGGGGCCGTCGAACACTGTACGCGGTGTTACAGTGACCGTCATACCGAGCACGGTCAGGCGATTCGCTCCTGCAGATATATCGGAGACCGGACCCTGGAGCAAGCTGCGCCCGGAAATCCTGGAAGCTTTACCGGTGACGCCGCTGACATCGATTACCGCTTCGACGTCCACCATCATCCCGAGCTTCAGGTCCGTCTCCGTGCCGCCGGTCCGGCCGTCCACGGTGATGCTGGCGCTGCTGTCGTCGATGCGCACACCATTCACAATGATGCTGCCGAAACCGGAAATCGGTCCGCTGATCGCTGCGCCAGTGCCGCCGCTGCCCACGCCCGCGATATTGACACCGACGCCACTGCCGCCACAAGCGACAAGAATAGCCATCAGGCCGATGATGACCGCCAGCCATAGGACACGCGTAGATATTCGGTATTGATCGTCACTTGGGTTCATGCTGGTCTCCTTCGCTGAATGTGGGGGCGGCAGACTGCTCGCCTTCCGCATAAAAGTACATACCCAACCGCACGCGCGCATGTTGCTGCGGCGCCTTGTGCGCGTCCGCCGCGTCGTCCGTCTGGTTCGGTTCATGGCGCGCCACTTCGGGCACGATCCGTTTGAGGATGTGGGTCCACTCCTGCCGTGCCAGGCCTGCTACTTCCTGCACAGAATCCGCGTGGATGGCGTCGCTGTAAATGCTTTGTTCGAGGAACCGCGGACCGGTGCCCAGCATGTTCTGCACCGCGGCGGCGGCATGGTCGTGCAGGTTGGCGCCCATGTATTCCAGCATTTGCGCGAAGTCGGAGTTCGGCACGAACGCATCGACCTTAAGCTGTACGCTGTCGTGCTCGATACACACGAGGTTGAGCCGATTCAGTTCGTTGAGTACGGTGCGCGGATGCACGTCGGTTGACACGCTCTTGACGAGCTCGTCGAAACTATGGGCGCTGTCCGCGTTGCGCGGCAGGGCCTTCGGCTGGCCAACCTTGTCGCAATACGCCGGGTCGGTCAGCCAGCGAGTGAAAACCGCCGAGGTGAGGCTGCGCCGCGCATCGTCATACCTCCCGAATTCCGCTGCGATTGATTCGCTGCGCAGGCGCTTGACATCCTTGCGGTGGATGCCGGTCCTGACAGCCACTTCGCTGTCGGTCATCCGGCCTGTCCTCTCGATGCCTTGAGCCTCTTCAATGAACACGCCCTTTAACGTATCGGCGAGCTGCGGATAAGTCACACCATGCTGCAGTAGCAATCGGATCAGCGGATGAAGGATATGCGCAGTCTGCTGTAATACTGCGGCCCCGGCCGGAGTAACGCCGGGCGCCGCATCGAATTGCGACTCAGCAGCATGCGGAAAAGACGGGCCGTCTGTATCCAAGGTACATCTCCGGTTGGTGAACGCGAGCTTTAAATGACCGGCGCATTGCATCGCCGACACTGCTCTTCATGGGAATAATACCCATTGTTTTACGGACGGCACCGGACGATTCTCTTGCGAATTGAGTCGCGTCAATTTGCGGAACTTTACGATGGAAAAAGCATCCGTTGCACTTGCGCATCGGCACGAAGCTTATCTTTTGAGGGCAATAAATCCGCCGACCACCGCCGCGCCGTTAGTGGGATGGGCCATCCTGAATGTGCCTCCCATTTCTGCGGGACCCGCGGTGCCGTCCGTGCCAGTGACCACCGGCCCGAAGTAGCGTCCGCTGACACCACCTGCCATCGAACCATTGTCGAATGCTCCGGTGAAGTAATTCGCCACATTAGTCCCTGCGGAGCCCATCTTCGTGCCCGTATGAAAATCGACTGCAGGCAGTGCCGGCATGGTCGAGACATTTTCGAACGAGTCCTCCAGCGTCACCTTCACTTCGCGGGTAACAAAATTAATAGTGACACGCACCGCACCCCTGAAGAATGCGGGGAAAGTCGTGGTGCTGCCGTCGCGTGCGTACCAGCCATAAGCGACGCCGACATAGGTCGCGGCGCCAGTGGTCGGCACTTTGGATGCAAGGGTCACGTCACCAAAGGCCACCGTCCCACGGCGGATCTTGCTGTGTTCAACAGAGCCGGGCGCCCATTCGACTATCGACACTGTGTCCTGTGTGACCCATGTGCTGAGGTTGGCGTAGCGCAGGCTCCAGTTATCCAGGCTGCGATAGCCCTTCGATCCCGGGAAGGGGACCCCTATGCCGCTTCCACCAGGAAGGATGGTCGGGTTGCCGTTCTGATCCAGTGTGCCGTTGCCGGCGTGGACGTCGCCGTCGCCGTGCAGGCGAATCGCGCTTGTATGGGCAGGGTTGGTGCCACCCGAGTTGATGTCGCCCGTACGGAACTGTGGGCCGGTGGATTCAATGGTATCGCATGGTGTGGTGTCGCCTGCGGCGCGCGTGCAGCGCGGTGGGTTATCCGCACCCCGGGGGAAGTACGCGTTGTTCGCATAGTTCGACTGCGTGCCCGCAATGCCCCTGTCGGCGAAATCATAGAAAGCGTAGTCGGACGGCGCCGGCAGAGGGGCAAATGTGATCGCCCCATTGGCGCCGATGATGGCACGCGCCTGGCCAGTCCGGAACGTTTCGACTATGGGTGGACGCTCCACCCTGTTGTTCCATGAAATTCCGAGGTTGCGTAACAGCAGGCGCGGTTCCGATACAACTCCATTGCTGTCCTTGGCCAGGCGAATTTCGGCCACTCCGCCGGATGCGAGGGCCATACCGTAGGCAGTTGTTTTTTCCGGGTTGTTTGCAGCCAGGTCGCTGGTCGACCTGCCGTATGCCTGTACACCGAAGCTGGTTAGTCCCACACCATTTTCGATACGGATGATGTCGGTGCCGCTGCACTGGAAGGATGCGCCGTCGACGCATGACATTACCAGCGGCGTAGTTGCAGGCATGGGAGCAAGGAAGCCAACAGTCGGGTTATCGGTGCCCCCACCGGACGTTCCTGGCGGCGGATTGCCGCCGGCGGACGGCGTCGAAGATGAACCACCCCCGCCGCATGCGGAAAGCATACTGGCGGCGATCAAGGCCAGAGCGAACGACTTCACAGCCAACAGAGGTGTCTTCATTACCGATCTCCCTTACAAACTTTATAAACGTCAAATGATTCCATCACGAATCATCTTGCGATGCCCCGGCGCATCGCTTATTGACAAGCATTAACGTTTAGTCGTCATCGGGTTTCCACGAATCAAACAGGTTGAGGGACGCGCGAAACATGTACGAGACATGTACGAGACGACCGCGCTTCTCGTTGTCGCACATCAAGGTAACCACCGCACAGATTGTCAGAATACGTGGACTTGCAGCAACCAAAAGTATCGTCGGCCGCGAATGGCGCGCAGGCACGCACAGGGCACATACACAACCATGATTCCAACCGAACCAATGTCAGCGGCCGGTACGCTCGGCACGTTTCTGATTTCCCTGATCGTCATCGGCGCGATTATCGCGATGGTCGTTCAAACGCCGAAACTGGTCGCCTTCGGTTTCCTCGGCCTGATCTTCCTGTTCGCCGATTCCACTTATGGATCGCTGACGGTGGAGTCGAACCTTTACTCTCGCGGCAGCGGCATTTTCTATTTTTCGCTGATCAACCTCTCCCTGCTGGTCGCCGGATTCGCGGTGCTGTGCAAGAAGCTGGCTAATCCGGGCACTCCGCAACTGGCGCCGCCGGTTTCAAAATACGGTCTGGCTATGGCATTCCTTTTGCTGTGCCATCTGGTGGTAGGCCTGATGTCCGGGATCGCACCGAATGTGATCCTCGGGTACAGCGGCGTCATCAACATACTCAATATGTTCGTGCTCATGTACATCGTCATCGAGGCGGTCAAAAACGAAGAGGACCAACAGCAGCTACTGCTCGTTATCATCGGGCTGGCCGCTGTCAGGGCAGTCTTCGGATTGGTCCGCTATGCGTTCTTCGGCGGCGACTCGGCCAACCCCTACAAAAATTTCGACAACCTCGACATCAAGCTGGCCTTCTTCGACATCGGCGACAACTTCATCTGCAGCATCGGCGCATTCTGCGCTGCATGGCTGCTGACCTCGCCGCATGCGCGCATGTCGGCGATGAAGCGGCTGGCTGTTTTCGGACTGCTTGTATTGCAGGTTGCAGCGGTCGGCCTGTCATTCAGGCGATCATCATTGATTGGTCTTGCGCTGATGTTTGCGTTACTCGTGTTTCGACTTCCGGGGCGGCAGAGAGTTATCGTGATCCTGTTCGCAACGGGCTTCATCACCGCCATCCTGGCCGTGTTTTTTCGGCAGCGCCTTCAATACGCGGCCGGCGACAGCGGCGGCGGGATACTCTCTTCACTGGTCTTCGATATAGCGCGCGACAACGTGGAAGACAGCCGTTTCTACGAGTTGTATGCAGCCGCACAAAGCCTTGGCGGTAACTGGCTGATCGGACTGGGGAGCTGGGGTACGTTCAGCGGCGATGAAGAACTGTTGTTCTACCACTACGGCAAAATGGACTTTATCCATAGCGGCTTCGGCCACATCGTCCTGAAAACCGGTGTCATCGGACTCGTGCTGTTCTGCGGCATGCTGCTTGCCTATACCGCGCACTACTTCCGGACCCGCAAGTACCTCAGCGGCAATGCGCTGCTGATTTCGGACGCCGGGTTCGCCGGATTGCTGTTCTGGATACCGACCTTGCTGATCGGTACGCCGATCATCGAGTTCAGGACCATGCTGCTGATCGGCCTGACATTGGCAATGCCGTTCGTGGCGGCGCGTGTAGAAAGCCATCGGCCGCGTGTGCACACGGGTTATCAGACGCATTACGCTCCGGCGCAGGCGGCATAACAGGGGACAGAGGTCAGGGATCAGGTGGGAGGGTTGTCGCCGAACCTGCCTGATGCGTGGGTTGGGATCTGCGACGCGCGTGCCAATCCCAACAAGCTTTGCACATCGGATGCCTTTAATGCGAGCGGCAAACGTTGGGCTCGGAATACCAACTCGCGTCGACCGTGGGATCAAATCCGAAGACCGCATCATGCAGGGAAGCCGTCAGTCGCATCATGTCGGGGTTGTGAACCGCCCTACTCCCACCCCCCACCAAGCGCCAGGAACACGCCCACCTGATTACTCGCCAGCTGCGCATCCGAAGCCGCCAATGCACTCTCCGCGCTGGCAAGGCTGCGGTCGGCATCGAGCGTGGTGAGGAAGTCGGTGCGTCCGTAGCGGTAGAGCGTGCGCGCCTGCTGCGATGCGAGCGCGCTGTGGTTGCGCGCGGCCTTCAATGAGGCATTGCGGTCGAGCTCACGCGCATAGATCGTCAGCGCACTTTCCGTTTCATTGAGCGCATTCAGCACAATCGCATCAAAGCGGGCCAGGGCGGCGCTGCTCGCAGCCTCGCTCTGTGCTACCCGGCTGCGTGCCGGACCCGTCATCGGCAGAGTCCATGAGATCAGCGGTCCCAGACTCCAGCGGAACGTGTTGGCCGCGCCGATATCCGCCAGCGGTCCGGTGCTGCCGGCCGTGAGGCCGAGGGTGATACTCGGATAAAGATCTGCTACGGCCACGCCGATGCGGGCGGTTGCAGCCGCCAGGGACCGCTCGGCCTGGCGTATGTCCGGCCGCCGGCGCAACAATGCTGCCCCGTCGCCAACCGGAACAGGTGAGGAAAGCACAGGCGCGGACTTGCATTGCTCGACATCTTTGGACAATACCGTCGGCACCTCCCCTGTCAGCACCGTCAATCGGTATTGCGCCACGCGATGCTGCGCCTGCAGTGGCGGCAGGCCGGCCTGTAGTTGTTCAAGCTGGCTATACGCGCGACTCGTGTCCAATGCAGTGCCGCGCCCGCCGCGCACAAGTCTTTCCGTCAGTTGTACAAACTCTCGCTGCAGGTCGATGGACCGTCGCGCAACAATAATCTGCTGACCGGTCGAACAGGCCGCAGCATATGCACGCGCAGTGTCAGCGGCAATGGCGACGCGTGCGAGGTCATGCGCGGCCTCGGCTGCTTGCGTATCGGCGCCGGCGGCCTCGACAGCACGCGCTATCTTGCCGAACAAGTCGACCTGATACGAGACATTTCCTCCCGCATCGTAGAAGCCCCCGTCGGGCAACGGTTCATTCAGCCCCCTCGCCGCAGCCGACAAGCGCCCATATGCAGGCGCGGCGTTGATGACGGCCTCCGGATTGCGCGCCTCGATAGCTTCATCGAGCAAAGCACGTGAACGGGCCAGGTTGGCGGCGGCGACACGCAGATCGCTATTGGCGGCGAATGCCTTGTCGATCAGGCCATCGAGCGTAGCGTTGCGGTACAGGCGCCACCAGTTTTGCGGCAGGCCGCTTGCCGTAAAAGGTCCCTCCTTTGCCGAGCGAAAAGGCGCCGAGGCGGCGGCACGGTTGACCGCCGCCTCAACCGGGACATGGTAGTCGGGACCGACTGTGGTGCAGGCGGCCGCCACGCTGAACAAGACAGTGGCCGCAGTATTTCTGATGGAAAGGAGCGTCATGGCGAAACCCCGTTTTGTTGGACAGGCAGCGCCTGCCTGCGCTCGTCGTGCACTTCGACCGTCGCGGTCCGGCCCGCTACCAGGCGAACGCCCGTCGGCACGCGATCGAGCGCTACACGCACCGGGACACGCTGCGCCAGCCGCACCCAGTTGAAGGTGGGATTGACGTTGGGCAGGAGACTGGGATCGGTGCCGCGGTCGCGGTCGGCAATGCCCTCCGCAAAACTTTCCACATGCCCCGTCAGTGTCCGGTCCTCGCCCATCAGGGTTACCGATGCGGGATCACCGACATGAATGCGCGGCAATTTCGTCTCTTCGAAATAGCCTTCGACATAGAACGAATTGCTGTCGATCAGCGCCATCACCGGACGCGCCACTGCGACATAATCGCCGCGTTGCAGATCGAGATTGGTGACGAAGCCGTCGACCGCGGCGACCACGCGGGTGCGTTCCAGGTTGAGCTTTGCCACATCGCGATTCACCACCGCCTGTGCCACCGACGCCTGCGCCTGTTCCAGTCGCGCCTGCGATTGCTCTTGCACTTCCTGTGCGACCAGTCCACGCAATTGCGCGTTGCGGCGGACCTCCCTGACGGCTTGCGCAAGCGCGGCGCGCGCTGCCTGCTCGGCGGCCTCGGCCTGCCGCACCGCCAGCTCAAAGCGTGCGCGATCAATCTCGAACAGCATCTCACCTGCCCTCACCAGTTGGTTGTCGCGCACATGTACTGCGATCACCTGGCCGGTCACATCGGGCGCCACCTGTACGACATTCGCCTTGACGCGGCCGTCCCGCGTCCAGGGTTCGACTTCATAGTGCTGCCAGAGATACCAGCCGGCCACCAACGCAGCCGCCACGGCCACCAGCGTAATTGCCATCCGTCCAATTGCCGGCAGCAGAACGTTGATCGGCATCTCAGAGCCACCGCGAAGAAAGGGCATCGAGAACGCCAAGCAAAATAATGAACAACGCGAAATCGAACAGCGCCGGATGCCAGACCAGGCGATAAAACCCCACCGATGCAAGCACGCGGCCAAGGCCCCATGTTGCAGCCATCGACAGCAGTGCCAACAACAACAGCCACGGAACATAGACGCCATAGATGCTCACTTCCGCGATCATGGCGTCTCCTCTGCAGGTTGATAACGAGGCGCGTTCGGAAACAGGTCGCGGCGGATACCAGCCAGCGCCGCGACAGCAGCGTATTGCTCGGCTGTCGGCGGGACCGCGCACACCGCGCGCAAGGCATGGTCGGTATGGTCGAGGAGCATCGGAGCGGTAGCGGCAGCAGGAAACGGGCGATTTCGGAAGTAGGTCGACAGGTCGTGCAACAACGGCTGCAGCGGTACGCCGTCGTGCTCCAGCCGCGATCTGATGTGCAATAGATGTGCCATATTCAGGCCGATCCGCATGTCACTCAACGCGTCGACCGCAGCCAGGTCCTGTTGCTCTCCCGCCATTGCCAGCCGCGGTGTCAGCAACGCAATACGGTCGACCATGCGCGCCAATACTGCGGCAATCGGGGGAGCCCGCCCTGCTTCAGCAAACCGCGCGAGTTCAGTCCAGACCGCACGCAACAAACGGCGTACGGTCCAGTCCGCGTCCACTGAACGCATCAGCTTTGTGATCAGTGCGGCCGCGCCGATCCCTGCGATCTGCGCCAGCGTAATGTTGATGAACGACACCAGGTCGGCAGTACCGGTGTCCTGCAAGCTTAGCGTACCGGCGACGCCGAACAGCACCGCCATCGCGCGCAGGGTCGTTGTTGGCCTGGCTACATACACGCCAAGCACCAGGAACAATGGCGCGGTCGCCATTACCAGCATTTGGAAGCTGTGCAAAGCCGGCAGTACGGCCAGCAGGTACACCGCGGATATCGGGATCGACAATAACGTGTAGTTCAGATACAGCCGGATATTGGGAACCGGGTCATCCTGTGCTGCGAAAAACGAGCAGAACACCGCCGCCATCATTGCGGCAGCCCAACCCTGCGGCCATGCTGTGGCAATCCAGAACGCGCAGGTGGCAACAATACCGGCCATGGCCGCCACCGCCGACATCAGGGCAAGACGATAGTCGCGATGCAGTACCCGCGTTGTTGTGCCGGTCCGCTCGCGCACTTCATCGGCCACTGCCCGGTGCAAAACGGCATCGATACGCCGGCGAAATTTATAACAGTCCTCGCCCGCATCCACGAGCGCACGCAATCGCGCCGCAAGATTCACCTTCAGTATTTCGGTCCATGAAGCATCGCGACGAATGACGGGTGTGAGACCGGCGATGGCGCTCCGTATCGCAGCGGCCTGTTCATATGGGTCGCCCGCACCGCCCTCTCCCCATTCGGCGATGTCGCTCAACATGGTGCGCCACTGCGGCGACAAACTTTCCGGGTCAAGTTCTTGCAGCGCATGCAACCTGTCCTCCACCGCCGATAGCAGCGGCACCATCATCGCCAGCCGGTCCTGAAATGCGCGGATGGCGCGCGACGTCCACCGCAAGTGCGATGTATCGAACGGAAGGTGGGTGGTCATCAGCCGCAGTTCGGTGATATCGCCGGCCAGCTTGCGGCGGTCCTGCGTCATCTTTTCCCCGCTTCCCCGGCCGAGCGCATCGCGCATCCAGCGCTGCGCGTCATCAATCGCGTGATCCAGGCGCGCAAGCAATACCGGCCCTACGCTTTGCGGCAACACCAGGCTATGCACCAGTGTCGCGCAGACTATGCCAAGGATAATTTCCTCAACGCGCGCCACGGCAACATCGAACACCGACGCCGGATCGGTGACGGCGGGGAATCCGATCAGCCCGACCGTATAGCCGGCCAGCATGAACAGGTAAGCGCGCGGCGTGCGATCAAGCAGCGAGACATAGAGGCAGAGCGCGACCCATGACGCGAGCGCCAGCGTCAGCAATTCAGGAGAATTAGCGAGTCGCGGCACCAGGAACACCGCTGCGGCCGAACCGAGTATGGTGCCAACGACGCGATATGCCGCCTTGGAACGGACGGAGCCGCTCAGAGGTTGCGCGACGATATAAGCAGTCAGCATCGCCCAGAATGGCCGCGGCAAACCGATGCGCAGGGCCAGGTAAAGCGCCAGCATCGCCGCCGTAAAACTCTTGAGCGAGAACAAGGCCTCGGAGGCCGTCGGCAGTTTCACGAAGGCGTATGACTTGCAATGAGAGGTTTCGTTTCGATCGGGTCAGGCGGACTTCATCGTCCCGACTGAATGAACAATTCTATGAGCCGCTATGAGCCTATGCGTCTCTATGCGTTTGGTCGATACGCAGGAAGAAAAGTACGTTTGGGATTATCCGCGCGGCAGGCGGGAATGGGATAGCGATTCGAGGTAGCATGCTTCGTAGGCCATGTCGACCGTAATATCAAGAAACGGAAGCGCGCGAGGATCACCATTCCACTGTTCGCCGTATTTTTGGAGCATGAAAATCGCATAGTGGTACACATCCGCGGCCTTGGCGTCAGTGGGCTGCATCGGCTTCAGTATCGGGGCGACTTGTGGCGTGTCAGCTGAAAGGCCTCGTTTCGTGAGGTCTAGATAGTCAGTTTCCAGCTTCTCATTGCGCTGACGAAAAACGGTTCAGAGTCTCTCGAATTGGTTCCGGCTCAACCGTTTTTTATGGGGAAGGTACAACGGCCGCGCACTCAGGATGAAATCCCAATTCCGTCGCATGCAAAAGGGCCTGCGGTCGCACGTGGTGCGGTGTGTTGGGATTGGCGCGCGCGCCGCAGATCCCAACCTGCATAGGGTACAACCCCTCGTCACCCGGAAGGGCAAGGGGTTGACCCGGATCGCCGATATCAGATCAGCGTTTTACCCAGCACTTCCAGTTGCGCCTTATATTGCGCCTCATCCAGCTGCTTGCGAGCGACTCCACTTGCATAGGCGGCAGCGGCAATCTTGGGCGTGATCCCGGTCAGAAGGCGCGGATCCAGCAACGTCGGCACTATGTAAGCCTTGCCGAATTGCGCGTCCTGGCGCGCCATGTCAGCCAGCGCTTCAACGCAGGCGCGCTTCATTGCCGAGTTGATGTTGCTGGCAGCGCTGTCCAGTGCGGCGCGGAACAGATACGGGAAGCACAGCGCATTGTTGATCTGGTTCGGATAGTCGGAGCGGCCGGTGGCGATGATCGCGTCGGGCGCGACTTCCTGTACGAGCTCAGGCCGCAGCTCCGGTTCGGGATTAGCCAGCACAAAGACGATGGGTTTGGCCGCCATCTTTTTTACGTCTGCCTGCGTCAACAGCCCCGGACCGGACAAGCCCAGGAATACATCGGCCATGTCCATTACATCGGACATGGTTTTGTTTTTCGTATCCTGTGCCCACGCGCGTTTTTCTTCGCTCAGATCGCGGTCGGTGGTAAGCACGCCGCGACTGTCGCAGACATAGATGTTTTCACGCTTCACGCCCAGCTCTACCAGCATGTCCAGGCAGGCCATCGCAGCCGCACCGGCGCCCGAGCACACGACCTTGGCCAGCGATATGTCGCGTCCTGTAAGGTGCAGTGCATTCAAGAGGCCCGCGCCGACCACAATGGCGGTGCCGTGCTGATCGTCGTGGAACACCGGAATGGACAGGCGCTCGCGCAAGCGGCGCTCGATGTAAAAACATTCCGGCGCTTTGATGTCTTCGAGGTTGATGCCGCCGAAAGTCGGATGCAGGGCGGCGATGATGTCCACCAGCTTTTCCGGGTCGGTTTCATCGATTTCAATATCGAAAGCGTCGATGCCGGCAAACTTCTTGAAGAGAACTACTTTGCCTTCCATCACAGGCTTGCCTGCGAGTGCTCCGATATCGCCCAAGCCGAGCACCGCAGTGCCATTGGTGATTACGCCGACCAGGTTACCCTTGGCAGTGTACTCATAGGCCTTGGCAGGATTTTTATTGATTTCGATACAGGGTGCGGCGACGCCCGGTGAATAAGCGAGGGCGAGATCCGCCGAAGTGGCTACAGTCTTGGTGACTTCAATGGCTATTTTCCCCGGCCTGCCGACGGTGTGATATTCGAGCGCGTTTTGCTCCAGCGTTTTCATTTTTATAAGGTCAGAAACAGTTAATTTTTATTGAGGCCGGCTTCGGGCCCGCGCCAGGAAGTGATGAGCGCAGGAGTATGTCAAATAAACCAGAGAGTCGCAACCACGTCCTATTCAGGCCAGGAGCAGCAATTGCTTTTCCAGCGGCTTTACCAGCTCTCTTCCGCGCAGGATGTCCAGCCATCGCAGAGGGATCGCGTCGAAGCCGAAATGGATTCCGGCGAGTCCGCCTGCGATGCACGCTGTGGTGTCTGTATCGTTACCAAAAGCGATCGCTGCTTTCACCACGCCTGCATAAGTGGATTCGTTGCACGCGCTGCGGGCAGACCAAAGGCAGTCGACCACATATCCCGACCCCGTCGGAACAGCAGCTTTCAGGGAGCGAACGAATTCGAGCGCGGTCGCAAGCGGCGTGCGTCCGTAGATCGCCCCCAACGCTTCTTCCGCATCGGCCCACGCCTCATTCATGCCCCGGCCTTCCAGCAGCCGCCTGGCGACAAGCACATAGAGCGCACAACAAACCTGTGAGTGCGGGTGTCCGTGGGTCACCAGGGATTGGACATGCGCCATATTGACGAGGTCCTCGTCACTCCCCCGGTGCCACAATGCCAGTGGAAGCACGCGCATCAGGGAGCCATTGCCGTTGTCTCGTTCACCGCTGCGTCCGGCGAGCTCGGGCGAAATGCCGCCTCTCAGATTGTCAAATGCATAACTTGTCTGGATGCCTATATCAAACACGCGTCCATCCACCGCGAGGTAACCGTTATCGGCCCACGCAAGAAACTTGGCCGCCAGATTCGTTAAATCCAATCGGCCCTTTTCAAGCAACGACTCCAGCAAGCAAAGTGCGAGCGCACCGTCATCCGACCATGTGCCTGGCTTCACCGTGGCATGCGCACGGCGAAAACTCGGAGGCGGCGTCATATCGATCAGCTGGCGCGCCGGGATAGCGGAGGCAGGTTGGAATTCGTACGGCACGCCTAAAGCGTCGCCGATAAGCAGCCCATAAAGGCCGCCCTTCAAACGATTGGTGTGATTCATGAGCAACGTGTTTGTATCAAGCGGATGTCGGACCTGGGGAAGCCATGCGGACATCGCCTTCGGGTGCTATGAGATCGTTGCTGGAAGGGAGTTCCATGGGAACTGGACGGCCGGATGCGGCCATTTCTTCGGGGAAGCATACTATCGCAAACTGGCATCTCCCGCAAAGTGACGCGCGCGGCGCCCGGCATCCTATAGCCGAAAAGCGACACATTTGCGGAATAGCTGGAAATCAGAGGCCGGGCTTTTTTAGTTGCAGGCGGGCCAAAAGCTTATCCGGCATAGGCCCGTTGGAGTTCGCCGATGTCGATCTTCTTCATGCGTAACATGGCTTCCATGACTCTCCCGGATTTTTTCTTATCGGCGTCATTCATCATCTCGACCAGGATTTCAGGAAAAACCTGCCATGAAACGCCATACTTGTCCTTCAGCCAACCGCACTGCTGTGCTTGCTTGTCGCCGCCCTCGGAAAGCATATTCCAGTAATAGTCGACTTCTTCCTGGGTATCGCAAGGGACCTGAAGCGAGATAGCTTCGTTGAATGTGAACACCGGGCCACCGTTCAGGGCGGTGAACGCCTGGCCGTTGAGTTCGAATGCGACGGTCATCACAGATCCCGCCGGTCTTCCGTGGATCTCATGCCCCGCTTCTCCGTAACGAGACACGTTGGTGATCTTTGAATTCCGGAAGATGCCGGTATAAAACCGCGCGGCCTCTTCAGCCTGATCGTCGAACCACAAACACGGGGTAATTTGAATGCTGCGCATGATGTTCCTCCAGGTCGGGATGAATGACTAACGGGTGAGCCTTCCTGCCAAACTGAATGTAGCTTAGTCACGGGAGCGGAGAGTGTCCATCAGCCGGAATCCGTCGGGCATCTTGCAATTCCGAATACGGAGTATAAAATAGCCGAAATAGGAGGATCACATGGCATTCGCTTATGCATATCCGCGCAGTCGCTTCGAACCGGCCGTATTTGTCGATTTGAACGACAGGTCCGAGCGCGAACGACTATCCAAATCGGCTCTCAAGGGCTACTTCAAATTGGCTGCAGCATGGAAACTTCGCGATGAAGACGCCCGCGACATGCTTGGAGGACTGTCCAGCAGCACCTTCTACGAGTGGAAAAAGAACCCCGACCGCCTTCTCGAAGTCGACCGAATCACGCGAATCTCCTATCTCATCGGCATCTACAAGGCTTTGCACATACTCTATGGCGACAAGCTTGCTGATGAGTGGGTGGCCTTGCCCAACAAGAACGTGATCTTTGCCGGCAGGACGCCTCTCGCGTACATGCAGGCGGGGGGACTCCTGGCCATGCAGACAGTGCGGAAACTGCTGGATGCGCGTCGCGGAGGGCTGTAGCTTGCGCGTGCCGCCGGTCACCTTGCTCCGCCAGTTCGATACCTGCCGACTGATTCCCTCGCGCTTTGCGGACAAGGAAGACTCGGTGCTCGC
>JBBWZW010000213.1:0-2761 GCA_039649305.1 Burkholderiales bacterium
ACCAGGCGAGCCCGAGGCGATTTGCCTGCGGAACAAGGCGCCCGGCGTAGGGGCGCGTCGACGCGACATGGCGGACTCGGCGTCCCCGTGCCATGGCAAGGAGACGCAACGCAGTGCCGCGGGCAAAGCGTCCGGGATCGACGGTACAGTCAGGCTGAAACCGCTCTAGGGCTCAGGCTCGGGAGGATAGATGATCTGCAAGCCATCGACGTGCGCCCACGGCGTCAGCCTGTGCGTTTTGCGCGCTTGCAGCCCGATGATGTCTTCCACCAGCGCGCCGCGCAGTACAAGGGCATCAGCGATCAATGACCTGTGACAGCGCCAGGGCAACGCCTCGGCGCACATCAGCGCGCAACGTTCGAGGGAGGCAAGCTCCATCACCTTATCGACGTTCTCGGAAAATTCGTCCGTCTGCATGTAGTCCGCGTATCCGCGAAAGGAGGCGTTGCGCCAGCCGGTATTAACAGAATCGGGTTGCGTGCGCCGGAGTCCGCCCAGCTTGGGGAGGTGGGTATACGCAACCCCTTCGAGAGCCAGCGATGCAGGCAGCGCGTCCTTGTTAAATTGCGGATTACGACGTGAACGCGGAACAGTCCGTACGTCGAGGATATGCGTTACGGAGTTCCGCTTGAGCAGCTCCGCAAATTCCTCCAGCGTATGGGTGGAATGACCCACCGTGCAGATCAGGGGCGCGCCCTGCGCTGTCTCCTCATCCATCTGACTACCCCCCAAAAAAATATTTCTGCCCGGACTTTGCAAAGTGCATCATGGTGTGATATTTTAAATATACATCATAGTGTGATATGTCTGGAGCAAGAATCCAGAACAGGTGGGACCTTCGGTCCGCGCCAAGAGGAGGAGACCAGCATGGCCGTGCCTGATACGATTGCCCGCCGCACTTTCTTTGCCGGAATAGGCCTGGTGTCCATTGGCGGCCTCGCATCCAAAATATTTCCCAAAACCAATGCGTCGTACGTACCCGTTGAGCCGCAATCAACGAGTGACAGTTACCGCCTCACCGAACACATAAGCAAGTACTACCGCAGCGCGACAATCTAACCATCGAGGTGACGAATATGCTGTTAACTCGCAGGGGCCAGGCAGGCAAGAACACGCACTCACGTTTTTCGTCCAGTCTCGCCGACACCCTGTCGCGCGCGCTGCCGACGATGGATCGCCGGATGTTCCTGAAGCGCTCCGGAATCGGGGTCGGCGCTGGTATCGCGGCATCCCAACTGGGGCTGATGGAGAAAGTAGCAGCCGCCGATGGCGACAAGCCCGCGGCAGGTGCCAAGGTCGAAGTAAAGCGTACGGTTTGTACGCATTGCGCGGTCGGCTGCGCGGTGGACGCCGTCGTGGAAAACGGGGTGTGGACCAGGCAGGAGCCGGTTTTCGATTCACCGATTAACCTCGGCGCGCATTGCGCGAAGGGCGCTGCATTGCGTGAGCATGGCCACGGCGAATATCGATTGAAGTATCCGATGAAGCTGGTCAATGGCAAGTATCAGCGTATCAGCTGGGATGTGGCGCTGAATGAAATCTCGGCAAAACTGTTGGACATCAGGAAAACCAGCGGCCCGGACGCGACCTTCTGGGTCGGCTCGTCCAAACACAACAATGAGCAGTCTGCGCTGTTGCGCAAGTTCGTTTCCTTTTTCGGCACCAACAACTGCGACCACCAGGCGCGCATCTGTCATGCGACCACCGTGGCGGGTGTAGCCAATACCTGGGGCTATGGCGCGATGACCAACAGCTTCAACGACATGCAGAATTCGAAGGCCGCGATGTACATCGGCTCGAATGCGGCGGAAGCACATCCGGTATCGATGCTGCACATGCTGCACGCGAAGGAATCCGGCACAAAAATGATCGTGGTCGATCCGCGCTTCACCCGCACCGCGGCCAAAGCCGACCAGTACGTCCGCATCCGGTCCGGCACCGATATCCCTTTCCTGTGGGGCGTGCTGTATCACATCTTCAAGAACGGCTGGGAGGACAAGAAATACATCAATGACCGCGTGTACGGCATGGACAAGGTCAGGGCGGAAGTCATGACATGGACGCCGGACAAGGTTGAAGAGGCCTGCGGCGTGACGGAAGCCGAGATGTTCAAGGTGGCCGAGACAATGGCGAAGAACCGGCCTTCAACGCTGGTCTGGTGCATGGGCCAGACGCAGCACTCGATCGGCAATGCGATGGTGCGCGCATCATGCATAGTGCAGCTCGCGCTCGGCAACATCGGCGTGTCGGGTGGCGGCGCTAATATTTTTCGCGGCCACGACAATGTGCAGGGCGCGACAGACATCGGCCCGAACCCGGACTCGCTGCCGGGCTACTATGGCCTTGCGGCCGGATCGTGGAAGCATTGGGCGGCTGCCTGGGGTGTTGACTATGAGTGGATCAAGAAGCAGTACCCGTCGCAGGCGATGATGGAAAAATCCGGCACCACGGTGTCCAGGTGGATCGACGCGGTGCTGGAGAAAAACGAATACATCGACCAGGATAGCAATGTGAAGGCGATGATGTTCTGGGGCCATGCGCCGAATTCGCAGACGCGCGGCCTGGAAATGAAGAAGGCATTCGACAAGCTCGACCTGTTGGTGGTGATCGACCCCTATCCTTCGGCGACCGCCGCCATGGCCGCGATGAAGGTCGAAGGCCAGGAACTGAATCCGAATCGCGCGGTATATCTGCTACCGGCCGCAACCCAGCTTGAGACGTCGGGCTCTGTCACCGCATCCAACCGATCCATCCAGTGGCG
>JBBWZW010000235.1:0-13154 GCA_039649305.1 Burkholderiales bacterium
TATATCGACGTATACCGCACCGGCTTATACATACGAATATTTTGATAGAGAATATGAGCGACCTTTCACTTTCCAGAACTCTTCTGAATAGGTGCGGAGACTTTCCGCCCAGCAAGAACACGCCTGAATAGGGGACTTCACCACGTATGACCGTACGGATGTCGCTCTCTCGGGGAACTTGTCGGTCAGAAACCTCGAGCTTCCGGATGGAAGGCGGCTTGGCGAATAGCTCGTCGGCCTCAATGCCTGTGCAATCGCCCCGCCAGATGTGCGTCGCGCCCGGCATCATCGGGAAACACATCGAAAATTCCATACTCGGACTTTCCGAACCTGATTGCGTACCAGGCCGTCGTCGCCGCCTCCTGCTGCGCCAGAGGCTGCGCAGCGCGCAGGAACTTCTCCACCTCAGCATCTTTTCCATGTTTGGCTTCCAGCCGAACAAGCAAACCGCGGGTAACCATTTCGGCTCTCCATCGTCGAACGATTCCTGAGGCTAGGACCACGCCGTGGGGTAATTTGTTGCACTCCCATCCGCATCAGCCATACGCAGGAGACCAGGTTTACCTTGAAACATGCGAAACAGTGGGTGCCTCTCCGGGCAAGGTAACTCGATCCTTATGTAACAGCCGCCTATCCCTTCCACCAGGGTCAAGCCATTGTTTGGGACAACAAAGACCTCAGCCGCGCGCAACTCAAAATCCTCTGCTTCGTTATATGCAGTAATCAAAACCATTCCCGACACGCAGCTGATACGACATCCCTTTCCGTGCGTAAGGCGTAGGGGATAGTTTTCCGGCAAAATGAATTCCTGCTGGTGCTCAATTTTTGCTATGCGCTCAGGCTTCATTTTCGCAGTCCGATGTGGTTCGACACCTGCCGAGAATACGGACTTATCCGCGGCCATAACAGGCACAGGAAACGCAAATTGTGATCATCACAGTCGCCCGGCAGTTAAACTGTAATGGTCAAAAATATGCGTCGCTGTATCTTGGTCGGGAAACTCCCCTCCCCCACAATCGCCCTATGCCAACGCTAATCAACTTATATGAACAACTGGCCGACGAGCTGGGTGCGCTGATTGCAGGCCGCGTCTTTGCACCAGGCGACCGGCTGCCATCGATACGCCGTCTCGCACAGCAAAAGCGGCTGTCTATCAGTACTGTCATGCAGGCGCTGCGTCTGCTTGAGGATCGAGGCCTGATCGATGCCAGGCCGCAGGCGGGTTTTTATGTACGCCATCGTGCCAGGACGCTGATCTCCGTCGCTGCTTCCAACGACCTGAAGGAACCGGTTTATGTCGGCATCAACAACCTGTTGATGCAAGTGCTGAAAGCCAACGAAGGCGCCGGGACGGTCCCGCTCGGATCTGCGTTGCCACCGGATGAACTGCTACCGATAGAGCGGATGCAGCGCACCGTCGGTTCCGTGGCCCGGCGCGACCCTGCACTGTTCGCCAAGGTCGGTTACTTTGATATGAACGAGCCTGGCTTTGTCCGCCAGGTGATCCGCAGAGCGGTCGACTGGGGCACCCTAGCCTCCGACGAAATCGTCGTCACCAGCTCCTGCACCGAGGCGATCAGTTTGTCCCTGCGCGCCGTGGCCAAACCAGGCGACACGATTGCCGTCGAGTCTTCGACCTATTTCGTGCTGCTGCAATTGCTGGAGAGTCTGGGGATGAAGGCGCTGGAAATACCGACCGATCCGAAAATCGGGCCGTCGCTCGACGCACTTGAATTGGCGCTGCAAGAAGGCTTATGCCAGGCATGTCTGTTCATTCCGAATTCAAACAATCCGATCGGCAGCATCATGCCGGAGTCGAGCAAGAAGCGCCTGGCGAATTTGGTAGCTCACTACAATATTCCGCTGATCGAAGATGACGTGTACGGCGATCTCTGCTTTACCCTGGAACGACCCTGGCCGGTCAAGGCATACGACACCACGGGTAACGTCTTGATGTGCTCTTCATTCTCGAAAACTGTCGGTCTCGCGACACGGGTAGGCTATGTAGCGGCCGGCAAATACGCTCAGGAAGTAGCGTTTCTCAAAACCGTTTCGAGCGGGGTTACGAGTCACTTTTTCCAGGCAGTGGTGGCCGAATTCATCGGCGGCAGCGGTTACGATAACCAGATCCGTAAAATGCGACGCGTTCTCGCGCAGCGTATCGCACATATGTCAGATGCGGTGTCCGCATCTTTCCCCCATGAGTGCTTTATTTCGGAGCCACAGGGCGGGTTTGTGCTGTGGGTTCAAATGCCGGAGCAAGTGGATGCGATGGAGTTGCATAGGACGGCAGTCAAGGAACGTATTGCATTCATGCCTGGGCCCCTGTTTTCTGCGTCCGGCAAGCTCAGGAATTTTATCCGGCTCAATTGCAGCAATGCGTGGAGCCACGATATCGCGCTCGCTGTCGAGAAGCTCGGTCGCATGATTCATGATGAGGCTGGGTCTGCAGCGCGAAAGCGCGCGTGAGTCTGTGCGTCGATATCGCTTTGAGACTTCTTAACCGACTTGATTAGGTCGTATATTTCTGGACCGGGAAACAGTGGGAAGCCGCGGAGAAAGACTCTGAAAATCTTGTCAAGGACGTTGCGATCAAAGTTCATTGGGCGTTTGGCATTCGGATGGCGGCTGCAATGCATCCAATTTGATCTGTACGTTAGAACCGCCAATCATGTCTTCCGTTTTAATGTAATTGTATCGAATACAGTACGAAACGTGAGGCGAAGGCACGCGCAACTTCGGATAGTACTTGAGGGTTTCACTCTGGATTTCCAGACGCAAGTTGCGCTAGTTACCAATAGCGATAATTTGATTCAGTGAGTCACACGCAATTGCAAAAATCTCCTCCGGCACCTGCTTCATCGGATGGGCCTTCGCGCCGCGCATCTTCCAGTCAAATGATTTTGGCTGATGCGTGAGAATATAACTTACTACTCCCCTGGCCCCGGAAAACTTGACGGCAAAGGGATTCGTTTCGTTATATGCCGCAGTGGTCATTGGCAATCCGATCACGATGCCGGTGCGCTCGTTGAATGCACCTGGAGATAACACCAACAGGGGATGGACATCTTTCATTTCCCTGCCAGCCTGCGGGTTGCAATCAATCCAGATCACGTCGCGTCGACTTGGCGACCATGTCTTCTTCGCCGCCATCAAAATACCTCGACGCCCACTCGGCCAGTCACCATCGCTTCGCCACCATGTTTAACCGGATCGAACAAAGCCAGCTTTTGTGCGAGCGACAGCTTCGGCTCACCGACAGGCTTTACCACCACCCCATCATCTTCCACGGTCACTTCGACCGGCTGCCCTACCGCGAAATGTGCGGAACGGGCGACTGCAGCGGGGATGCGCACGGCAAGGCTATTACCCCACTGCTGAATCGTAAGTTTTGCGGATTTTGCCATGTTGACTCTCCATAAGTATCGACAAGTGTAAGCGTTTTCGACATCGTGTCAACATGTTTATACATGTTGTAGCGCCTCAGAAGACAATGGGGCGATGGTCAGGTCTTGCCCTTTGCCTTTCGAACCGCTACCAGGGAAAGACAAGATCCGACCATCGGACATCTGGATTGCTTCTCTCAATCGACCCACCCTGCTTCGCACCTGCTAGCATGAAGGTTTCGCGCAACGTTTTCCGCATCTCCCAATGAGGAAATCCACGACTCCATGTCCCGCACGACCATCCATTTCGTTATAGTGTTCGCCGTCGTATACGTCGGACTGTGTGCGACGCTTTTCATCTTCCAACGCTCACTGATTTATTTTCCGCAACCCCGAAACTTCGGCTCGGACAATACAACGATGACGCTTCATGTGCCGGAAGCAGAGCTGTGCCTCTCCGTCACAGCGCGTCGCGCTCCGAAAGCTTTGCTGTATTTCGGCGGCAACGCCGAGGACGTGTCTTTTAATCTGCCGACTCTCTCCAGTGCGTTTCCCGACCACGCAATCTACCTGCTTCACTATCGCGGATATGGTGGCAGCTCCGGCAAACCATCGGAGCATGGCCTTTACTCGGACGCCATTGCCCTGTTCGATAAGGTGCACACGAAGCATCCGGATATCACCGTCGTTGGACGGAGCCTGGGCAGCGGTGTCGCAGTACGTCTCGCAAGCGTTCGGCCGGTGTCACGACTCGTACTGGTCACGCCTTTCCACAGCCTTCAGGACCTGGCCGTGCAGCAGTTTCCTTACTTTCCGGTGAAGTGGCTGTTGCGCGACAAGTTCGAATCCTGGCGTTACGCGCCTCAAGTCAGCGCGCCGACGGTAATCGTCGTTGCCGCACATGACGAGGTCATTCCGACAGAAAGCGCGAAGCTGCTCTATTCTCGTTTTGCTAAAGGCGTTGCTTCGTACAAGGTGATTGACGGGGTTGGCCACAACTCGATATCGGATAGTCCGGCATATTTGCCGGCGCTGAAAAACTCGAACAAGTAACCCGGAAACAGAAGCCATTCGTTGTGCGGGGAATGAACGTTGGGATTTCACCCCAACGTTCACAAGCAAATAAAAAGGGTTCAACACACGATGTGTTGAACCCTTTTTACATCACGAGGTCCTCAATGAGAGTCCGCTCAGGCCTTCCCGACTGCTTCCGATTTCGGTTGGACGGCATCCGTGGCTTCATCATTATTGAAACGCTGGAACAGCGTCGCGACCAACGGGCCGGAGATGTTGTGCCAGACGCTGAAGATGGCGCTGGGCACAGCGGCCAATGGCGAGAAATGCGCGGTCGCGAGTGCAACACCGAGGCCGGAGTTTTGCATCCCTACTTCAATCGATAGCGTCTTGCGCTTGGCAACGCTCAGGCCAGTCAGCTTCGCCAGCCAATATCCGAGCAGTAGCCCGAGGCCGTTGTGCAGGACGACCACAGCAAAAATCAGCAGTCCGCTGGTAGCGATCCTGGCCTGATTGCCGGCGACGACGGCGGACACGATGGCCACGATCGCGACAACGGAAACCAGGGGCAGCACCTCGACACAAGCTTTGACTTTTTCGCGGAGCAGCGATTGCGCCAGTACGCCGAGTGCGATCGGCACGACCACCACTTGAACGATGGACCAGAACATGGCCGAAGCGCTGACTTCCAGCCACTGGCTCGCCAGCAGGTAGATCAATGCAGGTGTCACTACAGGGGCCAACAAGGTTGTCACGGATGTAATCGCCACAGAGAGCGCAACGTCGCCGCGTGCCAGGAAAGTCATCACGTTCGAGGCCGTGCCGCCGGGGCAGCAGCCTACCAGGATGACGCCAACGGCGACCTCGGGCGGCAGTTGCAGCGCGGTGCTGAGCAGCCAGGCGAGGCCCGGCATGATGATGAACTGGCCGAGTACGCCGATGGCGACGTCCATCGGTCGTTTGACCACTTCACGAAAATCGTCCTTGGACAGGGTCAGTCCCATGCCGAACATGATGATGCCGAGTAGCGGCACGATGTAGGGGCCGATCCAGCGGAACTCGGCGGGAGCGAAGTAAGCAAGTACGGCGAATAGCAATACCCAGATGGCAAAGGTGTTGCCGACGAAGCGGCTCAGGCGGGCGATAGCCTGCATAGTGAATTCCTCGAAAATGAAAACATGCGACGGTCGCATCCCGCGAAACAGGTAGTACAACCGGGGAATGGCGCGACTGCCGCCATAATGGATCAGCAAGAACGTGGACCGGCATGTTTGTGCCAGCCGCCGCGGGGTACGCAGGGACCGGCCAAAGTCGCGCAGATGTGCGCGGACAAATACGATCGGCTGGGTGGGCCGGCGCTGTGACGGTGAGGCGGGATTATACCCTTCGGTCGCGGCGCCTACAGTGCGGGCTTTCACCTATACCGGCGTGTAAAGCAGCGACGGCACTTCAGCGGTGCGACCAGTGTCTAATCCACCATAAATGCCATATTGTCAACAATTGGCGGTCCGGGCTGACCCCAGCCTGCTCCGGTTACAATGCTCGCCCCTTACCTACCGACTTGTTGCCATGACAGAATCCGTTCGCCTCGCCAAACGCGTTGCCGAGTTAGTCCCCTGCTCCCGCAGCGAAGCCGAGCAGTACATCGAAGGCGGCTGGGTCACCGTCGATGGCCAGGTCGTTGAAGAACCGGGGTTCAGGGTGCTGGAACAAAAGGTTCAACTGTCACCGGAGGCCAGCCTCTCCGAAGTTGTCCCCGTCACCCTGTTGCTGCACAAACCGGCCGGATATGACGCAGGCGCCAACCCGCCGGTGCAACTTGTTACCCCCGACAGTCTTTCAACCGATGTCCACGGCCCCGCCGTTCGCTTCCTGAAAAAGCACCTTTCCGGATTGACCCTGATCGATCCGCTGGAGACCAGCGCAAGCGGCTTGCTCGTATTGACGCAGGACTGGCGTGTCGTGCGCAAGCTGATCGACGACGCAGCGAAAATCGAACACGAATACATCGTCGAGGTAGCCGGCGAGCCGGCACCGGATGGATTAGCGCTGCTGAATCAAGGCCTGACCTGGAATGGCAAGCCACTGCCGCCGATGAAGGTCAGCTGGCAAAACGAAACACGCCTGCGCTTTGCACTCAAAAGCCCGCCACGAGGCCTGATCGCGCATGTATGTGAAAAGCTTGGGTTGAAAGTCGTGAGCATGAAGCGCATCCGCATCGGCCGCGTGCCTATGGCCGGCTTGCAGCCGGGACAATGGCGGTATTTGCATGGGTACGAGCGGTTTTGATGGCTTCCACGTACAACGAGTTCGCGTCCAAGAGTCCGGGTTAGGGCCCGCGCAGTAATAAGTACTCATCATTCATTTTTAATGGACGAGATAAAGCTGAGTGCTTTGAAACGTCAATTCGCGGAGCGCTTTTGAACTATTGCAAAAGTGCTATGTCGTATTTCAACAGCTTTCGGGCGTGCGTGCACGCATTCAGAATCACATTGTGTGTTTCATGACGCCTGATAATTCACTCACCAATTATCTGCGGACTTACTTAAATCATGAAAGCACTCGTTTGGCACGGCAAAAGCGATATTCGCTATGACAGCGTTCCCGATCCAGAGATTCTGAATCCGCGCGACGCCATCATCAAGGTGACGTCGACTGCAATCTGCGGCTCCGACCTGCACCTGTTCAACGGCCTCAACCCGACGATGGAGTCTGGCGATATCATGGGTCACGAACCCATGGGCGAAGTGCTTGAGGTCGGGAGCGGGATCAAAAATCTGAAGAAGGGCGACCGTATTGTCGTGCCCTTCACTATCTCGTGCGGCTCCTGTTTCTTTTGTCAGAAAACTTTGTTTTCACTCTGCGACAATACCAATCCGAACGAAGAGATCGCACGTAAAGCTTTGGGTCACTCGCCCGCAGGTTTACTCGGTTTTTCACACATGTTCGGCGGTTATGCAGGCGGCCAGGCGCAGTACCTGCGAGAGCCAGTTGCCTATGTAGGACCGGTCAAGGTCCCGGATGGCATTCCAGATGAGCAGGTGCTGTTCCTTTCCGATATTTTCCCCACCGGCTATATGGCGGCTGAAAATGCAGAGATTGAGCCAGGCGACACCGTCGCGATTTGGGGTTGTGGCCCGGTAGCGCAGTTCGCTATTCAAAGCGCTTGGATGTTAGGGGCCGGACGAGTGATTGCTATCGACCGGGTGCCCGAACGCTTGCAGATGGCGGAGCGATACGGTAAAGCGGAGACCATTAATTTTTCTGAAATAGATGGTTCCGTCTATGACAAATTGATGGAGATGACAAATGGAAGAGGCCCAGACCGCTGTATCGACGCGGTAGGAGCGGAAGCGCATGGCACAGGCTCTGCGGATGCGTTATTGGATCGCGCGAAAATGGCAGTCTATCTGGCAACAGATCGACCACACGCATTGAGGGAAGCAATGATGGCGGTGCGTAAGGGAGGCACCATCTCCGTACCAGGTGTCTATGTTGGCTTGCTTGACAAGATCCCCTTCAGCGCCGTGATGAATAAAGGCGTGACGATTAAAACTGGACAGACCCACGTGCCGCGCTATTACGAAAGGCTATTGAAGAAGATCGTCGGCGGCGAGATCGATCCGTCTTTTGTGATTACGCACCGCCGACCACTTGCCGACGGTCCGGGTCTTTATAAGACATTTCGCGATAAAGAGGATGGCTGTATCAAGGTGGTATTGAGTCCTCACTGACGTCGCGATTGGTGGAGAAGCCTGTGCGGCGGAGTCTCCACCATTGCCTCAAAGGAATTTGCTATTAGACGACCGGTCTAATATAATCCAAGGATGGAACGGACTCATCAATACCAGGATACCCGCGAACGAATACTCTCAGTTGGCGAGGGGCTGATCCTCGCGCGCGGCTTTTCTGCCGTGGGATTAAGCGAAATCCTGGGCAAGGCCGAGGTGCCAAAAGGGTCGTTTTATCATTATTTCAAGTCGAAGGAAGGCTTTGGGGTCGCGCTGCTGGAACGCTATTTCCAGGATTACGATGCACGCCTTTCGGGTCTTTTCGCCGCTAAGCCTCAGCGCGGGCTGGAGATCGTGCTCGGTTATTTCGAAAACTGGCTCGAAACGCAAACCGCCAGCGGCTCCAATCACTCTTGTCTGGCAGTGAAACTGGCAGCGGAAGTCTGTGATTTGTCAGAGCCGATGCGGCAGGAACTATCGGCGGGCATGAACCGGATCGTTGAACACCTTGCCGCAGCGATTCGTGTAGCCCGCGCAGACGGCTCATTGAAGCAGGATGTCGATGCCGAGCAACTTGCCGAGTCACTTTACGCCATGTGGGTGGGGGCATCGTTGCTGGCGCGAGCGAATGGTTCCAATGCGCCGTTGGAACGGGCGTATCGCCAGACTGAACAGATGCTGGGAATAGCAGGCACTTAAAGTCGTAATTTCGTGGCCTCGTTTTTTTTGCGCCAAACACTAGACGACCGGTCTAATTTGGTAAGGAAGGGCTGGAATCTGCCCGTTTTATTTCGACCGGTGTGAGTTGACCGGTCTATGTCAGGAGAATCAATGCACGACCATTTGCTTTCACCGGTAAAAGCCGGATCCGTTGAACTTTCCAATCGCGCAATCATGGCGCCGCTGACGCGTTCACGCGCAGGCCAGCCGGGCGACGTCCCGACCGCGATGAACGTTGAATACTATGCACAACGCGCCGGCGCGGGCCTGATCGTTTCCGAAGGAACGCAGATCTCGCAACAAGGCCAGGGTTACGCATGGACGCCGGGCATCTACACAGACGAGCAAGAGGCCGGCTGGAAGAAGGTCACGGAAGCAGTACATGCAAAAGGCGGTCGCATCGCGGCCCAGTTGTGGCACGTAGGCCGTGTGTCCCACTCGCTGTTGCAGCCTGAAAGTGCGGCTCCCGTCGCACCGTCGGCGATCGTAGCGGCCAACACCAAATGCTTCGTTGTGCATCCGGATGGCACGCCAGAGAATGTGGCAACGGGTGCACCGCGTGCGCTGGCAACCGACGAAATCCCGGGCATTGTTGCTCAGTACAAGCAGGCGGCGGCTCGTGCGCGTCGTGCCGGTTTCGATTTTGTCGAAATTCACTCCGCGAACGGGTATCTGCCCCACCAGTTTTTGTCGACGAACACCAATCAACGCACCGACCAGTATGGCGGCTCCCTCGAGAATCGCGCCCGCTTCGTGCTGGAAGCCGTCGATGCCGCAATCGAAGAGTTGGGTGCCGATCGGGTCGGCGTCCGGCTGTCGCCGCACTTCATCGGGCATGACATGGGGGACAAGGAAGCGGATGCAAGCACGCTCTACCTGGCCAAAGAATTCAGCCGTCGCGGCATCGCCTTTCTGCATATCGCCGAGCCTGACTGGGCCGGTGGCGCGGTGTTGACCGACGAGTTCCGCCGGCAGATCCGTGCGGACTTCAACGGCCTGCTGATTTTCTGCGGCGGTTATACGGCAGCTGAGGCGGACGCGCTGATTGCAAACGGTCTCGGCGACGCAGTCGGATTCGGACGTCAATTCCTGGCTAACCCGGACCTGGTTGAGCGTTTCCGCGCCGGCGCCAAGTTGAACGCGCCTGACCAGACCACCTTCTACGGTGGCGACGCGCGAGGATACATCGACTATCCGACTTTGAAGCAGGCTGCATAAAAGTCAGCCGCAGGGCGAGCATGACCGCGACGATACGAACCGGTGGTTCGTGGCGCTCGCCTTTTCCTTTGCACTTCTTAACTAACAAGAAAACACACTCACGCATGAAATCGGATTCGATCCTCTACACGCAAGCCTCTATCGGCAAAGTCACATTGAAAAACAGAATCGCCGTCGCACCGATGACGCGCACCAGCGCGACGGACGACGGCCTGGCCACCGATGATATGGCCCGCTATTACGCCCGCTTTGCCCGTGGCGGATATAGCCTTGTCATCACGGAGGGCGCTTACCCCGACCTGCGGTACAGCCAGGGATACCTCTATCAGCCCGGCATCGCCAACGATGCGCAGGCCAACGCGTGGCGCCAGGTGATCGATGCGGTACATGCGGAGGGTGGAAAGATTTTCATCCAGCTGATGCATGCAGGTGCCTTGAGCCAGGGGAACCACTGGAACACGTCAACCGCCGGCCCATCATCTGTGCAACCCGTGGGAGCGCAGCTCGGCTTTTACCGCGGTGAGGGGCCTTATCCGGCTCCCAGGGAACTGACACTCGACGACATCGCACAGCTGAAGAAAGACTTTGCCGCTGCAGCCGGCCGCGCCAAGGCAGCCGGTTTCGACGGCGTGGAAATCCACGGCGCCAATGGCTACGTCCTCGACCAATTCCTTACAAGCTATACGAATCAGCGCACCGACGCTTACGGTGGATCGACGCAAAACCGTGTGCGCTTGCTGGTCGAAGTCAGCGAAGCGGTCCGTCAGGAAGTGGGAGCGGACTACACCGTCGGCATTCGCATTTCGCAAGGGAAGGTCAACGATTACGAACACAAATGGGCGAATGGCGAACAAGACGCCAAGACCATCTTCGAAAGCCTGGGCAAGGCCAGTCTCGACTTCATACACATCACCGAGTTCGATGCCGTCAAACCGGCATTCGGCGAGGGTGAAACCCTGGTGGCATTCGCCAGGCGTTACGGCCAATTGCCGGTAATCGCCAACGGACAGTTGGGCGAACACGACAAAGCTGCGGCGCTGGTGGATAGCGGCGACGCCCTGATCGTCACGCTTGGTAAAACCGCGCTCGCCAATCCCGATTGGCCGGCCCGCATTGCCAAAGCCGCGCCGGTCGCCGAATTCGACTACGGCATATTGCAGCCGCTGGCGCATATCAAGGACAGCGAACTGGTGTAACGAGGGTGTAGTGCTGGCCGCGTCGGTTGCCCTTCTGCCGATGCGGCGAAAAAAATCTTTAATGTCATTGGAGTACAAATCGATGAACCCCTGGTTCATGCTGGCTATTGCCATCGCGGCGGAACTCGGCGCAACTACCGCGTTAAAATTTTCTGACGGTTTCTCGAAGCTCGGTCCCTCAGCCCTGGTTATCGCAGGCTACGGCGTGGCTTTCTATATGTTGGCGCAGGTACTGAAGACCCAGGAAGTCGGCATTGTGTACGCGATCTGGAGCGGAGCCGGCCTGGCCATCATTGCCCTGATCGGCGTAGTTTTCCTTGGTGAATCGGTCAGTCTCTACAAGATTGGCGGGCTCATTGCGATCCTGGTCGGCGTGCTGCTCCTAAACCTGGCTGGAAACGCGCAGTAAAACCCGGACGGCTATTGGATCGAAATTGTCCAGCCGACATTGCTTACCCAACCTGGTCAATAAAACCCATGATTCCTTTTTCCGTTCTTGATCTTTCCCCCATAGCCGAAGGTAGCGACGCTGCCGAGTCCTTTCGTAACACGCTGGACCTCGCGCAGCATGGCGAACGCTGGGGCTACAACCGCTTCTGGCTGGCAGAGCACCATGGCATGCCCGGCATCGCCAGTGCCGCGACTGCGGTTCTGATCGGGCATGTAGCCGCCGGTACGTCGCGCATCCGCGTCGGCGCAGGCGGCATCATGTTGCCCAACCATTCTCCTCTCGTGATTGCCGAACAATTCGGAACGCTGGAATCTCTCTTCCCCGGCCGCATCGACCTGGGACTTGGCCGTGCGCCGGGCTCCGACCAGATCACCGCGCGCGCATTGCGGAGAAACCTGGCGTCCGATTCGGACGAGTTCCCGCAGGACGTGGCAGAGCTGATGGATTACTTTTCGTCAGAGCAGAGGCAACCGGTTCACGCAGTCCCCGGCTCCGGGCTGGACGTCCCGATCTGGATTCTGGGCTCGAGCCTGTTCGGCGCGCAACTGGCGGCTGCCCTCGGGCTGCCCTATGCATTCGCGTCCCACTTCGCCCCAGCGCAGATGATGCAGGCGATTGAGGTGTACCGCGCTACGTTCCGCCCATCCGCGCAACTCGACAAGCCTTATGTCATGCTTGGCTTTAACGTCTTCGCCGCTGACACGGACGAGGAAGCGGTATTTCGCGCAAGCTCGATGCAACAGGCATTTATCAGCTTGCGTAGCGGTCGCCCCTCGCGACTGCAACCGCCGGTGGAAGATTATTGGAACCGCATCGGTCCGCAGGAGCGTGCTTTGCTTGAGCAGGTTTTATCGTGTTCGGCAGTCGGTTCGCCTGCGACGGTCGCCCGTCAATTAAAGGCGTTCATCGAACATACCGGTGCGGATGAACTGATGATCACTTCACAGATCTTCGAACACTCCGCTCGTCTGCGCTCGTACGAGATTACCGCGGACATCCATAAAAACGCCTGAAAAAAACCTCAATCGCAATGATGGTGGTTAGGCACCGCGCAGGAATAAGTTGGGCAATTTGGCGGCCGTCGCGGGATGCGGTGCGAGGGCTTTGGATTCTTCGTTGTAGTAATTCTCGACCGCCGCGTCGCCAAGGACCGCCCTCGCATGGCCTTCAGGGATGGGCGAGTGCACATGCAGAAGATGCAACTCAGGATTATCTTTGAACCAGTCTAGGTGCGTGGTTACATAGTCTATGGCTTTGGTCGTGTATTCAGAACCGTCTGCCGCGAGAAGAATGTTCATAAGGACTCCTGGACATTTTGATTGAAGCAGCATGGCCGGCATGGCGCCGGCCACTGTGCCGCTACCGCTCTTCGGTTTCTTCGGTTTCTTCGGGGCCTGCTTCGGCGACGATGGGGCTACCTTTGTTACTGTCCTTGATC
>JBBWZW010000254.1:0-4566 GCA_039649305.1 Burkholderiales bacterium
CGTCGCGGCGGTGGTTTTCCGATTCAGCAGCTGCTCGAATGCAAATCCAATGGCATCAAGGTGACTGACTCGGCAGCGTTTTTTGAGCGCGAGGCGTGCCAGATCAGGGTGGACTCCATCCAACCGAGCTGGCTGGTTTTCGGGAATGGTTTTGACCAGAGCGCCAGACGTATTGTTGTAAAGAGAGCCTTTGACCTGGTAGCGAGCATCGCCCTTTGCATCGTCACTCTGCCGATCATGGCGCTGACCACGTTGCTGATTTTCCTGGAAGACAAAGGGCCGATTTTTTATCAACAGGAACGCGTGGGAAAAGGCGGGCGGCTTTACAAGGTCCTCAAGTTTCGCAGCATGCAGTGCAATGCCGAGCAGAGTGGACAGCCGCAGTGGGCCGCGAAAAACGACCCACGCACAACCAGGGTAGGCGCGATCATTCGCAAAGTCCGTATCGACGAGCTTCCGCAGATACTGAACGTCCTGAAGGGCGAAATGAGTTTTGTTGGTCCTCGTCCGGAGCGGCCTTACTTTGTAAAGCAGTTATCCGAGACTGTCTCGTTTTATGACATACGTCACACAATCAAACCGGGTATCACCGGGATGGCGCAGGTGCGTTATCAGTACGGCGCATCGGTCGAAGACTCAGTGCAGAAATTGCAGTACGACCTCTACTACGTCAAGAACAACAGCTTGTATCTGGACCTGCTGATATTGCTCGATACGGTCCAGGTAGTCTTGCTTGGCAAAGGCGCCAGATGAGCCTGCGGACCTAGGCAAATGTTAACCAGTATCGCGGCACTCTCGTATATCACCGCTGCGGCGGCATTCCTTTTGCTGTCGGTGCTGCTGATGACCAGATGGCGCGGGCGGCCGCACGGGCTCGGGCTCACCATTGCCTGTCTGCTCACGGCCTTCTGGGCGGTCGCAACCGCTGACCAGACCGCGCGTGGTAATCCCTTGTCGCTTGTGACAGCCCTCCTGGAACTTCTTCGTAATGCCGGCTGGTTTGCATTCCTGCTGATGCTATTGGGGCGATTCGAGCCGGCGAAGGGCGCATCCTTTTTTCGCGTCAGGACGTCCGTGGCCCTGATCGGCGCATTCATGGTTTTGATGCTGCTTGCGACAATTCATACGTATCTGGGTACCGGTAATTTGCCGGCGTTGTCCGGTTTGTTAAGCCTTGCAGTGGGGCCTGTGGCACTGGCAGTGATGGGCATGCTGCTGGTGGAGCAGCTCTTCAGGAACGCAAGCGCCAAAGAGCGGTGGGGAATCAAGTTTGCCTGCATAGGCATGGGCGGCTTGTTCGCTTACGATTTTTATTTATACAGCGACGCCATGTTGTTCCGGCAGGTGAACGCAGAGCTGTGGACGGCTCGCGGAATCGTCGACGCATTGACGGTCCCGCTCATCGCCATTTCGGTGGCGCGCAGCCCGTCATGGCAACCTGCCATTTCCGTTTCGCGCCGCTTCCTGTTTCATTCCGCCGCGCTATTTGGCTCGGCAGTCTATTTGCTGACCATGGCGGCCGCCGGCTATTACCTGCGATTCTTCGGCGGCAGCTGGGGAACCATCATGCAGGTGGCATTCCTGTTCGGCGCCATTGTTTTGCTGGCGGCCGTGCTGTTCTCCGGTGCGTTCAGGTCCAGGCTGAAGGTATTCCTCAATAAACACTTTTACCATTACAGCTACGACTACCGGGAGGAATGGATCCGTTTTACCCGCGCCCTTTCCCATAGCGGGCCGGGACTAGGTGAGCGCATGGTGCAGGGGGTTGCGGAATTCGTTGAAAGTCCTGGCGGGGCCTTGTGGATTATTCGCGAATCAGGAAATGCCGAGCCCGCTGCACACTGGAACATGTTTGCGTCGACGGAGGTGGAGCCGGCGGACAGCTCGCTTTGCAAGTTTATGGAGACGACGCACTGGGTGGTGGATCTGCAGGAGTACGAATCAGAGCCCCAAAAATATCCGGATCTGACCATCCCGGGTTGGCTCAACGCCCTTGGCAAAGCGTGGTTGGTTGTGCCGCTTATATTGCATGGAAAATTGTTCGGATTCGTGGTGCTGGCACAGTCGAGAAGCCCCATCCGCATGAACTGGGAAGTCCTCGATCTGCTGAAGATCGCCGGTAGCCAGGCCGCAAGTTATCTGGCGCAAAACGAATACGCGAATGCATTAATGGTGGCGCGGCAGTTTGAGTCGTTCAATCGCATGTCGACTTTCGTGGTGCATGACTTGAAGAATCTGGTCGCGCAGTTGTCGCTGCTGATGTCGAATGCGGAGAAATTCAAGGACCGTCCGGAGTTTCAAAGAGACATGCTCGAAACGGTGGATCACTCCGTCGAAAAAATGAAAATGCTGCTTTATAAATTGAGCAGAAGATCGCCGATAGAAACCGCTGCGCCGCTGTCCGTCGGCGATTTGTTGCAGCAGACAGTTTCGATGAAAGCGGCATTCAAGCCGAGACCGACGCTTCAGGCAAGTAGTGCGGACCTGATGGTGTTTGCAAACACGGCGCGCCTCGAGCGCGTCATCGGCCATCTTGTTCAGAACGCCATCGAGGCGACGGGCAAGGATGGCGAGGTGATGGTCCGCCACTTCCGTGAGGACGAATCTGTGGTGATCGAAGTTGAGGATACCGGGCAGGGCATGAGCGAGGAATTCATCCGCGAACGACTGTTCAAGCCATTTGAATCCACCAAATCGGCAGGCATGGGCATCGGTGTATTCGAGACGCGCGAATATGTCCATGAATTAGGGGGCAGGGTGGAGGTCAATAGTCGTCCATCGGTCGGTACCACGTTCAGGATCACTTTGCCGCTCTACAAGCAGGATGCGCATGCTATTTTGTCGGCAGCGTAGGCGCAAAATAGGAGAGAGGAAAAGCTCGTGAATCAGGATAAACAAAAGCTGTTGATTATTGAAGACGACGTCGGCCTGCAAAAGCAGTTGCGATGGAGCTTTGACGCTTACGAAGTGCTGGTTGCAGGCGACCGTGAAAGCGCGGTCGCACAGATACGGCGGCATGAACCCGCAGTGGTCACGATGGATCTCGGACTACCTCCGGATCCTGATGGCTCTACAGAGGGGCTGGCGACGCTGCAGGAGATCCTGAGCCTTGCGCCGGACACCAAGGTCATCGTGCTGACCGGGAATCAGGATCGTGCCAATGCGGTGCAAGCGATTGGCATGGGCGCCTACGATTTCCATCAGAAGCCGTTCGACGAGCAGATACTTGGACTGGTCGTCAAGCGGGCGTTTTATGTGCATGCGCTGCAACTGGAAAACCGCCGATTGCAGCAGAGCGATTCGTCTTCGCCGATGTCGGGCATTATCAGCCGTGACCCTGGCATGTTGAAGGTGTGCCGCAATATTGAGAAGGTCGCTCCATCATCGGCCACCGTCATGCTGCAAGGCGACAGTGGGACCGGCAAGGAATTGCTTGCGAGGGCGCTGCACGAACTGAGCCCGCGCCGTGGCAAACGATTCATGGCAATCAATTGCGCGGCGATCCCGGAGAACCTGCTGGAAAGCGAGTTGTTCGGTTATGAGCGGGGCGCCTTTACCGGAGCGGTTAAACAGACGCTCGGGAAAATCGAGCTGGCCAGTGAAGGGACGTTTTTCCTTGATGAGGTGGGTGACTTGCCGATGTCTTTGCAGGCCAAGCTGCTGCGTTTTTTGCAGGAACGGGTGGTTGAGCGGATCGGCGGACACAAGGAGATTCCTGTCGATGTGCGCATCGTTTGCGCGACGCATCGCAATTTGAAGGAGATGGCGCTCACGGGGCAGTTCCGGGAAGACTTGTATTACCGGTTAAGTGAGATCGTTGTGACGATTCCGCCGTTGGGGACGCGGGTCGGCGACGCCGCGCTTCTTGCGCATCATTTCAAGAACAAGTTCAGCGCGAAGGAGGGACGTACGTCGCTCAGCTTTAGTCCGCAGGCTGTGGCGATGATAGAGAGCTACGCCTGGCCAGGGAACGTGCGTGAAATGGAGAATTGCATCAAGCGCGCCGTGATCATGGCGGACGGGCCTCAGATTACCGTTGAAGACCTGGGCCTGGGGGCGGCGACGGTGGCGGAAGAGCCTATCAACCTGCGCCAGGTTCGCGATGAGGCCGGTTATAAAGCTGCGGTTAAAGCATTGGCCAGGGTCGATGGCAACATCGCCAAGGCGGCCGAGCTATTGGGGATTAGCCGGCCGACGATGTACGATTTGATGGAGCGGCATGGGATCAAGTAAATTGAAACCCGGATATTCACCCTCAGCACAACCGCCGGCGATTATTTGAGTGTGAATGTTGGGATTAACATCCCAACCTACGGTACATCCTCGACAAACGACGGGCGTAGGTTGGGATGCAATCCCGACGTTCACCCTCCGCACAACGGCTGGCTTTTATTTGAGTGTGAATGTCGGGATTAGTGCGCGCGCGACAGATCCCGACCTACGGTACTCGATGCGCGTCTTCAAGCCCGCAAGCGAGTGGGCATACTCTCGCTATGAGCAGTGTCGTTGTTCATAAGCCTGGACGTTATCCCCGGTTCATCCTCAACCGGAAAAAAGTAGGGATAA
>JBBWZW010000286.1:0-3296 GCA_039649305.1 Burkholderiales bacterium
AGCGCCTCCTCCAGCTGTTCCAGCGACTCCACCTCAATCTGTATCGGCACGCCTGCATTGAGCGCTTGCGCCGCCCGCATTGCGGCCACGATGCCGCCGGCCGCCGCGATGTGGTTCTCCTTGATCAGGATGCCGTCGTAGAGCGCCATGCGCTGATTCTGACCGCCCCCGACGCGTACCGCATACTTCTGCGCCAGACGCAGGCCGGGCAAGGTTTTTCGGGTGTCGAGGATGGCTGCTCGCGTTCCCTCGATCTGCTCCACATACTTGCGCGTCGCTGTCGCAACACCTGACAGGAGTTGAAGAAAGTTGAGCGCTGGTCGCTCGGCGGTCAGCAAGGCGCGCGCAGGGGCTTCAATTGAACATACTTCACTGTCCGCCGCCATCGCCGCGCCCTCGGCATAACGCCAGGCTATGCGTATCCTTGGATCCACCTGCGTCATCACTCCCTCGAACCATGGGGCGCCGCACAGCACAGCTGTCTCGCGCACGATCACGCGTGCCTTGACAGACTGGTTTTCCGGCACCAGCCTGCCGGTCACGTCACCGGTTCCGATGTCCTCGGCCAGTGCCGCATTCAGATTGTTTTCAAAGGCGGCGGCAAGCGCTGCGTCGAACGGTGCGTACGGGTTTTTTAAAGTGCTCATGCGGGACCCACTCCTGCAAACAGTTTTTCTTCTTTCGCGAGATCTGCTTGCGGGCGCACATTTGCTTTCATGCTTGCTGCGAATCCCAGCATGCGATCGATACAGCGATACGCCTTGCGGCCGGTTTCGGGATCGACTTCCACCTCGTTGCGACCCGACTCCAGCACTTCGGCGAGGTTCTGCAGGCTGTTCATCGCCATCCATGGGCAATGAGCGCAGCTCTTGCAAGTCGCACTATTGCCTGCGGTCGGGGCATCGTAAAACCGTTTGCCGGGCGCAGCCATTTTCATCTTGTGAAGGATGCCGGTGTCGGTGGCGACGATGAACTCTTGCGCATCGAGCGTCCGGGCCGCAGCAATCAGCTGTGAGGTCGACCCGACCACATCGGCCTGCGCGATCACGGCTTCCGGCGACTCCGGATGCACCAGCACCTTCGCATGCGGATGTTCCTTTTTCATCAGCTCGAGCTCGATGCCCTTGAACTCGTCATGCACTACGCAGGAACCCTGCCATAGCAGCATGTCGGCGTTGGTCTGCTTTCGGATATAGCTGCCGAGATGCTTGTCCGGCGCCCACAGGATCTTTTTGCCCTGTGCATGCAGGTGTTGAACGATCTGCAAGCCGATCGACGAGGTGACCATCCAGTCGGCCCGCGCTTTTACCGCCGCACTGGTGTTGGCATAGACGACTACGGTGCGATCCGGATGCGTATCGCAGAACGCGGCGAATTCGTCGGCCGGGCAACCCAGGTCGAGCGAACAGGTGGCGTCCAGGTCCGGCATCAGCACGCGCTTTCCAGGGGACAGTATCTTCGCGGTTTCTCCCATGAACCTCACGCCCGCGACCACCAGCGTCTGCGCGGGATGATCACGCCCGAAGCGCGCCATCTCGAGCGAATCGGAAACGCATCCACCAGTTTCCTCTGCCAGATCCTGCAGGTCCGCGTCCACGTAATAGTGCGCGACCAGAACCGCGTGCTGCTCTTTGAGCAGGCGTTTGATGCGGTCCTTGAGTAGGGATTTTTCTGCCGCCATCGGCGCAACAGCCGGCACGCGAGCCCATGCATTAGCGGTACAACTCGAACCTGCGCTCATTTGCGGACGTTCGAACTCGACAGTCATGATAGATCGGGTATGCATTGGGAATCACACCTGTTAACGATAGTGAAAGACACTCGATTGAAACGCGGAGGCAGTCAGACAAGCTGCACTCACACGTGTGTTGATGTTGAACTGAATCGAATACATCAGTGGAGGCCACTTCGATGACGCATTGACTAACTGTTAACAATACCCCGATTTGCAACGGATGAAAACACCAATCGAAGAAGAATATTTACGCATGGAAAAATCGGTAGCATACTAAATCAAGGATCCCGTCAGCATAGAAGAGATGGGATTCGTACTTAGGCAGGTTTGACTAAGCCCTGAATTCCCGGGCGCTCCGCAGTTCGCTTGGTATTGATTCCCTGAGTGAAGAAGCACACCTATGACGACTTCCATTTTTGATAAAACCGACAAGGGTCGGGAAGAAATTGCGACCCGCAAATATCATCTTTCTACCCGGTTGCGCGCCCTTCTGCTGCTTATCGACGGCAAACAGAGGACCGATAATTTGCTTCAGAAGTTCGCGGGCATCGGCCTCACCGAAGACAGCCTCACTGAACTATTAAATGATGGTTATATTCATGCGGTCGCGGCTCCGGCACCGGCGCCCGAAGTAGCACCTACGCAGGCGGTTGCCCAGCCCGCAATCGCTCCGGGCGCGCGCACCCTGCCGGATGGCCAGACCCAGTTCGAAGCGATCTATCACTTCTATACCGAGACCATCAAGAGTTCGATCGGCTTGCGTGGTTACGGATTGCAGCTGAAGGTAGAGAAGGCGGGCAGCCTTGAAGAATTACGCGAGTTGCGGCGGCCCTACCTTGAAGCGGTATTGAAGGCGAAGGGCAATGAGATTGCGCGCAGCTTGCGCAGCCGGCTCGATGAGTTGCTCTATTACGGCGAGACCATTCCACCGCATACGACCATCATCGACCTGAATGCCGAGGCAATGAAATAGCGCATGAAAAAAAAGCGCAGCCAGGTTTCCCTGCTGCGCTTTTGCACCTTATGTCATGCGTGCGGTCTATTCAATGCCCTGGCTCGACAGGTAGTCTTCATAACTGCCCTGGAAGTCGATAATCTCGCCATCCTTGACTTCGAGAACCCGGGTAGCAAGCGATGACACGAATTCCCGGTCATGCGACACGAAGATCAGCGTGCCGGCATACTTTTCCAGCGCAATATTGAGCGATTCGATCGACTCCATATCCATGTGGTTGGTCGGCTCGTCCATCAGCAGCACGTTGTGGCGGCCCAGCATGAGCTTGCCGTACATCATGCGGCCTTTCTCGCCGCCGGACAGCACCTTCACGGATTTTTTCACGTCATCGCCACCGAAAAGCAGGCGCCCCAGGATTGAACGTACCGCCTGGTCGTCGTCGCCTTCTTTGGTCCACTGCCCGATCCAGTCGGTAAGATTCTTGTCGGTCGCAAAATCTTCCGTCGGATCCTGCGGCATATAGCCGGGATTGGCATTCTCAGCCCACTTGGCTTTGCCGCTGTCTGCCTGCAGGCCGCAGACATCCGGTCCACCCAGGGAACGCAG
>JBBWZW010000300.1:0-7960 GCA_039649305.1 Burkholderiales bacterium
GATTTGAACGAAACACCGTCGAGCTGAACGGCGTAGCTATCCATTACCGCAAGAGCAGCGGGGGCAGCTCTAAGCCCGGCCTGCTGCTTTTGCACGGGCATCCGCAAACGCACGTCATCTGGCACAAGATCGCCGAAGCGCTGGCGCAACGGTTCACCGTGGTGTGCGCCGACCTGCGCGGCTATGGCGATTCGGGCAAGCCTGATGCGGAGCCGGATCACGCCAACTACTCCAAGCGCGCAATGGCGAATGACATGGTGCAGCTGATGTCGCATCTCGGCTTCGACGACTTTTTCCTGGTCGGACACGACCGCGGAGGCCGTGTCGCCCATCGCCTGGCTGCAGACCACCCGCAGCGCGTGCGCAAACTCGCGGTGCTGGACATCGCGCCGACGCTGGCGATGTATGAACAGACCACGATGGCGTTCGCACAGGCTTACTACCACTGGTTCTTCCTGATCCAGCCGGCGCCGTTTCCGGAAACCCTGCTCGGCGCCGATCCCGAGTTGTACCTGTTGAAGACGATCGGCGGCCGCTCCGCGGGGCTGGCGCCGTTTGACGCCGAAGCGCTGGAGGAATACAAGCGCTGCATCAAACTGCCGGGTACGATAAGCGGCATTTGTGAGGACTACCGCGCTTCGGCGACGATTGATCTTGAACACGATCGAGCCGACATCGCGGCCGGTATAAAACTCCCGATGCCGTTGCTCGCACTATGGGGTGCGAACGGCGTGGTGGAAAAATGCTTCAAGCCGCTCGATGAATGGCGCAAGGTGGCGTCGGACGTCCGGGGGAGGGCGCTACCCTGCGGCCACTACATACCGGAAGAGGCACCGGAACTACTGCTAAACGACTTAACTACTTTTCTGAAGGAGACAACATGACGACACATCGCATCGCAGTGCTGGCCGGCGACGGCATCGGCAAGGAAACGGTACCCGAGGGTTTGCGCGTACTCGACGCAGCCGCCCGCAAGTTCAACATCGATCTCAAATGGGATCAGTTCGATTTTGCCTCCTGCGATTACTACGCAAAGCACGGCCAGATGATGCCGGATAACTGGAAGGACCAGATCGGCGGCCATGACGCCATTTTCTTTGGCGCGGTCGGCTGGCCCGACACCGTGCCCGATCATATTTCGCTGTGGGGTTCGCTGCTCAAGTTCCGCCGCGAGTTCGACCAGTACGTCAACCTGCGTCCGTGCCGCCTGATGCCCGGCATCCCTTCGCCGCTGGCCAATCGCAAACCGGGCGACATCGATTTCTACGTGGTGCGAGAAAATACCGAAGGCGAATACTCGTCGGTCGGCGGCAAGATGTATGAAGGCACTGACCGTGAAATCGTGTTCCAGGAGAGCGTGTTCTCGCGCAAGGGCGTCGACCGCATCCTGAAGTTCGCTTTCGACCTCGCACAGCGCCGGCCGAAAAAGCACCTGACCTCCGCGACCAAATCCAACGGCATTTCGATCACGATGCCTTACTGGGATGAGCGCGTAGTCGAGATGGCGAAGAACTATTCCGACGTGAGGTGGGACAAGTTCCATATCGACATCCTGACCGCGCACTTCGTGAAGAACCCGGACAAGTTCGACGTGGTGGTGGCATCCAACCTGTTCGGCGACATCCTTTCCGACCTCGGCCCGGCATGTACCGGCACGATTGCGGTGGCGCCGTCCGCCAACATCAATCCGGAGCGTCTCTTTCCGTCGCTGTTCGAGCCGGTGCACGGTTCGGCACCCGATATTGCCGGCAAGGGCCTGGCCAACCCGATCGGCCAGATCTGGTGCGGCGCGATGATGCTGGAGCATCTCGGTTACGCCGAAGCGGGTGCGGCGATCGTGAAGGCGATCGAAAAGGTGCTGGAATCCGGCCCGAAAAACGCGCCGTTCACGCCTGACATCGGCGGCACGGCGAAGACTTCCGATCTTGGCAAGGCAATCGCCGAAGCAGTGTAGTTCGATGCATTTCTGACACTTGGGCTCGCAGTTGCTTCCTTGTCTACAGGAAAGTAATTTGCGATTGCTCATTTGTCGTTGATAAAATCCTTCAATACTTTGCGCTAACTCCCTAATTTGCTTGCTGTATTTCATTTATTTGCTACACTGCAAGCAATAATACTTACTCGTATGAAACAGGGAGGAAGTGCCGATGTTAAAGTCAGCGCTTGCAATCGCTATTTCTTTATGTGTTTTCGGTTTCGCCGTGCCCGGGGCATCCGCCGCGGAAGCGACCGCAACACCCGCGAAGAAACTGGCCCAGAAAAAAACTGCTCAAAAAGGCAAGGCGGTCAGGCGCGTGTCTGCTCCTGAAAAGCGGGTACGCAAAACCGTCGAAGTCGTTCGCAGTAAGGGCAGATCGACTTACCGGGTTTCTTATGCGCCGGCCGCTGCTGCCGCTGCCGCCGCGCCGGTTTATACCGCCGGTGACCTGGCCGGATTGGGTGCCAAGCGCGATCCGCTCGCGCTGCACTCCAGCGTTGCGCTGGTGATGGACCAGAACAATTCTCAAATCCTGTTCGAAAAGAATTCCGGCGTTGCCCTTCCGATCGCCTCGCTGACCAAGCTGATGACTGCGTTGGTGGTGGTGGACGCGCGTCAGGACATGAACGAATTCCTTGAGGTTACGGCGGACGACATCGACCGCGAGAAGAACTCGGTATCCCGCCTGCGAGTCGGCGCCAGAATGACGCGCGCAAACATGTTGCACATCGCGCTGATGAGTTCGGAAAACCGTGCCGCGTCGGCTCTGGGCCGGCACTATCCGGGCGGTATTGCCGCCTTCGTCGCCGCAATGAATGCAAAGGCGAAAGCGCTCGGCATGACCGACACGCGTTACGTCGATTCCACGGGCCTGTCCAGCCATAACGTAGCCAGCGCACGCGACCTCGCCAAGCTGACGGTGGCCGCTTATCAACATCCGGTCATCCGCGAATATTCCACCTCGCCCAAGTATGTGGTCGATGCGGGGCGTCGTTCCATGCAATACATAAATTCCAACCGACTGGTATCAAGTTCCAACTGGGAAATTGGTTTGCAAAAAACCGGCTATATAACAGAAGCAGGGCGCTGCCTGTTAATGCAGGCGAAGATCGACGGCAGGCCGGTGGTCATGGTGTTCCTTGACTCGAAGGGCAAAGACTCGCGGCTGGGCGACGCCAGCCGGATCCGCAAATGGCTGGAATCCACCAAGCCCCATCGCATGCCTGCCGCCGCTCCGCAAACGGTTACTTATGCGGCTGCAAAGCAGGGCTGACGCAAAACGCCTATCCCTGGCCGTTTCCGTCGCGGCCCGCTTTATATTGTGGAACACTCTACAATGCCGCATCGAACCGGCCGCACCGAATGTAATAGTTGCTTGAATCCGGTCCGGTTATCCGCGTTATCCTGCTGCCTGTGTCGTAACTGCGCAAAAGTTCGTTGTCTATCGCTTAATCGCCCTTGATCTTTATCAAACCCGATTACATATACTCAAAAATTCTTGTTGTTCCGAAATCCGCTTTAGACCAGAATACAAATACTGTTCCACTGGGAAAACCTACCGACAGTTAGCAAGTGGAGTTGCGCGCTTTTACTGAATCGAGGCGTTGTGATCGGCGCTTGTGTGCGCGAACCTTTTTATGCAAAACCAGAACAATTGTTAATCCCCAAGGTCCTGCTCGTCAACGATGACTCTGCCAGCTTACTGGCATTGACCAGCTTGTTGACTTACGCGAGCAACGAGAATGATTATGAAGTGGTGGTTGCGAAATCCGGCCAGGAAGCGCTGCGCCAGGTGCTCAATCACGACTTCGCAGTGATCCTTCTGGACGTGAGCATGCCCGGCATGGATGGCTTCGAGGCAGCGGAGGCGATTCATTCGCATCCGCGTTCGGCGTCCGTTCCCATCATATTCGTGACCGCCCATTACGCCGACGAAATCAACAAGCTCAAGGGCTACCAAAAGGGCGCGGTCGATTACCTGTTTACACCGATCATCCCCAAGATACTGCAATCGAAGGTGATGGTGTTTGTCGAACTCGCCAAAAAGAATCTGCAGCTCCAGCATCAGACAGAGCAGTTGGCCAAGCTGAACACTGAACTGCAGGAACAGCGTAAGCAGGATCTGGAACATATCAACGAACGCAAACTGGCGGAGGAAGCGCTGCGCCAGTCGCGCGAAGAACTGCGCCAGCTTGCCAGCTACCAGGAACGGATCAAGGAAGACGAACGCAAGCGCATCGCGCGCGAGATCCATGATGAGCTGGGGCAGAACCTGCTCGCCCTGCGCATCGATGTGTCGCTGCTGCACACCCGCACCGGCACCACCCATCCGATACTCAACAGGAAAGTCCACGCCGTCCTTGACCATATCGACAGCACGATGAAGGCAATGCGGTTGATCATCAACAATCTCAGGCCGACGGTGCTCGACCTCGGATTGAACGCCGCAATGGAATGGCAGGTAAAGGAATTTCAGCGGCGCACCGGAATCATATGCGAGCTGTTGATGCCGGAAGAGGAACTGATCCTCGATGACGAGCGCGCAACCGCGCTGTTCCGTATCCTGCAGGAGTCACTGAACAATATCCTGCGTCATGCCCAGGCGTCGTGCGCGCAGATCGAGCTGTATAGCGACAACGGCATACTTTCCATGAAAGTTGCCGACAACGGCGTCGGCATGTTCCCCGGTTGCCGGCGCAAGGCCAATTCATTCGGATTGGTCGGAATCAAGGAACGAGTCAGCTCCCTCGGCGGGGAACTCATCATCGAAAACGGACCGGACAAGGGCACAACGGTGAGGGTGTCGATCCCGATGGAAGGGACTAGCGCGGAGTCGCAAGAGGACGCGGAGTTGCTCGCCGATGTCCTTTCCAGCCTCGGAAAACTGACGACCAGCGACGAAAAGCCGAAGATGCCGGCGAAAGCGACGGTCACCATACGGAAAAGAAAAGAAACCCGTATCGGCAAGGTTGACGGGTTGGCATAAACCGGCGGGCGGCTTTCAAATGGCCGGTCTGCCGGTCCATTTTTTGTTCCACGTATCGCGCCCGACGCGCGATCGTGATGGTCGTATGCGGTCCGACCGCAATGTGGCTCTACCCGCAGTGACGCTCCGCCGGCAAGTTGTTGAACAGACCACCTACGTAATATCGATAGTCTACGCTGACGATATTTCCCGATAACCTGCTCCGCTGACACAAGTGATAATCCCCAAAGTCCTTATCGTGAATGATGATGCCGCCAGTTTGCTGGCGTTGCACAGCCTGCTAAGCGGCACCAACGGGGTCGGGCGCGGTTATGACATTGTCACCGCACGCTCCGGCCACGAAGCATTGCGCGAAGTGCTCAACAATGACTTCGCAGTCATCCTGCTGGATGTGAGCATGCCTGGCATGGACGGCTTCGAGGCGGCGGAAGCCATCCATTCCCATCCGCGGTCGGCTTCGGTGCCGATCATTTTCGTTACCGCCTACTACGCCGATGAGATCAATCGCCTGAAGGGCTATCAGGAAGGCGCGGTGGACTATCTTTTTACACCGATCATCCCCCAGATATTGCAGTCGAAAGTGGCGGTCTTTGTCGAGCTGGCAAAGCAACGCATCGAGCTGCAGCAGAAGACGCAGCAGCTGGAAGAACTGAACCAGGATTTGCGGGTGCAGCGCATGCGTGATCTCGAGCGGATCAATGCGGCGCTGGAAGTGGAAGTCGCCGTGCGCAGGCAGGCAGAGGCGCGCGCGCATGAACTGGCGACGCGCGATCCGCTGACCAGGCTGGCGAACCGCCGCTCGCTGATCGAGCGGCTGGAACACGCAATCGCCCACGCCAACCGGCACGAAGAGCAGCTCGCGTTGCTGTTTCTGGATCTGGATAAATTCAAATCGATCAACGACACACTCGGACATGAGGTCGGCGATGAACTGCTGGTCCAGGTCGCCGCCCGCCTCAATGATGCGGTACGCGAGACAGACATGGTGTCGCGCCTCGGCGGCGATGAATTCGTCGTGCTGCTGGAAGGCTTGCCAGGAACCTCCGGTGTCAGCAAGATCGCGAAAAAAATCGCCCATTCGCTCGCACAGCCTTACGAGATCGGCATGCATATCGTCCGGACCTCGGCCAGCGTCGGCATCAGCGCCTTTCCCCAGGACGGCGCTACGGCGCAGTTATTGATGAAAAATGCCGACCTGGCGATGTACCACGTCAAAAGGCAGAGGCGCGGCGCCGTCCAGTTTTTCCACGAAGAGCTCAACGAAAAGATGCAGGAGCGCGCCCAGTTCGAGCAGGAGTTGCAACACGCGCTGGAGAAGGAGGAGTTCGTACTCTACTACCAGCCCAAGGTGGAAATCGCTTCCGGCCGGGTGTCGGGCGTTGAGGCGTTGTTACGCTGGCGCCACCCGCGGCTGGGTCTGATCGCGGCCGAGCAGTTCATTTCCGTGGCGGCCGACCTCCGGTTGTCGCTCCAGATCGGCGACTGGGTCATTTCGGCCGCGTGCGCGCAAATGCGCCAGTGGCTCGACGCCGGCTTCCCCGTACTGTCATTCCCGGTTGCCGTCAACGTCACCGTTCCGGAACTTCTGCCCGAGTTTCCATCCAAGATACGAAAGGTGCTGAAGAAGTATGGCCTGGCGCCTTCCTGCCTCCAGCTGGAAATTACCGAATCACTGTTGGAGCGTGACCTCGAACGGGTATCGACCGTTCTGCACGAACTGAACGACAGCGGCATCACGATCGCCATCGACGATTTCGGCACCGGTTACTCCTCGCTCTCCATGTTGAAAGCGCTGCCGATCGACATCCTCAAAGTGGACCAGTCGTTCGTGCGCGACCTGACTGAGGAGCCGGGCGAAACCGCAATCGTATCCGCCATCATCAGCATGGCGCGCGCACTGGCGCTGCGGGTTGTGGCGGAAGGCGTCGAAAACGAAGCACAGCTGGCCTTGCTCGGGACGCTGGGCTGCGATGAATACCAGGGCTACCTGTTCAGTGAGCCGATGGCGGCCGACGACCTCATGCAACGCCTGCTGGAAACCAGGCACCGCTGATGTAACATTACTGTTGATCCCGCCTGAAAAAAGCACATTACCTCGAATTAGAAAATAGGAAGACTGTCCATGGATACCAGAACAGAGACAACCGATGAGCTGGATGTGAAGGCCCTGCTTTCAGCATTGACTGCCTTGAAGAAGGGGGAATTTTCCACCCGGATGCCGTCCGACTGGACCGGCATGGCGGGGAAGATTGCCGATACGCTCAATGACATCCTTGAAACCAATCAGCACATGGCGGAGGAAATCGCCGACGTCAGCAAGGTCGTGGGACGCGAAGGGCGCCTCACGCAACGCGCGTCGGTGATGAATGTGTCGGGCGGCTGGGCAACGATCGTCAAATCGGTCAACGCGTTGATTGATGACCTGGTGCGCCCGACTACTGAAATGGCGCGTGTCATCGGTGCGGTGGCGAAAGGCGACCTGTCGCAAACGATGGCGCTCGATGTCGATGGACGTCCGCTCAAAGGCCAGTTCCTGCGCGCGGCATCGACCGCGAACACGATGGTGGACCAGCTCAGCTCGTTCGCATCGGAAGTGACGCGGGTGGCGCGTGAGGTGGGTACGGAAGGTAAGCTGGGCGGCCAGGCGAACGTGCCGGGTGTCGCGGGTACCTGGAAGGACTTGCCCGACTCGGTGAACTCGATGGCGGGTAACCTGACGGCGCAGGTTCGTAACATTGCGGACGTGACTACCGCGGTGGCGAACGGTGACTTGTCGAAGAAAATTACCGTCGACGTGCGCGGCGAGATCCTGCAATTGAAAGACACCATTAATACGATGGTGGACCAGTTGCGATCGTTCGCATCGGAAGTGACGCGGGTGGCGCGTGAGGTGGGTACTGAAGGCCGTCTCGGTGGACAGGCGAACGTGCCTGGCGCATCGGGTACCTGGAAAGACTTGACCGACAACGTGAACTTCATGGCGTCGAACCTGACCG
>JBBWZW010000042.1:0-12483 GCA_039649305.1 Burkholderiales bacterium
ACGCACCCTACCGAAATCTCGGCGGAATGTTAGTCCACCCCACGCGCGCTTCAATCCGTAGGTTGGGATGCAATCCCAACGTTCCGTCGCTCGCAACGGGCTCGTCGTCCCCAAATTGAGATCCCCATCCCACCACCGCATCACCGCCAAAAATCAATTAGTGGTACAGTGGTAAGACCAAATTTGCCTCATACGTTCGTTTCGCTTCACCGAACCCCATCTCGAAAAAGAGAACGCAATGACAACAAAAAAGGTCACGCTGGACGACAAGTTCACGCTTGAAGGCGGTCGCATCTTCATCACCGGAGTTCAGGCCCTGGTCCGACTGCCGATTACGCAGAAACAGCGCGACCGCCGTAACGGCCTGAACACCGCGGGCTACATTTCAGGCTATCGCGGCTCACCGCTCGGCACGTACGATGCGGAGCTCGGCAAGGCAAAAAAACACCTGGACGCATCCGATATCCATTTCGTCCCGGGCGTGAACGAAGACCTGGCGGCGACGGCGGTGTGGGGAACGCAGCATGCGGAAATCGGCGGAGAGGGAAAATTCGACGGCGTGTTTTCAATCTGGTACGGCAAGGGCCCCGGCGTAGACCGCTCCGGCGACGTCTTCAGGCACGCCAACCTGGCCGGATCATCGAAGAACGGCGGCGTGCTGGTGCTGATGGGCGATGACCATACCTGCGAGTCCTCCACCACTTGCCATCAATCCGAATTTGCGCTGGTCGATGCCAGTATCCCTATCCTCAGCCCGTGCGGCGTAAAAGAAATCCTCGAGTACGGTTTATACGGCTGGGCGTTGTCGCGTTATTCCGGTTGCTGGGTCGGCATGAAATGCGTGAAAGAGAGCGCCGACGCTTCCGGGTCCATCGAACTCAATCCTCAATTCGACATCATCGAACCGGACCGGGCAGCATTTCCGGCAGACGGCCTGAATATCCGGTTGCCTGATACGCCGCACGCCCAGGAGTACCGACTGCACAACCATAAAATGGATGCGGTCCGGGCGTTCGTCAAAGCCAATCGGCTCGACAAGGTCATGATCGACGGACCCGAGGCAAAGATCGGCATCATCACCCACGGCAAAAGCTACCTCGATGTGCAGCAGGCATTCGATGACCTGAACCTCGAAGAAGAGCAGGTCGCGCAACTCGGCGTGCGCCTGTACAAAGTGGCGTGCACCTGGCCGCTCGAACCGGAAGGCGTCAGGGCGTTCGCGCAAGGCCTCGACCTGGTGATCGTGGTTGAGGAAAAGCGCAGCCTGCTGGAAGCGCAACTCAAGGACATCCTGTACGGCACGCCGAATGCGCCGCAAGTAATAGGCAAGAAAGACGAGCAGGGCAACAAGCTGTTCCAGACCGAACTCGCGCTGGATTCGGTGCAGGTTGCCATTGCGATCGGCGAACGGCTGCAGAACGGGCGCGATCTGCCGGCGGTGCGAGATCGGGTCGAGGCATTGGACCGGCTGCGGCTGCGCCAGAACGAAGCCGAGCCACTGCTGCGCACACCTTATTTTTGCAGCGGCTGTCCTCACAACTCGTCCACCGTGCTGCCCGATGGTAGTAAAGGCTATGCCGGCATCGGCTGCAGCTGGATGGCGCAGATGATGGACCGTAACACGCTCGGTTATACCCACATGGGCGGCGAGGGGATGACGTGGGTGGGCGAAGCGCCGTTTTCGACGCGCAAGCACATGTTCCAGAACATCGGCGACGGCACCTATTTTCACTCGGGCCTGCTGGCTATACGCGCTGCGGTTGCGGCCAACACCAACATTACCTACAAGATCCTGTTCAACGATGCGGTCGCGATGACCGGCGGGCAGAAGCATGACGGTCCGCTCACGCCCCCGATCATCACGCGGCAGGTTCATGCCGAAGGCGCAACCAAGATCGTCGTCGTCACCGACGAGCCGCACAAATACGAGTCGAACACCGACTGGGCGCCCGGCGTGACGATACACCACCGCGATGAGCTGCAAGCGGTTCAGCAGCAGTTGCGGGAGATTGGCGGCGTGACTGTGCTGGTCTACGACCAGACCTGTGCCGCCGAGAAGCGTCGCCGCCGCAAGAAGAACCAGTTCCCGGATCCTGCGAAGCGGATGGTCATCAATGACCTGGTGTGCGAAGGGTGCGGCGACTGCAGCGTCAAGTCGAATTGCGTTTCGGTTGTTCCGGTGGAAACCGAGTTCGGGCGCAAGCGCGCCATCGACCAGTCTTCATGCAACAAGGACTTTTCCTGCAACAAAGGGTTCTGCCCGAGTTTCGTGACGGTACATGGAGGACAGCTACGCAAGGCGGGTCAGCTGCCGCAGGAAACCGCGGTCTTTCCCGCACTGACCGAGCCGGTCCTGCCGTCGCTCGATAACGGGGTCTACTCGATGATCATCACCGGCGTCGGCGGTACCGGTGTGGTGACCATCGGTGCGGTGCTCGGCATGGCCGCGCATCTCGACGGCAAGGGCTGCGGAATCCTCGATATGGCGGGCATGGCGCAGAAGGGTGGCTCGGTCTGGTCGCACCTGCGCTTTGGCGCGACGCCGGAAGACATCAAGGCGATCCGCGTTGCGACCGGCGGAGCGGACCTTGTGCTGGGCTGTGACATGGTCGTCGCCGCGAACAACAAGACGCTCGCCGCAACGCGTAATGGCGGCACCCGCATGGTGGTCAACACGCATGAAGTGATGACCGGCGATTTCACTCGCCACGCCGACATGGCATTCCCCGGCGAATCGCTGCGCAAGCATATCCGCGCCGCGGTGGGCGCCCCGAACGCCGAGTTCGTCGACGCGACCCGCCTGGCGACCGCGATATTCGGTGACTCGATCGCCACCAACATGTTCATGCTTGGCTTTGCGTACCAGCGCGGGTTGATCCCGATTTCCGCCACCGCGATCAACGATGCAATTGCGCTGAACGGCGCTGCGGTCAAGATGAATCAGGATGCATTCCTGTGGGGCCGGCGTGCGGCGCACGACCCGCATGCGGTTGAAACACTGGTTACCCGCAAACCCGATGCAAAGGCGAGCATCACGCTCTCCTCGAACCTCGATGAAATCATCGCCCGGCGCGCGGAGTTCCTCACCGGTTATCAGAATGCCGCTTATGCGAAGCGCTATACCTCACTCGTGGAGAAGGTGCGCCGCTGGGAGTCCGAGCGTTTTTCCGGCAGGGACCGGATCAGCAAAGCGGTTGCGCGCTATTATTTCAAGCTGATGGCTTACAAGGACGAGTACGAAGTCGCTCGCCTTCATTCGGCGCCGGATTTTCTCGACAAGATCAAGCAGCAGTTCGACGGAGACTATCGCATTTCTTTCAATCTTGCGCCTCCCGGCATTGCGAAGCTCGACCCGGTTACCGGCGAGCCTCGGAAAATCGAACTCGGTCCCTGGATGCTCGGCGGTTTCCGCGTGTTGGCGAAACTGAAATTCCTGCGCGGCACGGCGTTGGACGTGTTCGGGCATACTGACGAGCGCCGTACTGAACGCAAATTGATCTCGAGGTATGAGGAAACTGTTGGACGGATTATCGACAAGACTACCGTGACCAATTATGAAAATGCTGTGAAGCTGGCTTCCATACCCGAGCAGATTCGCGGTTATGGGCATGTGAAGCAGCAGCACCTGAAGAAGGCGGATGCGGAGTGGGTGCAGATGGAAGAGCAGCTGCAGCGGGGTGGGGTTATTCAGTTGCATCGGGCGGCTTAGCGATGGGACGTACGTTGGAATGCAATCCCAACGCTCGGGGCTCCGTACAACCACCGACTCTCAAATCAGCGCTGCCACAAAGCGGGATAAACTACGCCAGACACTATTGTTCGAGAAGGGACAACCATGACCAAAGCAATCAAATTCTCCAAAACCGGCGGCCCTGAAGTACTGGAATATGTCGACGTCGAAGTCGGAAAGCCCGGCCCCGGCGAAGCACAAGTCCGCCAGGCAGCCGTCGGCCTGAATTTCCTCGACGTCTATTTCCGCACGGGCCTCTATCCGCAAGCGCTGCCTTCAGGCCTCGGCCAGGAAGGCGCAGGCACAGTAGAGGCGGTAGGCGAGGGCGTGACGCACGTCAAGCCAGGTGACCGCGTAGCCTACGCCGGCGGACCGAACGGCGCCTATGCGGAACTACGCAACATGCCGGCTGCGAAACTGGTGAAGCTGCCTGATGCAATCGGCTTCGACACCGGCGCGGCAATGATGCTGCAAGGCCTGACGGTGCAATACCTGCTGCGCCGCACCTTCCCTTTGCGCGGCGGTGAAACCATCCTGTTCCATGCCGCTGCGGGCGGTGTCGGCCTGATTGCCTGCCAGTGGGCCAAGGCGCTCGGGGTGACGGTCATCGGCACGGTCGGTTCCGATCAAAAGGCGAAGCTTGCAAAAGACCATGGCTGCGCCCACGTCATCAACTACAACACGGAAAATTTTGTCGAGCGCGTCAAGGAAATCACCGGCGGCAAAGGCGTGCCGGTGGTGTATGACTCGATCGGCAAGGACACCTTCTTTGGCTCGCTCGATTGCCTGTCGCAGATGGGCACGATGGTCAGTTATGGCAATGCGTCCGGCGCGGTGCCGCCGTTCTCGTTGAGCGAACTGCAATCCCGCGGTTCGCTCTTTGTGACACGTCCGACATTGGTTCACTACGCGGCAAAGCGTGAAGACCTCGAGGCGATGGCGGCCGACCTGTTCGCCATGGTTGGCAGCGGCAAGGTAAAGATCGAGATCAACCAGCGGTATGCGTTGAAGGATGTGGGGCAGGCGCACCGCGATCTGGAAAGCCGGAAGACGACGGGATCGAGCATCCTGATTCCATGATTTGGGGAGGACGTAGGTTGGGATGCAATCCCAACGTACTGACCTCCACATGACCATCGGCGGTGTTTTGAAAGCCGGTGGTTGTGCGGAGCCCCGAACGTTGGGATTACATCCCAACCTACGACCCCGGTTTATCACGGTCAAAAAAACTGATTCCGTGATTTGGGGAGGACGTAGGTTGGGATGCAATCCCAACGTACTGACCTCCACATGACCATCGGCGGTGTTTCGAAAGCCGGTGGTTGTGCGGGGCCCCGAACGTTGGGATTACATCCCAACCTACGACCCCGGTTTATCACGGTCAAAAAAAATGGCGGGTCACCGACCCGCCTACAACCCCCAGTCGTACAGGGGGCGCCCTCTACGGTTGCCGACTATAGAGAATGCCCGCACTCTCCACTTTCCCGCTCGGCGTACACAATGCAAACGATGAATTTACCACTGTGTTGGTCCGGCCTTTCTGTTCCCAAGCCTTCTCGCGAAGGGGCCGGATACTCGGTCACTGTGCAGGTTTAGGCTGCGGCAGCGGCGTAATAAACATCATCGTTGACGTTTATGGGTTTTGCGCTATTTACGTCAGTCGCCTGACGTGCTGTATATCCGGTTACTCAATCACCCTGTCGAAGCCATGTCACCCCCATCAAATGCCGACGCAACAACGCGTATCGACATTTGGTGGAGATGGGGAGAATCGAACTCCCGTCCAGAGCGCCTTTTACCTTCAAGTTCCGCGGGGATTTCGCCTCGCACACAACAATTCGGTCACTATACGGACCATATGTGGCGGGAGAAGTGGGAAGAGTTCCATCGGGGCGATGGGTTGAATGCAATCGCAACAACATGGGGTATCGTAGGGCGGGTCTGAACTGACCCGCCAGGTTATGCGCCGGCTCGAAAACCGCTCTAAGAGCCGCGGCTTCTTGCCCGACAACAGCTCACGAACCAAGTCCGGAACGCGACCAGATCGGGACCCGCCATGTTATACGCCGTAGCGGAAGGGGCGGTTCAGGCCACCCCGAGATAAATCTGCCGGATCCGGTCATCGCTGGCCATCTCCGCAGCCGTCCCGCTCTGCGCGACGCGGCCGTGCTCGAGCACGTAAACCCGGTCTGCAATCCGTAACGCCGACTGAGCATCCTGCTCGGCCATCAATATCGCCACACCGCTTTCCCGTATCGCGCGTATCGCAGCAAAGATTTCCATCTTGAGGCGATGGGCAATCCCGACCGACGGTTCATCGAGCAGCAGCAATTTCGGCCCGCCCATCAATGCGCGCCCGATCGCAACCATCTGCTGCTGGCCGCCGGACAGGGTGCTCACGATCTGCGATTCGCGCTCTTGCAAAATCGGAAAGAGCCGAATCACTTTTTCATAATCCTTGTTAACCGCGTCACGATCCTTGCGCAGGTAGGCGCCCAGCATCAGGTTCTTCTTGACCGTCAGTTCGGTGAACAGGCGCCGGCCTTCCGGACAGTGACAGATGCCCCGCCCGACCACGGCGTGCGCAGGCAGTTCGTGCAGCGATCCGCCGTTGAACATCAGCTTGCCTTTCCCGCCGATGGAACGCGAGATCGCTTTCAATAACGTGGTCTTGCCGGCGCCGTTAGGACCGAGCACGGCGATCATTTCGCCGCTGCCTACGTTCAGCGTAATATCTTCCAGCGCCATCGCCTTGCCGTACGAGGCGGTCAGGTGTTCAATCTCAAGCAGCATTCACAGTCTCCTGGCGGCCTATGTAAGCTTCGACGACACGGGGATGGGCAACGATTTCTTCCGGCGTACCCATGGCGATCACTTCGCCGAAATCGATCGCCACCACGCGCGAAACCAGTTTCATGAATTCGCGCAGCTTGTGTTCGATCAGCAGGATGGTCAGCCCCTTGTCACGGTGCAGACGACGGATCAGGACCGAGAGTTCTTCGATCTCGCCTGACCCGAGTCCGGCGAATGGTTCATCGAGCAGCAGCAATTCCGGCTCGGTGGCCAAAGCCCGCGCGATTTCCAGGCGACGCTGGTCGCCGTAAGACAATTGTTCGGAAGGGAGGTCCTCCTTACCGGCCAGGCCGACGTCTGCCAGAAGGCCGCGGGCGCGTGTGTCGAGATCGACATGGGGCACGCGGGGGCCGAGACTGCCGACGCGCACGTTTTCCAGCACCGTCATGCCAACGAAAGGTCGGCATAGCTGGAAGGTGCGCGCTATTCCGAGGCCGACTATGCGATAGGCCGCGATTCCGCGTATCGACTTGCCGTTGAATAGCACTTCGCCGCTGTCGGCCGGAATGAAGCCCGTGAGCAGGTTGTACAAGGTGGTCTTGCCGGCGCCGTTCGGCCCGAGTATGCCGACGAGTTCGCCGCGTTCAACCTCCATGCTGACCTGCTTCAGCGCGTACAGGCCGCCGAAGTGTTTGTCGAGATTTTTCACGGAGAGCAGGCTCATGCTGCCTCCCTTCCACCAGGCGCTGTACCGTCCATGACAGGCTTTGCCTTTTTCTCCGCATGCGTCGTGCGACTGAGGAGATTGCGCAGCCATTTCCAGGCCGGCGCCACCAGCCCGTTCGGCAGGAAAAACAAGATCATGATCAGAACCAGGCTGTACACCATCAGCCGCCACTCGCCGAATTCACGCAGGAATTCCGTCATCAGCGTGAGCAACAGGGCGCCGCCGATCGCACCATAAATCGTAGTCATGCCGCCGACATAGACCATGGTGATGATGGTGATCGAGGTGATCACTGCGAACAATTGCGGGCTGACCTGCAACTGGTAGTGTGCGTAGAGAGCGCCGCCCAAGCCGGCGAACGCCGCGCTGATGGCGAGCGATGCGATCTTGTAAAACGTGATGTTGATGCCGGCCGCGACGCAGGTAGCCTCATCGCCTCGAATCGCTCGCAGGATCAAACCCCAGTTCGAGCGAGCCAGCCACAATAGCAGCCATGTGACGAGTGCGAGAACGCCGAGCACGAACCAGTAGAAGTGCAGCTGCGAAGCAAACAGCGGCATGATGCCGTAGATGCCTTCTTCACCGCCGGTCTGTTCCCAGAAGATCAGCATCAGGCGTTGCATGATGACCGCACCGGACAGCATCGCGAGCGCGAAGTAAGGACCCTTGAGTCGAAGCGTCGGAAACCCCATGATCAGCGAGAAGATCACCGCGCCCACCATCCCGGCCGGCAGGCTCCACCACGGTCCGAAGCCGAAGGTGGTGTTCAGGAATCCGGCGGCGTATGCGCCGACCCCGATGAACAGCGAGTGGCCGAAATTTTCCCGGCCGGTCAAGCCGGACATGAAATCCCAGCTCACCGCCCAGATACCGTAGATCGCCGCCACTGTCAGCACGCCGATCAGGTAACGGCTGTCGAAGATCACCGGGAGCAGGGCGAACAGGGCCAGCACAATCACGGCGCCGGCGCCATCAATGGTCTTATGTTTCATACTTATCCATTCGATCAGAATGCGGCGCGCTTGCCGAACATGCCGGCAGGGCGGAGGACCAGCACCAGCAGGGTCGCCAACACGGACACGGTTTCTGTCCATGAAGTCGATATCATGTAGGCGACGATGGTTTCGGCGTAGCCCAGCATGAATGCCGCGAGTATGCTTCCCGGTATGGAACCGAGACCGCCCACGACGACGATCGCAAACGCCTTGACCAACGGCAGCAGGTGCATGGACGGGTTCACCGAGAGGAACGGACCGGCCATGATGCCCGCCAGCGCCGCCAGTGCGGCCGACAATCCCATCACCAGGGAAAATATGCGGTCGCTCGGGATGCCCATGTATTGCGCCGCTTCCGGGTCCTGCGAAATCGCCAGGATGGCGCTGCCCAGCCGCGTGGTCTGGATGAACAGGTAGAGTGCGCCGACCGCGATGATGCCGACCGCCAGGGCCAGCAGGCGCTGGCCGGCTACATCGACGCCACCGATGTTGTACTTGTCTTCGACGAAGGCGGCCACGTTGCGGTATTCGGAGCCGAAGATGAGGAATAGCATCTGCTCGACGATCAGTGCCACGGCTAGCGAGATCATGAGCACCGCGAGCTGTGATTTGCGCATCGGCCGGATCAGCGTGCGTTCAATTATCACACCGAAAATTGCGACTGCGACGACGGAGATGGCTGCTGCTTGCCATAGCGGGAGTTTTGCAATCGAGGTGAGCGAGTAGGTGCCGTAAGCACCCAGCGCGTAGAACGATCCGTGTGCGAGGTTAAGGATACGTGCAACGCCGAAGATCAGCGTGAAGCCGACGGCAAGCATCGCGTAGATAGAGCCGGTGACTGCGCCGAAGATGAGGATTTCTAGCAAGTGCGTCTCCTGCTTCAGGGGGTGGAGTTGGGAGCTGCGGCGGGACACTCCCTCTCCCCTCGCGGGAGAGGGAACATGTCCCCGAGATGGAAGCAGAGGCTATTTCTGCAGCCACGGCGGCGAGATGACTTTGCCATTACGCAGCTCTTTCGGCCACACCACCACGCGGGTGCCTTTGTCCTGCCACTGTGCAAACAGGAGGTTGTTATGTTTGCCGCCGGCCTTGACGTCGTGTGTCTCGTCGTACTCCAGTTGTCCGGCGATGCCGACCATCGACGTTTTTTCGAGTTCCTTGATGACCGCGTTGGTCTCGACACTCTTGGCGCGTTCTACCGCCTGTGCATAGGCATGTACCGAGTCATAAGCGCCATAGGCGGTATAGACAGGCACGCGCCCGGTGCGCTTCTTGAACTCGTCAAAGAACGGGATGGTCTTTTCGGTCAGCGGTGCACGGACCGCAAAGTTCGCGGCGATCTGGCTGATCGATTTGCCGCCGACACGTTCGAAGAAATCGCCATCCATGGACTTCACGTCGATGCCGCCATACGGAATCGGCACGCGCGCATCATGCCATTGCTTGGCAAAGGTGTCGCTCGATCCGTGGGACAGGATGACGATCAGGTACTGTGCCTCGCTGCTGCGGATCTTCGACAGGAGCGGCGAGAAGTCGGAGGTGGTGACGTCAAAGAATTCGGTGAGCCTGACGTCGGCCCCGACTTCAATGGCACCCTTCTTCAGGATCGGCACCAGGTCCTGCACCCACTTCGCGTTCTCGCCGATGATTGCGATTTTTTTGTAGCCGAGTTCGCCGATCAACATGCCGGAAATGAATCCGACCAGTCCGCGCGCCTGGTGGGCTGCATTGATCGGTCCGGTGCGGAAGATATATTTGTAGTTCTCGTAGTCCTGCTTGACCTTGGCGGTGATCGCCGGCGATGCGGCGCCGACACCGAGGTAAATTGTTTTGGCTTGCGAGATGTGCGGTAGCTGGGCCAGGGTCACGCCGCTGGTGTAGCCGCCGATCAGCACGTCCACCTTTTCATCGGCGGTGAGCTTCTTGATGGCGTTGATGCCGGTCTCGGGATTTTCCGTTTCATCCGCGACGACCATCTCCAGTTTGCGACCGAGGACACCGCCTTTGGCGTTGACCTCATCCATGGCTATCTTGATTGCTTCCTGGGTGTCACGACCGACCTGGAACTGGACTGCGGTGGGGACGCCGATCTTGATCGGCTTTTGCTGTGCGGCAGCAGGGCCGGTTGCCATCATCAGGCCAGTAGATAGCGCCAGTGCTGCAAAACGGGGGAAAAAAGATATAGGTCGGGGAAACCCGGCCTGTGTGGACTCGGTCATTGTCTCGCTCCTTTTAGTAATCTCTTCGATATCCGTGGAGAGCGTCAGGCACCCGCCATCGTTACCTGAACCAACGATACTTCATCACCAAGAACTTGGTCAAGTGATAAACTGGTCTTACCAATCTGCTGCAGTGCAGGGTGGCAAACACAATATTTCTGGAGATACAAGAAATGGGTTCTGAACAAAAAGTGGCGTTAGTTACAGGCGCTGGTTCGGGTATCGGCAGGCGGGTAGCGCTCGCGCTTTTGCGCGAGGGGTATGCAGTAGTGCTGGCCGGACGCCGCAAAGAGGCGTTGGAAGTAACCGCGCGGGAAGCGGTACCGGGTTCGCGCTCGCTGGTAGTGCCCACGGATGTGAGCGACCCGGCGTCGGTACGCGAATTGTTCGCGCAGACCGAGCAGGCATTCGGCAGGCTCGATGTCTTGTTCAATAACGCCGGGACTGGTGTGCCGGCGATGTCGTTGGAAGAAACCACTTATGAGCAGTGGCAGGGCGCGGTCGGCGTCAACCTGACCGGCGCTTTCCTTTGTACGAAGGAAGCTTTTCTCCTCATGAAAAAACAATCCCCACGCGGCGGGCGGATCATCAACAACGGATCGATATCGGCCCACAGTCCGCGGCCTGGCACGGTGTCATATACGGCGACCAAGCATGCGATTACGGGGCTCACCAAAGCCGCCTCGCTCGACGGCCGCAAGTATGACATCGCATGCGGCCAGATCGACATCGGTAATGCGGCTACCGAGATGACCGAAAGAATGACCAAGGGCGTGCAACAGGCGGACGGGTCGATTGCGGTTGAGCCGCGTATGGATGCGGATCATGTAGCGAGCGCGGTTGTGTATATGGCGAGCCTGCCGCTCGATGCGAACGTGCAGTTCATGACGGTGATGGCGACGAAGATGCCGTTTATCGGGCGCGGGTAGTTATGTCATTCCCGCCTCCGCGGGGACGACAGTTTTGAGGCCGAACCGGAATATTTGACTTTGACAGACTAATAAATTTGAGGGGCCACATGAATTTTAATTTGGAAGGCAAGTCGGTACTGATCGCCGGCGGCACCAGCGGCATAGGCGCCGGCATCGCCAAAGCATTCGCAGCACAGGGTGCCCGCGTGACGGCAACCGGCGCGACACCAAGGGAAATGGAAGCGGCTCGCACCGACCGCGATGCGGCCGGCATCGAATTCGCACTACTCGATGTCCGCGATGCGCCGGCCATAGAAAAATTTATCGCAACGATGGAATCGCTCGATGTACTGGTCAACTGTGCCGGCGTCATCCGACGCGGTGTCGAGCACGATCCCGCGGAGTTCGCGCAAGTCATCGACATCAACCTCAACGGCACCATGCGTATGTGCGCGGCTGCGCGATCCCTGCTGCGGGCAAGCAAGGGCAGCATCATCAACACCGCATCCATGCTGTCCTTTTTCGGCGGCGGCCTGGTGCCTGCGTACAGCGCGAGCAAAGGCGGCGTCGCGCAACTGACGAAGTCGTTGGCGATCGCGTACGCAGATGACGGCATCCGCGTCAATGCTATAGCGCCGGGCTGGATAGCGACACCGCTGACGCAGGCTTTGCAGGACGACCCGGTACGCAGCCGCGTGATCCTCGATCGCACGCCGCTCAAGCGCTGGGGCACCCCGGCGGACGTGGCGAGTCCGGTGCTGTTTCTCGCGAGTGATGCCGCCCGCTTCATCACCGGGACGGTGCTGCCGGTCGACGGTGGTTATCTGATCAACTGAGGAAGGAAAGACATGTCAATTATTTTGCCTTCAATGGGCATTCAACCTGAAATTGCGACACAGGCGATACCGGACGACGAACGCGTCTGGGTGCCTCAAGCTCCCGATGTTTGGTTCCGTCCGCTTTTGCTGAACACGGTGAGCGGCGGCTGGTGCAATCTACTGCGCGTGCGGAAGTCCGGCGTCCTCTCGCGCCATCGGCATCCGATGGTGGTGGTTGGGTACGTGATCAAGGGCAGCTGGTTTTATCGCGAGCACGACTGGGTTGCGAC
>JBBWZW010000343.1:0-6156 GCA_039649305.1 Burkholderiales bacterium
ACGCAAGAAGGCCATTTCTTCCCAGCGTGACGGTGTCGTAATTCGCGGTAAAGTAAGCCGGGATCACGGACACAAGCGCGACTCCGTCGAAGCTGCCATCGCTCGCTTGCAGCCTGCGCGAAAACAGGACGACCCGCTTTCCGGACAGGCGGCTAATGACGGGCGGCCCGATATACAGGAAATCTGCAGCGGCATTTTTGTGGATTGCGAAGTAGTGCCGGTCTTCGAGCGTCAGGTCGTACTTCCCTTGCATACCGCTTGTAACCAGCTTGCCGTTACGATCGATGATGGACACATTAAAGACCGAAGACGGGGGGAATAATCCCTGCGCCTGGATATTTTCCAGCGACAGTTGCCCTTGCGCGAGGTGCCATTCATATTTGACATGGAGAAGTATCTGGTCGACTGCCTCCAACGTTCGCGAGAGTTGATCGGCATAACCACGGGCCAGTGTTGACGCTTCGCTTAGCGCGTTCGCTTCTATCCGCTGCCGCTCGGCGGCCAAACTCGAAAATAACAAGTTCCAGCCGACACCACCGAGGAGGAGCGCAATGACTGGCCATACAGCGACCCAGCGCAAGTGTCCGCGCACGAAATGGAGTTTCCTGCGCAGTAATGCCAGCTGCTTTGTAATCCGACGCGCTGCCACCTATCCCACCGAGGAATATATTTTTTCGTTGTTTGCTGCTAAATCGCTGAGGAGTTGAGACAACAACACTTGGTACAAGTTACGGCGCCAGCGACGATCACAGTGTAAAAATGACGGGCTTGGCTCGCCAACCAGTTTGCATCCGCCGCAGCAGCCTGCGCCGGACGGACTGGTCTCGTAAAGACGTGTCCGTTTGCAATCCGGCAAGCGGCGTGCGACTCGATGGGAAAACCGTTTTTCGCACGCTGTCCGTGTCAAAAAGCAGAGGTTTCACGTTACCGGACGCCCTTGTTTTCATCGATGACGTTGATGAATGAATCTGTCGATAAAGTCGAGGCCGGCGGAGTTACTTCTTCGCAAAAAATGGCTTTGATTCGATATGAGGAACTTTACGACTGTGAATACCTCAAACGTTAACAATATTGCAAGTTATTTCACCGACTAAAGGAAGACTATGGGCATCCTAGGCAATATCTTCAGCAAGATTTTCCCTTCATCGCATGCGGCTCCTGCTGCAACAACCTCAACCACGCCAGCAACTGCCGTCCCTTCGACTCCTACAAGCGCTGCACAGCAAGCTCCAGCCGCCCCTTCCGCCACTGCATCAACGACAGAGGTTGATGTAGAAGCCGTTTTGAATGACCTGGCGAAGAGTAATCCACAGAAACTCAATTGGCGCACATCGATCGTCGATTTACTCAAGCTCCTGGATTTGGACAGCAGCCTTGCGGCACGCAAAGAACTAGCGCAAGAACTTCACTACACGGGCGACCTGGGCGATTCGGCGTCGATGAATATCTGGCTGCACAAGCAGGTGATGAACAAGCTCGCGGCAAATGGCGGTAAAGTACCTGCCGACCTTAAGGATTAGAAAGTAGACCGCGTCGACTTCGCACGGACCACGCTGGCGAAGCTGGCAAATCCTGCCCGAACCTTGACTCCCGCAGGCGAGAAATCGGGCAGGCTACACCGGCGTTAACTGCCTAAAGAAACCGACTGTTCGAGAGGCTGGTGTCGGGAAAGTCGGTGTTAGGAAAGTTAGTGCTCGGGAAGACGGCAACGTCAAATTCGGCGCGCGGCAGTCTCCTGAGAAAGGGCAGTACCAGTAGCGGAAACAGCCAAAAGCAGAAACCGAGCAGAAACCACCCGGGCACGCTGCGCTGCTTTTTCCGCGCCAACGCGGCTGCAATGATTCCCCAGATCAGGCACGTCAAGACTATAGGCAAAATGTGAAAAGTCATGATGATCACTCCACTCAACCGACGCAGCAAGGTGTGCACTATTCCTCACAAGAAACACTTTTAATATAGCACGTAGCGCTGAGCAGTCACTCCGTTACGGTCCTACAAACAACGTTCACTTCACGCAACGTATTCTCGCCCAACCAGCTCTTCAAGAAGTTCTTACGCGACCGCGTCGCTACCCCGTAAATCACAATTCATTCGAAACAATTGCTTGTCGAAACCCCGTTCGCCTGCGCATCGTCCGATTTGATACTAAAAAGAACAAATCAAATGACAAATCGGCCAAACCAGCTACTTTTTGATCACATATACTTCGATCCATCCTTTGTTTTGCGTTCAAAATCTGATGACGATCCGTGCAATCCTGTTCGACGCGTACGGTACCTTGTTCGACGTCTATTCGATTGGCCGCCTGGCGGAAAAGCTGTTTCCCGGCAAAGGCGAAAGCCTCACCACGATGTGGCGGGAAAAGCAGATCGAATATACCCATCTGCGTACGATGTGCTCGACCTACAAACCGTTCTGGGAAGTGACCCAGGACGCGCTTGTGTTTTGCTGCAAAAAACTCGGCCTTGATCTCGACCTGAATGCGCAGCACGCCTTGATGTCGCAGTATGCGAAGCTGCAACCATTCCCCGAAAACCTGAAGGTGCTCGAACGGCTGCAGGAAAAGGATTTCAAACTGGGAATTCTCTCGAACGGGAATCCGCAAATGCTCGAGGCGGCCGTCAAGGCCGCGGGCATGCAGTCGCTGTTCAGCCACTTGCTATCGGTGGACAGCGTCAAAAAATACAAGACAGCGCCCGAAGCGTATCAGCTGGGCACCGATATATTCGGCTCCCCTGCCAGCAATATCCTTTTTGTTTCCAGTAACTGCTGGGATATATGCGGCGCCAGCTGGTTCGGTTACCAGACTTTCTGGGTCAACCGCGCCGGCGCGCCATTGGAAGAACTGGGTGTGACGCCACACGGGCAGGGGAGCTCGCTGACCGATGTGCTCGAATTTGTCGAGGCAACATCGCTGACGGGCGTCAAGCGCGGCGCGGCACGGATTTGATTTTTCTTCACCTGTTTTTAGTCGTTTACCATTCTTATTACACAACACGAGGTTACATATCATGACTGAACGCACCGCCTGCCAACGACTTCAAGTAGCTACGGTCCTGTACCGCTTCATTGAAGACAAGGTATTGCCCGGTACCGGTATTGACAGCGCAAGCTTCTGGAAAGGCTTTGATGCTATCGCCCATGATCTGGCTCCTAAAAATGCAGCGCTGCTGGCCGAGCGCGATCGCATCCAGACGTCCATGGACGAATGGCATCGCGCCAATCGCGGCCCGATTCGCGACATGGGCGCATACCAGGATTTCCTGCGCTCGATCGGCTATCTGGTGCCCCCGCCGGATGACGTCAAGGCGGCGACCACCAATGTCGATGCGGAACTTGCCTTGCAAGCCGGTCCGCAACTGGTGGTGCCGATACTCAACGCCCGCTATGCCTTGAACGCGGCCAATGCCCGCTGGGGGTCCCTGTATGACGCACTGTACGGTACGGACGTCATTCCGGAAACCGATGGGGCGACCAGGGTGGGCGCAAACGGAGCGGGCTACAACCCGGTGCGTGGCCAGAAAGTCGTTGCATTCGTACGTAATTTCCTTGACCAGGCAGCGCCGCTGGCGAAGGGCTCACATCGTGACGCGATCGCTTACACGGTATCGAACGGAAAGCTGAACGTGAGCCTGAAGGAAGGCAGCGTCGCACAGCTGGCGGACGAGAAAAAGTTCGTGGGATACCAGGGACAAGCCGACGCGCCTTCGTCTGTCCTGCTCAGGAACAACGGCCTGCATATCGATATCCAGATCGACCGCGGCACAGGCATCGGCAAGGATGACGCCGCCGGCGTCGCCGACGTCGTTGTGGAAGCAGCGCTGTCGACTATCCTTGACCTCGAAGATTCGATTGCGGCCGTGGACGCGGAAGACAAGGTACTAGCCTATGCAAACTGGCTGGGCATACTCCAGGCCACACTCGTGGAAAACCTCAGCAAGGGTGGCAAGACAATCACCCGCACGCTGAATCCCGACCGCAAGTACACCGCCGGCAACGGCGCCGTGGACGCCAAGGACGGCGTGGTCACCATGCATGGACGTTCCCTGCTTTTCTTGCGCAATGTGGGCCACCTGATGACCAACCCTGCGGTGCTCCTCGCCGACGGGCGGGAAATCCCGGAAGGTATTCTGGACGCGATCGTCACTGTCACCATCGCCTTGCATGACCTGAACCGAAAAAAAGGCCAGGAGATTGGTAACTCGCGTACCGGTTCGGTCTACATTGTAAAACCGAAGATGCATGGGCCGGCCGAAGTGGCCTTCGCGAACGAACTGTTCGGCCGCGTTGAATCACTGCTTGGACTGCCGGCCAACACGGTCAAGCTCGGCATCATGGACGAGGAGCGCCGTACCAGCGTCAACCTCAAGGCTTGCATCAAGGCGGCCGGCGCACGTGTGGCTTTCATCAACACCGGATTCCTGGACCGGACCGGCGATGAAATGCACACGGCGATGCATGCCGGCCCGATGATGCGCAAAGGCGACATGAAAACCAGCACGTGGCTGACCGCATATGAACGCAGCAATGTGCTGGTGGGCTTGTCCTGCGGCTTGCGTGGACGGGCGCAAATCGGCAAGGGCATGTGGGCCATGCCGGACATGATGGCCGCGATGCTGCAGCAAAAAATAGCTCATCCCAAGGCTGGTGCGAACACTGCCTGGGTGCCGTCACCGACAGCCGCAACCTTGCATGCGCTCCATTACCATCAGGTGAACGTCTCGGAGGTCCAGAAGGAACTCGAAAAAATCGACGCCGCGGCCGAAACGAAACGCCTGCTCAACGACTTGCTGCAGATTCCTGTTGTCGCCGAGGTCAAGTGGTCTGCCCAGGATATCCAGCAGGAACTGGACAATAACGCGCAAGGCATTCTCGGCTACGTGGTGCGCTGGATCGACCAGGGTGTCGGCTGTTCCAAGGTACCCGACATCCACAACGTAGGCCTGATGGAGGACCGGGCGACTCTGCGCATTTCCAGCCAGCACATCGCGAACTGGCTTCTGCATGGCGTGGTCACCGAAGCCCAGGTCACTGAGACGTTGCAGCGCATGGCCAAAGTAGTCGACGCCCAAAATGCCGGAGACCCGCTGTACAAACCTATGGCGCCTGACTTTGAAGCTTCCTACGCCTACCGCGCCGCGCGTGACCTGGTAATGAAGGGTCTTGAGCAGCCGAGTGGCTACACAGAGCCTTTGCTGCACGCCTGGCGTTTGAAGGTGAAAGCGAAAGCCTGATTTCCTCGGGTGATAGCAAAGCAAACAGGCTAAGGTACCGCGCAGGAATAAGTCGAGCGCATCGGGATAACGGCGCGCTTGACTGCTCAAATACTACTGCCCGGCGCCACCGCCCTCGGCGACAAAACAGCCTGCAACCCCGACCGGACAAATAACCACGTAGGTTGCTCCCTGACCGCAACCGGTTACACCCACGGCATATTGGAGACGCTGAATGTCGCTGATCCATCCCTCCGGCGCCGCCGGTTGCATGATTTCCCTGGACAGGACCGTACCCTCCGCCGCAGGACAATTCATTTCGAAGGCCGCTCGCGTGACGGCCGTTTTGACCGCTTCTGTCTCGCCGCTCTCCAGCATCTCCTGAGTTGATGCACATCCGCCTGCGAGCGCCGCAGTCGCGAGCGACATAAGCGATAATCGCAACAAGAATGTTCTCGTTGTCCGGGGGGTTGTCGAACCACAGATGAAGAACGACTCAGACACGAAGGACGCGCGCATTTTGGCCGCTGCCCTGTACGGTCACCCGGTCACCTATACGCAACGCAGGATCCGCCGGCTGCGTAACGGCCACGGTCACGCCATTGTCGAGTTTCACCATGACGTGCGAACCGGGTTGTTTGTCGGCGTATTTGTTTTGAGCCTTGCTGCCGAGAAGGCCGCCGCCAAGTGCACCGAGAACCGTGGCGACCGTACGGCCGCTGCCCTCGCCTACCTGATGGCCCACCAGGCCGCCCACCGCCGCGCCCATGACGGCGCCGACACCGAGTTGATGATCGCCTTCGAGATCGACAGCATCGATGCGCGTGACCGTGCCCTTGCGAATCTCCTGCTCCCCCTCCACAGCGGTGGGCGCATTTGTCTGCGCCATCTGCGGATTGTTAGCGCATCCGACGATCCAGACGCCGACCAGCCAGGCCAATAA
>JBBWZW010000326.1:0-18064 GCA_039649305.1 Burkholderiales bacterium
GTAGTACCAGGACGAATCGACGAAGGTGTCCATCGTGTCGGTCTCGCGCCGCGCCGGCTTGCCACACTGGGGGCAGTCGACGTGCAGGAATTTTTCATGCTTGTTGAGCGGGTTGCCCGTGCCGTCCGGCACGCAGTCTTCCGGCAGTACGACCGGCAAATCCTTCTCCGGCACCGGTACATCGCCGCAGTGTGCGCAATGGATGATCGGGATCGGCGTGCCCCAGTAGCGCTGCCGGGAAATGCCCCAGTCGCGCAGACGGTAGGTAATTTTCTTTTCGCCCAGGCCGAGCCCCGCGAGGTCCGCGGCGACCGCTTCGACCGTCGCCTGATAAGTCTGGCCGTCGTATTTGCCGGAATTGACCGTGCGGCCGTTTTCCTTGTCGGCGTACCAATCCTGCCAGGCCTCGGTCGAGTATTGCTTGTCATCGACCGCCACGACTTGCTTGATCGGCAAATTGTATTTTTTCGCGAATGCGAAATCGCGCTCGTCGTGTCCCGGAACGCCCATCACGGCGCCGTCGCCATAGGTGATCAGCACATAGTTGCCCACCCAGACTTCGACTTGCTGACCGGTCAACGGATGCTTGACGAACAGCCCCGTCGGCATGCCTTTCTTTTCCATCGTCGCCATGTCGGCTTCGATCACGCTGCCTTTTTTGCATTCGGCAATGAAGGTCGCGAGTTCCGGATTGGATTCGGCGGCGTGGGTCGCGAGCGGATGTTCCGGCGCCACAGCGCAGAAGGTGACGCCCATGATAGTGTCGGCACGGGTGGTAAATACCCACATCTTGCCGTCGTTGAGCGGCTTGCCGGATGCATCCTTGATGTCGTGCGGGAATGCGAAGCGCACACCGGTCGATTTGCCGATCCAGTTCGATTGCATGATGCGCACGCGCTCCGGCCAGCCCGGCAGCTTGTTGTCAACGTAGTCGAGCAATTCTTCGGCGTAGTCGGTGATCCTGGCGTAGTACATCGGGATTTCGCGCTTTTCGATCAGCGCGCCGGAACGCCAGCCGCGGCCGTCGATCACCTGCTCATTGGCGAGCACGGTCTGGTCGATCGGATCCCAGTTCACGGTGCCGGTTTTCTTGTAGATGATGCCTTTTTCGAGCATCTTCAGGAACATCCACTGGTTCCACTTGTAATACTCGGGCTTGCAGGCCGTCATTTCGCGCGACCAATCGATCGCCAGTCCCATCGCCTGCATCTGGGTCTTCATGTGCTCGATGTTGGAGTAGGTCCATTTCGCCGGCGGCACGTTGTTGGCCATCGCCGCGTTCTCCGCAGGCATGCCGAACGCGTCCCAGCCCATTGGCATCAGCACGTTGTGCCCGTTCATCCGCAGGTAGCGGTACATCACGTCATTGATCGTGTAATTGCGTACATGACCCATGTGCAGCTTGCCCGACGGGTAGGGCAGCATCGAGCAGGCATAGAACTTTGGCTTGTCCTTGCCATTCTTGTCTTTTGCATGTTCGACAGCCTTGTAGGCGTCGATCGCTTTCCAATGCGATTGCGCCGACTTCTCGACGTCGGCGGGGCTGTATTTTTCTTGCATGACGGGATGGGGCTGATAGTGGATGTAAACCAAGCATTATACTGGTTCGACCATGCTTGGCAGGCTATTCAACTATTGCGGCGCTGGCGGACTATCGACGGTTGCGCCGTCTGAATCAGTGTAAAACCAGGCTCAGGGGCGGTTCTTCGCCGTTCTCGATATAGAGCTGGTTGACTATCGAAGTGTATTCTTTCAACGCCCCGAGGATCTCCGGCGCCAGTCTGCGCAGGACGTCGGAATGCAGCACCTCGATTTCCAGCGATTCGTCCGGCCCGAGTTTGAATTTCGTCAACCCCTCGTCCTCCCGCAGGGAAGCGAGGGAATCGATCCAGGCGTCGATATTGCGACCGTAGAAATCCGGAAAGCCGAAGACCGCCTGCGATTCGCTGTGGAACGCATCCCAGGTAGTGATTTTTTCGCCATCGATTCGGACGGTAGCCATGGCTTTACTGTGTCTTCTGCGCTTCTTTCGAGTCGGTGACGAAGCCTATCTTAGTGAGGCCGTTGGTCTGCGCCGCCGACATCACCTGGGCAATGACCTCATAGCGGGTCGATTTATCCGCGCGCAGCTGCAGATCCGGCTGTGGCTTCTGCTGCGCGGCAACGCCCATCTTCGCGCCCAGGTCCTTTTGCTCGATCCGATCGTTATTCCAGAAAATGGCGCCCTCCGCATTGATCGACAGCGAGATCGTCTCAGGTTTTTCCGGAGCGGCTGTGGATTGCGCAGTGGGCAAATCGAGCTTGATTGCATGAGTGAATAGCGGCGCCGTGATGATGAAAATCACCAGCAGCACCAGCATAACGTCCACCATCGGCGTGACGTTGATGTCCGCCATCGGTGCCTGGTTCTTGTTGTCGTTGAAACCGCCGAATGCCATGTGCTTGCTCCGCCTGTGTTATTTGCCGACCCGGGCGCCGGTGGTCAGATACGCATGCAGGTCATGCGCAAATGCATCCAGTTCAGCCAGGGTCACCCGATTAACCCGGGTGAATGCGTTGTAGGCGAGGACCGCCGGAATTGCCACCACCAGGCCGAGCGCGGTCATGATCAGCGCTTCGCCGACCGGGCCCGCCACCTTGTCGATCTGCACGGTGCCCGATGTCGATACGGCAACCAGCGCATGGTAAATGCCCCAGACAGTGCCGAACAAGCCGACAAACGGCGCGGTCGAGCCGACCGATGCGAGCAGCGTCAGGCCGCTTTCCAGTCGCGACGAAACGCGGTTGATCTCCTGCCGCAAAGTTCGCGTGATCAGTTCGCCCGGATCGGTAGTCGCATTCAGCGAACCCGCCTGGGATGTCAGGTTGGCCGCTTCCGCGCTTTGCGTCGCCAGCGGCGTATAAACGTTTTCAGTGTCGGCGGTTTTGACCACCGCGATGGCGTCGGTCAGCGTTGGCGCTTTCCAGAAGTGTTCCAGTGCGCCGGCGCTTCTGCGGATGCGCCAGGAACTCCAGGCCTTGGAAAAAATGTAATACCAACTGACTACCGACATCAGCAGCAATGCATAGGCGACGGCATGCGAGACCGCATCGCCCTGTGCCCAGTAATGGGCGAATCCGAGAGTCTGGTTCATGGTGTACGACAGAAATGAATTAGTTTTGGAGTTTAAACGGAATGGGGACTTGATACCACTCCGCAATCGGCCTGCCTTCGCTGGTAGCGGGGTTGAAGCGCCAGGTCTGCACCGTGCTCATGGCGGATTTATCCAATTGCGGGTGACCACTCGAGGACTTCAGTTTCACCTCGCCGGCCGTGCCGTCGGCCTTCACCAGCACCTGCAGCACAACCGTGCCTTGCTCTTCATAGCGCCTTGACATCGCCGGATAGTCGGGCTTGCGGTTGGTAGCCGCATAGCTTGCGGGGATTGATACGCCGGTCTTGGCCGACGCGGCAGGCGCCGCGGGTGGCGCGGGTGGGGCTGGTGGCGCGGCGGGCGCCGGCGCTGTTGATGGCGCGCTCGTCGGTGCGGTCGCCACCGCGCTTGTGTCCGGTTTGCTCTCGTTCGGTATTTCGGGCGCAGGTGCAGGCGAGGGCGCCTGTGGGGCAGGGGTTTCCCGTGGCTTCGTCACTGGCTTGGGCCTGGCGATTTGCTTCTTCGGTTCCGGACGTTTCTTTTCCGGCTGGGGCGGCTCAGGGGCCGGCGCAACGGGCAGCGGTGCCGGCGCAACGGGCAACGGCGCCGGTGGCGTGTTTTCCACCGGTGCAGGTAGAAGCTGTACCACTATAGGCGGCTGTTCGGGCCGCTTATCCGGATTCGGAGACATACCGGTCACTACCGCCGTAATCAATGCGGCATGCAAAAGCAATGTGGCCGAAAGTGATACGTTCGAGAAGGCGGTTTTCATGCGAGTCGCTGCGACGGCCTCACCGCGTACGCCGGGTTAATGCAAACCCAGCACATCCTGCATATCGTAAAGACCGGTCTTCTTGTCTGCCAAAAAGCGCGCTGCGCGCAGGCCGCCGTGCGCATACGTGACGCGGCTCGCGGATTTATGCGTGATTTCAATCCGCTCGCCGATGCCGGCGAACAATACGGTATGGTCGCCCACGATATCACCGCCGCGGATGGTTGCGAAACCGATCGACGATGGATCGCGCTCGCCGGTTACTCCTTCGCGGGCATACACGGCGACGTCCTTCAGGTCGCGGCCCAATGCGCCGGCAATCACTTCCCCCATTTTGAGCGCGGTGCCGGACGGTGCATCAACCTTGTGGCGATGGTGGGCTTCAATGATTTCAATATCGTAGCCCTGCGAGAAGCTCTTGGCCGCCATTTCCAGCAGTTTCATCGTGACGTTGACGCCGACACTCATGTTGGGGGCGAACACGATCGCGGTTTTTTGCGCCGCGGCGGCAATTGCCGCTTTGCCGGCGTCGTCGAAGCCGGTGGTGCCGATGATCATTTTGATACCGTGCGCTGCGCAGTATTCCAGGTGCTTCAACGTCCCTTCCGGACGAGTGAAGTCGATCAGGAATTCTGTATTGGCCAGGCCCTTTGCCAGTTCGGATTCGATCTGAACACCGGCCGGCGTGCCGAGAAACGCCGCGGCATCAGTGCCGATGCCGGGCGCGCCGGGCACGTCTAGTGCCCCGGCCAGCGTCGCATCATCGGCGTTCTGGATAGTTTCGATCAGCATGCGGCCCATGCGGCCGGACGCGCCTGCGACGGCGATTTTCATTTGTTTCATACAGCGCTACTTTGAATGTTTATTTTGATTGGGAGGATGCGGCAGGTTTATCGCCCGCGATAAACGCGAGGTATTCCTGCTCAGTAGGCAAGGCGCCGCTCTCGATGCGCGCCACCCGGTTTTCCTTGAAAAATACTGTTACGCGGCTGGCGATCACTTCACCGCTCCTCTTTTGAAGACGGAATACGTAGTCCCAGCGATCGGCGTGGAATACGTCGGTCAGCAGCGGTGTGCCCAACGCGAAGCGTACCTGCTCACGCGTCACTCCTTCCGGCCGCTGCATGCCATCCTGCAGCTGGGTCACCATTTCGCGCGAAATGAAATTGCCCTGCTGGACGTCGACGCGGTAGGGCGCAAAGATTCCGAGGAACTTGCGGAAACCGGTGGGGCCGGTGGTTTGCACGCCGGTCGCCTCCGTCTTTGCCGCAGGCGCTTGCGCGTCATTCGCTTGCGGTGCTCGAACTCCGGCCGCCTCGGCTCTTGGTGCCGGCGCATCGTCCATCAATGGGTTCTTTGATGCGCAACCGGCCGCCAGGCACGCGGCCATGACCAGGCATAATGCACCGGCACGGGCGGGTGTACGATCACTGCAGGTAGGCAACATTCGCATAGTAAGTCTCAATTCGTTGAGCAATTGTGCAAAAACGCTATATGATAAAGCAGATAACTCAAATCCGACCAACAAGATGCCTAACAACCCTAACGAGCTGAAAGCCAGCGGTCTAAAGGCGACCCTGCCCAGACTCAAAATCCTCGATATTTTCCAGAACAGCCCGGTGCGCCACCTGAGTGCCGAGGACGTCTATAAAGTCCTTTTGACTGAAAACATGGATGTCGGTCTTGCAACTGTGTACCGAGTGTTGACGCAGTTCGAGCAGGCCGGACTACTGCATCGCAATCACTTCGAAACCGGCAAGGCCGTGTTTGAACTCAACGAAGGTTCGCACCACGACCATCTGGTGTGCCTCGACTGCGGCCGCGTCGAGGAGTTCTACGACGAAGAAATCGAAAAACGCCAGCAGCGGGTAGCGAAAGAGCGTGGATTCGACATCGCCGAACATGCGCTGGCCATGTACGGGCATTGCACCAAGAGCAATTGTCCGCATCGAGTGAGATAAACAACCTGGTGGGTGTTACTGAGGATGACTCAGCGCGTTGGATAACAGCTTCGCGGTGATGTCCACGATCGGAATCACCCGTTCATAGGCCATCCGTGTGGGGCCGATCACGCCCAGCGTGCCGACGATCTTGCCGTTGACTTCATAGGGCGCGGTCACCACGCTCATGTCGTCCATCGGAATCAGCTGCGATTCTCCGCCGATAAAAATCTGCACGCCGGTCGCCTTGCTGGACATATCCAGCAATTGCATCAGGCTGGTCTTTTGCTCAAACATCTCGAACAGCTTGCGCAGCGAGGTCATGTTGGAGGAGAGATCAGTCACGCTGAGCAAATTGCGTTCGCCCGAAATGACAACATCGTCGCTATGGTCAGCCATTGCGTCGCTGCCGGCTTCAACCGCCGCCTGCATCAGTTGCGTCATGTCGTCGCGAAGCTGGCGCAGTTCCTTCTGCAGCCGCGAACGCACATCGTCGAAGCTGAGTCCGCCGTAATGCTGGTTGATGTAGTTCGCAGCCTGTACCAATTGCGAGGGCGTGTAATCGGCGTCGGTCAACAGCAGGCGGTTCTGCACATCGCCGTTGGGTGCGACGATCACCAGGAGGATGCGTTTCTCGGACAGGCGCAGGAATTCAATCTGCTGGAACACCAATTCATGCCGCGGTGTCATGACGACGCCGGCAAACTGCGATAGCGACGACAGCACCTGTGCCGCATTGATAATGATTTTCTGCGGCGAACTGGAATTTTTCGATCGCGGTTGCAATTTTGACTCGACGGTGGTTTCGTCGATCGCTTGCACTGTCAGGAGGGTATCAACAAATACGCGGTAGCCGCGCGGGGTAGGGACACGGCCGGCGGAGGTGTGGGGGCTCGAAACAAAACCCATCTCCTCGAGGTCTGCCATGATGTTGCGTATGGTCGCGGGCGACAGATCCAGACCGGAAATCCTGGAAAGCGCACGCGAGCCTACCGGCTGGCCGTCGGCGATATACCGTTCGACCAGGGCTTTGAGCAGGGTTTGGGCGCGGGTATCAAGTTGCATACTGGTATTCTAGCGAGGCCGGGCGGGTGGTGCCAGCATTATGCGCTCTGTCAACCATTGATCCAGTTCATAAAGTGTGTTGCACACCACGTCGGGCCGGATCGTTTCGGGCAGGCTGACCCCGGGTTTCAATCCTTCGCGATTGATCCACGCTGCCCGCAGCCCGGCCTTTTGCGCACCTTCGACGTCGAGGAACAGGTCATCGCCGACGTATACCGCCTCGTGGGGCGCAACGCCCAGTTCCTCGCAAGCGGCGTGAAAGATCGCCGGATCCGGTTTGGCGCTTCCGAAGCGGTGCGCGGCTACCGAAGCCTGGAAGTAGCGCGCCAGGCCGATGGTTTCAAGATCCGCAACGCCGTTCGAAACCGAGCCCAGCGCGACGCGGCCGTGCAGGCGTGACAAGGTCGGCACCACATCCTCGAACGGAGTGACTTCATTGCGCGCCGCCGAAAATATCTCGATTGCCAGATCGACTTTGCCGACATCTTCCCCGGCGCTGATGAATGCTTCGGTCAGCCCGGCGTGCCGCAGCGCGCGCAGATCAATCTGGTAGCGCGGATCTGCTTCCAGCATGGTCATCCGTCGGGCGCGCATGCTCTCGATCGTGAACTGTCGGGTAACACCGGGAGCGTTGATCGCAAGCCACTCGAAAAGGAGGGTTTCAGCGCGCTTGATGACCGGTACGATAGGCCACAATGTATCGTCGAGGTCGAAAAGAACGGCTCTGATAGGAGGCATATTTATTAATTATTCAATGCGGCTGGATTGAACTGCAAGAGATAACTAAATTATGGTCTAATCTGCAGCATGTTGCCTTCCACGTCCACACCCGCTCCCGCCCAGTTCAAGACAGTTGCCATAATCGGCAAGTACGGCGCCGCCGGCATTGAGCAATCCCTGTCGGAAATCGTCGAATTTCTCAAGAGTACCGGGCGTACCGTCGTACTCGAAAAAGACACCGCGAAAAACGTTGCGCTCGATGGCGTTGCGACAATGACGCCGGCGGAAATCGGCCGCTATGCCGATGTGGCGATTGTGATCGGCGGCGACGGCACCATGTTGGGTATAGCTCGCCAGCTGGCGCCTTTCAACGTGCCGCTGATAGGCATCAACCAGGGCCGCCTCGGTTTCATGACCGACATTTCGCAGGATCGCGTGATTGAAGTGCTGGCGGATATGCTGGGCGGAAAACTGGAATCCGAGCAGCGCAGCCTGCTCGAAGGTTCAGTCGTGCGCGAGGGTACCGTTATCTTTTACGCGCTCGCCTTCAACGACGTGGTGGTATCGCGCGGACCGACTTCCGGTATGTTGGAACTGAAAGTAAAGGTGGACGGACGCTTCATGTATAACCAGCGGTCCGACGGCCTGATCGCTGCAACACCGACCGGATCGACCGCATATGCATTGTCCGCCGGCGGACCTTTGCTGCATCCGCGGCTGAGCGGCATCGTGCTCGTGCCGATCGCGCCCCATGCATTATCCAACCGGCCGATCGTGATCCCCGATTCGAGCGAAATCGTCATCGAGATCATGGGAGGACGCGAGGTCAGCGTCAATTTCGACATGCAGGCGCTTACCAGCCTGATGCACCATGACTGCATCGTCGTCAAGCGTTCCAAGCACACGATTACCTTCCTGCATCCACAAGGATGGAGCTATTACGACACGCTGCGCGAGAAGCTCCACTGGAATGAGTATCCGTCAGTGGAAGGACAGTTAAAATAGCGAGCCCGTCGCGGTACTTACAATAACACTTCCATCATTTATGCTTCGCACACTTTCCATCAGAGACTTTGTTATCGTCGACGCTATCGAACTGGATTTCGCACCGGGCTTCACCGTTTTTACGGGGGAAACCGGCGCGGGAAAATCGATCCTGATCGATGCGCTTGCACTTGCGCTGGGCGGCCGTGGCGACGCCAGCGTGGTGCGCGACGGGGCCGGCAAGACGGACGTCACTGCGGAATTTTCAACCAGCGACGTAGCCAGTGCCTGGCTCGCGGCGCATGAATTCGATGGCGACGAAGGCGGCGTCTTGCTGCGCCGGGTCATCGACAACGCCGGCCGCTCCAAAGCCTTCATCAATGGCATTGCTGCTACCGCCGCGCAATTGCGCGAGTTGGGTGAAATGCTGGTCGACATCCACGGCCAGCATGCGCACCAGTCGCTGCTGAAAAACGATGCGCAACGCGTGCTGCTGGATAGCCAGGCCGATTTGCAGGAAGACGCCCGGTCGGTCGCCGCGGCTTACAAGGCATGGCGTGCGCTGGCGAAGCAGCGCGAGGAATTCGAGATCAACACAAAAAATGTAATGCTGGAGCGCGAGCGCCTTGAGTGGCAAGTCGGCGAACTGGAAAAGCTGTCGGTAAAACCCGGCGAATGGACCGAGATCACCAATGAGCATAGCCGCCTGTCGCATGCCGCCAGCCTGATCGAAGGTGCGCAGGAAGCGGTGACCATCATTTCCGAAGCGGATGAGAGCCCGATGCTGTCGCAGCTCGCATCGTTGACGCAAAAACTCAGCAAACTCGCCGACATCGACGCGGCGCTGAAGCCGGTAGTGGAAGCGCTGGAACCGGCAAGCATCCAGTTGCAGGAGGCAGTCTATTCGCTCAACGATTATCTGAGTCGGGTCGAACTGGATCCGGCTCGTTTGCATCAAGTGGAAGGACGACTCGAGGCGATCCATTCGACTGCGCGCAAATTTCATGTGGCCCCGGACGACTTGCCGCAAGAGCTGGTGACGTTGTCTGCGCAACTGCGCCAGTTGGCTGACGCGACCGATCTCGACGCGCTGCGCGCCCAGGAAGAAAAGTTGAAGGCGGAATACATGCGCCTCGCGCAAAAGCTTTCGAAGGCGCGCGCGAAAGCGGCCAAATCGCTGACCGAGGCAGTCACCGCCGCGATGCAGGACCTGAGCATGTCGGGCGGCCGGTTTGAAGTGGCGCTCAACGAGGTGGAGCCGGCGGCTTATGGTCTCGAACAAATCGAGTTCCTGGTGGCCGGACACGCCGGCACTATTCCGCGTCCGCTGGCCAAGGTCGCTTCCGGCGGCGAGCTGGCACGGATTTCACTCGCCATATCGGTGATCACTTCCAGCGCAACCGCCACCCCGACCCTGATCTTCGACGAGGTCGACAGCGGCATCGGCGGCGGCGTGGCCGAAGTAGTCGGGCGGTTGTTGAAGCGGCTCGGCCAGGATCGCCAGGTGCTGTGTGTAACCCATCTGCCGCAAGTGGCGAGCCAGGGGAACCAGCACTATCAGGTCAGCAAATCGAGCGACGGCGGCAAGACCGTGTCCCGTATCGAACCGCTGGATGCAAAGTCGCGCGTGGAAGAAGTAGCGCGGATGTTGGGCGGGCTGGAAATTACCGCCACCACACGCAAGCATGCACGCGAACTGCTCGCTTCCTGACGATTCCGACGATGCGCTTCCATAAAGAGCCGGCATACGCCCACGGCAGCATACCCAAGACAGCGGTCCTGCTGGTCAACCTCGGCACACCCGACGCGCCGACCACGCCCGCGGTGCGCCGCTACCTCAGGCAATTCCTCTCCGATCCACGCGTGGTCGAAATCCCGAAGGCCGCATGGTGGTTCATTCTGCACGGCATGATCCTGCCACTGCGTTCCCGCAAGTCGGCCGAAAAGTACGCAGCGATCTGGACCAAAGATGGTTCACCGCTGAAGGTGCATACCGAAAAACAGGCGCTGCTGCTGCGCGGTTACCTGGGCGAACGCGGACATGATGTGCAGGTCGCCTATGCGATGCGCTACGGGAATCCCTCTTTGCCGCAGGTGCTGGACAAGCTGAAAGCGGATGGTTGCGAGCGTATCCTGCTGTTGCCGGCATATCCGCAATATTCGGGGACCACCACGGCCTCGATCGGCGACGCGGTGTTCAGCCATTATGCGAAGGTGCGCAACCAGCCTGAGCTACGCTTCGTCAAGCATTATCACGATCATGACGGCTATGTGAAGGCGCTAGCAAAGTCAGTGCTCGCCCACTGGGAGTCCAATGGGCGGCCCGACAAGCTGGTAATGAGTTTTCATGGTGTGCCGAAGCGCACGCTACTGCTCGGCGATCCGTATCATTGCGAGTGCCAGAAGACAGGACGGCTGCTGGCGACTGAGCTCGGACTGTCAGCGGAGCAGTACGCGGTCACTTTCCAGTCCCGCTTCGGGAAGGCGGAGTGGTTGCAGCCCTATACCGCCCCGACCCTGGTGAAACTGGCGAAACAAGGTGTGAAACGGGTCGACGTGGTGTGCCCCGGATTTACCGGCGACTGCCTGGAAACGCTGGAAGAAATCGCCATGGAAGCAAGGACCGACTTCCTCACGGCCGGCGGCGAGGACTTCCATTACATTCCCTGCCTGAATGAGTCGCCCGCCTGGATTCACGCGTTGGCCGAAATCGCGGAGCAGCACATGGCCGGCTGGCCGACCAGGCAAACAGCGGCAACGCGTGCTGATCAGAACAGGCAGGCCGACGTCTCGCGTGCCCGGGCCAAATTGATGGGCGCAACAAAATAAGCCCGGTCCTTCATAGGCCGGGCGATCATGGTATTTCGGCTGGTCCGGGCACCGCGTGAACCGCTGGGCACCCTCTATTTGCTGCTAGAATGGCGCGCCTGATCGGTATAGTGCGGAAAGGCCGGTATGGCAGATCCATGCGGTCGCCAGCACGATATAGGCGACCACGGACGCAGAAATCAACGGCAGTTTCATCATAAGCTCCTAGCATCCGGGACGTTTTTTTCCCGCCTTGTTACCGATATGTTAGTCCGCGTGCTGCACAATGAAATCCGGCGTAACAAAGATTTACATACCGCGAAAAAGCGGATTATGGTTGTCACGCCGGAAACTGATTCTGAGTAGAATCAAAAATTCCCCGAGATCGGTCGAATGCCCCTTGAAAGAGTAAGGTATAGCCCCATTTACAGCGGGCATTGACGTTATGTTATTGAATTGTTGGGAGGCCTTTTGTGATGCAAGACCAGGAAAAAACGCAAGATCAAACTGAACAAGCTAGCCAGATTCCAAACGGCAATGAGCGAGAAGAGGGAGCACAGGCGCCCGGCGAAGCTTCGCTGGAACAGAAACTCGCGACCGCCGAGACGCGGGCGACCGAAATGCAGGATGCTTATCTGCGCGCGAAGGCCGAAGCCGAGAATGTGCGCCGCCGGGCCCAGGATGATGTCGCCAAGGCTCATAAGTTCGCCATCGAAAACTTTGCCGAGGCGCTGGTCCCGGTAAAGGACAGTCTCGAAATGGCGCTCAAGCTGGACACGCCGTCGATCGACGCGCTCAAGGAAGGCGTGGAGATGACTCTGAAGCAACTGACTGCTGCATTTGAGCGCAACAGGCTGCTGGAAATTAGCCCGCAAGCCGGCGACAAGCTCGACCCGATGAAGCATCAGGCGATCTCCACGGTGCCTTCCGAACAGGAAGCCAACACCATCGTCAGCGTGTTGCAAAAAGGTTATCTGATCGCGGATCGGTTGTTGCGCCCTGCGCTGGTGACGGTCGCGCAAGAAAAGTAAAAGCGTACAAAGCGCTTGAAACTCGCGTTTTGTTCCACATATTCAACACATCAGAACTCTTCAGTTACTAAAAGAAGGAACAAGCTATGGGCAAAATCATTGGCATCGACTTGGGTACAACCAACTCCTGCGTCGCCATCATGGAAGGCGGCCAGCCAAAGGTGATCGAGAATTCCGAAGGCTCGCGCACGACGCCTTCCGTGGTCGCCTATCAGGAAGATGGCGAAATTCTGGTCGGCGCTCCGGCCAAACGCCAGGCGGTCACCAACCCCAAAAACACCCTGTATGCGGTCAAGCGCCTGATCGGCCGCAAATTCCAGGAAAAGGAAGTGCAGAAGGACATCAACCTGATGCCTTACCAGATCGTCAAGGCCGACAACGGCGACGCCTGGGTGCAGGTGCGCGACAACAAGCTCGCCGCGCAACAGGTTTCTGCCGAAATTTTGCGCAAGATGAAAAAGACCGCCGAAGACTATCTCGGCGAGGAAGTCACCGAAGCCGTGATTACCGTGCCGGCTTACTTCAATGACGCGCAGCGCCAGGCGACCAAGGACGCCGGCCGTATTGCCGGTCTCGACGTCAAGCGCATCATCAATGAGCCGACCGCGGCCGCGCTGGCTTTCGGCCTGGACAAGAGCGGCAAGGGCGATCGCAAGATAGCCGTGTACGACTTGGGCGGCGGCACCTTCGATGTGTCGATCATCGAAATCGCCGATGTCGACGGCGAAATGCAGTTCGAAGTATTGTCGACCAACGGCGACACCTTCCTCGGCGGCGAAGACTTCGACCAGCGCATCATTGACTACATCATCGACGAGTTCAAGAAGATCAACGGCCTCGACCTGTCCAAGGATGCGATTGCATTGCAGCGTATCAAAGCCTCGGCAGAGCGCGCCAAGATCGAATTGTCTTCGTCGCAGCAGACCGAAATCAACGAGCCGTACATCGCGATGGCCAACGGCGCACCGGTTCACCTGACCATGAAGATTACCCGCGCCAAGCTGGAATCGCTGGTCGAGGAACTGATCTTGCGCACCATCGAGCCATGCCGTATCGCGATCAAGGATGCGGGCGTCAAGGTGTCCGAAATTCAGGACGTGATCCTGGTCGGCGGCATGACCCGTATGCCGAAAGTGCAGGAGAAGGTCAAGGAATTCTTCGGCAAGGAGCCGCGCAAGGATGTGAACCCGGATGAAGCTGTCGCTGTCGGCGCCGCGATCCAGGGCTCGGTATTGTCCGGTGACCGCAAAGACCTGTTGCTGCTGGATGTCACCCCGCTGTCGCTCGGTATCGAAACCCTGGGTGGTGTGATGACCAAGATGATCCAGAAGAACACCACGATCCCGACCAAGTTCGGCCAGGTATTCTCGACCGCGGACGACAACCAGCCTGCGGTGACAATCAAGGTATTCCAGGGTGAGCGCGAGATCGCGGCCGGCAATAAGTTGCTGGGTGAATTTAATCTGGAAGGTATTCCACCGTCCGCGCGTGGGACGCCGCAGATTGAAGTGACCTTCGACATCGACGCCAACGGTATTTTGCATGTCGGCGCGAAAGACAAGGCCACCGGCAAGGAAAACAAGATCACCATCAAGGCCAACTCCGGATTGAGCGAAGAGGAAATCCAGAAGATGGTGAAGGATGCGGAGCTCTATGCCGACGAAGACAAAAAGCTGAAAGAACTCGCCGACGCACGTAACCAGGGCGACGGACTGGTGCACTCCACCAGGAAGGCCCTGACCGAGCACGGCGACAAGCTGGATGGCGGCGAGAAAGAGAAGATCGAAGCGGCGATCAAGGAATTGGAAGAAGCCATCAAAGGCAACGACAAGTCCGAAATCGACGCGAAGGTCGCCGCGCTGTCGACGGCTGCGCAGAAGCTGGGCGAGAAGATGTATGCCGACATGCAGGCGCAGCAGGCCGCCGACGCGGGTGCGGGTGCCGGTGCAGCAGGCGCATCCGAAGGCAAGGCGAAGGAAGAAGATGTCGTTGACGCGGACTTCAAGGAAGTCAAGGACAAGTAAGATTTAGATGACGTGTCTGGTCTCGCGGCGTACCTGTGTACATCATGCCGCGATGACTCGCCGAGCCGGTGTGATCGCGTTGCGATCCACAGCTCGGCGTTTTCGCTTAGATAAGTAAGGTGCCGACAAGATGGCCAACAAGCGTGATTATTACGAGATCCTGGGAGTTGCGAAAAACGCTACGGAAGAAGAGATCAAGAAAGCGTATCGCAAACTCGCAATGAAATACCATCCGGATCGCAATCCGGATAGCAAAGGCGCGGAAGACAAGTTCAAGGAGGCGAAAGAAGCCTACGAGATGCTGTCCGACGTCCCGAAGCGCGAAGCATATGACCGTTACGGACACGCTGGTGTCGATCCCAATATGGGAGCCGGATTCGGTGGCGGCGGATTTTCCGATGCCTTCGGCGACATCTTCGGCGACATCTTCGGCGGCGCTGGCGGTGGGGGCGGCCGTAGTCGCAGCGCGGGCCCTCAGGTGTATCGCGGTGCAGACCTGCGTTACAACCTTGAAATTACCCTGGAACAGGCGGCGCACGGTTTCGATACCACCATCCGCGTGCCATCCTGGGATGACTGCGAAACCTGTCACGGTTCCGGCGCCAAGCCGGGCACCTCGCCGACCACTTGCACCACCTGCGGCGGCCAGGGACAAGTACGGATGCAGCAGGGTTTCTTCAGCATCCAGCAGACCTGCCCCAAATGCCACGGCACCGGCAAGATCATTCCGACGCCATGTCCGACATGCAGCGGGGCTGGCCGGATCAAACGCAACAAGACGCTGGAAGTCAAAATTCCCGCCGGTATCGACGACGGCATGCGCATCCGCTCATCCGGCAACGGTGAGCCGGGAATGAATGGCGGTCCTCCGGGCGATTTGTATGTGGAAATCCACATCAAGGCGCACCAGGTATTCCAGCGCGATGGCGACGATTTGCACTGTGAAATTCCGGTGTCGTTTGCGAAAGCGGCATTGGGCGGCGAGATCGAAGTGCCGACCCTGAACGGCAAGGCTTCCTTCACGATTCCGGAAGGTACCCAATCGGGCAAGACGTTCCGTTTGCGCGGCAAGGGCATCAAGGGTGTGCGTTCCGGCTATGCCGGCGACCTGTTCTGCCACGTGCTGGTGGAAACCCCGGTCAAATTGACGGAGCGGCAAAAAGAATTGCTTCAGGAGTTTGAAAACCTCACCTCCGAAGGCGGTTCGAAGCACAGCCCGCAGAGCAAATCCTGGAAGGACAAGGTCAAGGAATTCTTCGAGTAAACGGCTGGATGACCAGAGCTGCCAAGAACCGCTGATCCGCAAGGGGCAGCGGTTTTTCTTACGCCCCCCGGTTTTCCGATATCCCTGCGGGGGAAGGTCGTCTTATCTCTTTGTTTTCTATAAAATGACGGTCTCCGGTCCTCCGCCGGCGGACCCTGCGAATCAAACCTGCCTCTGGAACACAATGACTGACGCCCCAAAAGACAACCGCTCGCTCGAGCAACTTTTCGAAAATAACCGACAGTGGGCGGCTGCCGTGGAAGCGGAGAATCCTGGCTTTTTCAAAAAGCTTGCCGCGCAACAAGCGCCCGAATACATGTGGATCGGCTGCTCCGACAGCCGTGTGCCTGCCAACGAGCTATTGGGCCTCCTGCCCGGCGACGTATTCGTCCACCGCAATGTCGCCAACGTGATCGTCCACAGTGACCTCAATTGTCTGTCGGTGCTGCAATTTGCGATCGATGTATTGGGCGTGAAACATATCATCGTATGCGGGCACTATGGCTGCTCCGGCGTGCATGCTGCAATGACCGGCCGCCGCGTCGGCCTGGCCGACAACTGGCTGCGCCATGTGCAGGACGTCAGCCAGAAGCATGGGCGCTATCTCGGCGAAGTCGTGCCGGAGCGCGATCGGCACGACCGCTTGTGCGAGTTGAATGTGATTGAGCAGGTGGCCAACGTATGCCAGACCACCATCGTCCAGGACGCATGGGACCGCGGCCAGTCGCTGACCGTGCACAGCTGGATATATGGCGTGCGGGATGGATTGCTGCGGGATCTGGAAGTGACAGTCAGCGGCGCCGAGGAACTGGCTGCGAAAGTGCAGACCGGACTTGCACGTTACGAGAACGCTTAGTGACCCCCTTGGTGGCCCACACGCTTCAATGATGAAGTCCGCCTCAGTGACAGGGATGTAGGGGCGGGTCGTGACCCGCCGAATGATCCCAGAATTTGCAGCGTGGGCACTCCGTGCCCACCGCAATCTACTGCTAGAAGCAATGCTCCGCAGCCGGAAATGACTTGTCCTTGACCGCTGTGACATAAGCCTGCACCGCAGCCCCGATAGTCGTCTGGCCTTCCATGAAATCCTTCACGAAACGCGCCTTGCGGCCGGGGAACACGCCGAGCATATCGTGCATGACCAATACCTGGCCGGAGCAGTCAGGACCGGCGCCGATGCCGATGGTTGGAATTGCCAGCAGCTCGGTCACTTCCTTGCCCAGCGCTGACGGAATCGCTTCCAGCACCACCAGGGCCGCACCTGCGGATTGCAATGCGAGTGCATCCGCCTTGAGCAGGTCGGCGGCCTCCATGGTCTTGCCCTGCACCTTGTAGCCCCCGAATTGATGCACCGACTGCGGTGTCAATCCGAGATGGGCGCATACCGGGATTGCGCGCTCGGTCAGGAAACGGATGGTGTCAGCCACCCACGCGCCGCCTTCCAGTTTGACCATCTGGGCGCCGGCCTGCATTAATTGCACCGCATGGTTGTAGGCGGTTTCCGGCGTCGCGTAGGTGCCGAACGGCATGTCTGCGATCAGGAAGGTGGATTGAAGGCCGCGCGCGACACTGGCGGTGTGGTAGGCCACGTCCGCAATCGTCACCGGCAGCGTCGACGCATGTCCCTGGCATACCATGCCAAGGGAATCGCCGACCAGAATCGCGTCCAGGCCGCAACGGTCCATCAATGAGGCGAAGCTCGCATCGTAGGCGGTCAGCATCGCGATCTTTTCACCCGCGTTGCGCATCGCTTGCAGCGATGGCGCTGTAACGGGTTTCCTGCGACCTGCTGGATCGCTTTGTTGCAGATATCCGGACATCCTATTCCCCACGATTAAAAAATTCCCGCTTGCCGCGCATGTTCTTAATATGTGTCAGCAGCAAATCAAAGTCCTCGTCGCGTTCAATCGGATTCAGGTGTTCCGTATTGACGATCAACAGCGGCGCGGCGTCATAATGATAAAAGAATCGGCTATAACTTTCACAGAGCCGGTGCAAGTACATTTCAGAAATGCCACCCTCCATCGACACACGGCGTTTCTTTACGCGGTCGATCAGGGTCTCCGGCTGCGCCTGAAGGTAGATGACGAGGTCGGGTACCGGCGCCTGCGGACGCAGATGGCCATACAGCTGCTGGTACAGGTTCAGCTCATCGTCACTCAATGTCAGCCGCGCGAAGATCGGATCCTTGTCGAGCAAAAAATCGGAAAACACCCGGGTGTCGAACAAATCGGTCTGCGCCAGATCGCGCAACTGGTTCATGCGCTGGAACAGGAAGAACATTTGCGTGGGCAACGCATAGCGCGCCGCATCGCGATAAAA
>JBBWZW010000327.1:0-6153 GCA_039649305.1 Burkholderiales bacterium
GGGCATGCTCGTGCATGCCGCGCTATCCCCGTCGTGAACGACGGGGTTTCTTGCACAAACTGATGAACAAATTTCTGATCCGTCCGGCACAACCGGGCGACGTGTCCGCAATCCTCGGCATGATCACCGAACTCGCCGAGTTTGAAAAATTGACGCACCTGATGTCGGCCACCGGACCGGTGTTGCATGACGCATTATTCGGAGCGCATCCCGCGGCCGAAAGCATCGTCGGTGTAGAAGATGGTGTGCCAGTCACCTTCGCGCTGTTCTTCCATAACTTCTCGACCTTCATGGGTCGCAAAGGCCTGTATCTGGAAGACCTGTACGTCAAACAGGCCCATCGCCGCAAAGGTTATGGCAAAGCGATGCTGGGTGAGCTTGCCAGGATTGCAGTGGAACGGGACTGCGGTCGCTTCGAATGGTCGGTGCTGGACTGGAACGAGAACGCGATTCGGTTTTATCAGGGCTTGGGCGCGGATGTCATGCCTGACTGGCGGATCTGCCGCGTTACCGGGCCGGCGCTGGAGAAACTGGCAAAGTAATCGGGGACAGCCTCTTCGATATCACAAGCCCGATAGCTGGGCCCCCGGTGCAAATCCCTGATTGAGGGCCAGCGCTTCAGTGCTCGTTGCGTTGGTTACCTGGACCGGACTGGCTAGTGTGACGAAGAAACGCGCGTGCAGGAACTGCGCAATGCGTTTTTGCGTCTCTTCGAGATACGGGATATCGCAATGGTCGGAGGCGGGGACTACTTCGTCGAGGACTACCGTCGAGAGCTTCGATACCAGCAGGTCGGTGTGCGCATGCGGCACAACATCGTCCGATTCGGCGCGCAGTATGAGTACCGGAGCCGACACCTTTTCTGCGTGCTTGATCGATTCAAACCGGTGTTTCAGCAGCAGCGATATCGGCATGCCCCTGAACCGACGTCTGGCGATAGCGAGTATCGAATCGTAAGGCGTAATCAGTGCTAACGCCGCAGCCGGCCGGTGCACCGCAACCTGGATCGCAACACCCGAGCCGAGGCTGCGTCCGACCACGGCGATCCTCGCCGGGTCTATATGCCTGTGCGTGGCCATCCAGTCGTACAGCATCTGGCCGTCTTCGATCATCTGCCGCTCTCCCGGATTGCCGTGGGAATCGCCGTAGCCGCGGTAATTGATCACCAGCACCGCCATGCCGGGGAATAAGGTTCCGGCATCCCGCGCCACCCAGGACACCTCCTCCGACCGGCCGCCAAAATAGATGACGCCGGGGTGAGTGCCGGGCGCATTCGGCGTCAGGAACCATCCGCACAATCTTGTACCATCGCTGCTCCGCAAGACAACCGCCCTCGTGCGGTGGCCGTTGCTGCGGGGACGCTCCACTTCCTTGACCCGGCTCGGATTGAAAACCATTTTCTGTTGCATTGACGCAAGTGCCGCGATCATTCCGATCCAACCCGTGCCGGCCAAGCCCATCAAGCCTGAAAACACCCATTTTTTGGTTTTCGCATCCATCGCCGGCCTCGTCTGATTGTTCCATCTTCAGGTTAACGATCTTGCAACTTTATGTATTGCTTTCCCGCAAGGAAATGATAAGCGATGTATCAAAACTTAGCGAACAACTCCATGCACGGTCGATGTGCAGCGGAGCAGTCCTGCGTCGGATCCGCATGCAGCGCGCAAACAATGTGCCACGCTGCAGGTCCCATACTTGCCTCATACGTGGTTTCATGAGGCTCACTGGTTTCCGAACAGTAAGGCCCTGCTGCACCGCACCCAGCGATTGAGCTTTAACGCGGCGCCGGAAAAGCGCAAACTCTGCTAACCAAAAGGGCGTCTTACACGGGCCTTACCGGTACCCTGCACGCACTATACGAGAGCATCAGGAGGCGAACATGCACACGCACGATGCAAAGACCGATAACAGTGCAGCGCAACCGCCCGACTACTCCCCTACCCGCAAGCTCGCCGACCTGCCCGGCCCCAGGAAGCTGCCCTTGTTCGGCAATACGCATCAGATCGATTCCGCCCGCTTCCACGTGACTCTCGAAAACTGGGCACGCGAATTCGGCCCTCTTTACAAGATCTATCTCGGTAGCAGGCCGCTCGTCGTCCTCTCCGACAATGCCGTCATTGCGCACCTGTTGCGAGACCGCCCCCACGGGCTACGCCGTTCGTCACGCATGTCCAGCATGATTGAGGAAAGCGTCGCACGCGGCCTGTTTACCGCAGAGGGAGAGGAATGGCGTACACAGCGCAGGTTGGTCATGCGCGCATTAGCACCGGAGGTAGTCCACCATTTTTTCCCGACCCTCGTCACCCTGACAGAGCGACTGCTGCGCCGCTGGCGGGGCGAAATAGCCAAGGGTCGTCCGGTCGACGTATTGCGTGACCTGAAAGCGTGGACGCTGGATGTCACCCTTGGATTAGCGATGGGCCAGGACGTCAACACGCTCGAACACGAAGAAAATCCATTGCAGCGCGACGTAGAATTCCTGTTCAAATGTCTCGGCCGCCGGCTTTCCTCGCCTTTCCCATACTGGCGCTACATCAAGCTGCCGGCCGATCGCAGGGCCTTGGCGAGCGCTGCGCGCGTTCAGCAAACGGTCGCCAGCCTTGTTGTCCAGACCCGCAAAAGACTCTATGACAATCCAGTGCTGCGCCTGATGCCGTCCAACATGCTGGAGGCAATGATCGTCGCCCGCGACGAACCCGGTTCCGGCTTCACCGACAGCAACGTCATTGGCAATGCGGTGACCATGGTATTTGCCGGCGAGGACACCACTTCCAACACCATCGCCTGGCTGCTGCATTTTTTAGCTCGGGATGAGCAGGTTGCGGCATGCATTACGGCCGAGGCCGATATGGTTTTGGCCGGCCGCCCAATCGCAAACGAATTCCGACAACTCGATCAGCTTATCTACATCGAAGCAGCGACAAAGGAAGCGATGCGGCTCAAGCCGGTTGCAGTAATACTTGCGCTGGAGACGAACATTGATACCCCTATCCGGGATGCGCTCATCCCTGCGGGCACAATCATCATCTGCGTGATGAGAAATTCAGCGCAACGCGACACAAGTGTCGGGAATCCGGATGAATTCATGCCGGAACGCTGGCTGTCGGCCGAACAGTCCGCATTGATGGACGACCCCGCGCGGAAGATGTTCCCGTTTGGTGGGGGCCCGCGCTTTTGCCCTGGACGTTATCTGGCGATGGCGGAGATAAAGATCCTTGTGTCGATGCTGGCGAAGAATTTTGAGATGACGCTCGTGGATAACGCGCCGGCGGTTAATGAACGGTATACGTTGACGATGACGCCTGATGCGCTGCCGGTGCGGCTGAGGCGGCGTTGAGGATGTCGCGAGGAGAACTGCATTCGGACGCCGGCTTGAAGCGCCAGCAACAATGAGTGGAAGCGGTATGGGAAAAAGTTCGGTGGCGTGACGCAAATACTTTGCGCGAAAAAAAACGGCCCGCAGACCTTGCCAGCTGCGGGCCGCCCCACTAAGGACCCGCGCAGCAATAACTGCGCGGGCCCTAAGCGAGGAAGGAGAATTCACATCATAATCCCGCAGCCTGACAGGAACCTGTGACAAAGCTGAAAAGAAGCTGACGAAGAGCGCGACGGTTCAGTCAACCGTGATCTTGTTGCTCTTGACGAGCGCAGCCCAGCGCGTCATCTCGCCCTGGACGAATTTCGAAAATTCTTCCGGCGAACTTCCTACGGGGTCGAGTCCCAATCCCTGCAGCTTCTTGCGGGTCGCAGGATCATTGATGGCGGACTGGATTTCCTTATTGAGGCGCACTACCACTGCTTTCGGCGTGCCCTTAGGCACGAAGAAACCGTTCCACTCCAGCACTTCAAAATTCCTGAAGCCGCTTTCAGCCAGGGTCGGCACGTCGGGCAGCGTATCCATGCGTTTCAACGAGGACACAGCGAGCGCGCGCAGCTTGCCGGACTTCACATGGCTCATGCCGGACGCCGCGTTGGAAAAATACGCATTCACCTGGCCGCCCATCACATCCATCAATGCCGGCGCACCGCCTTTGTATGGCACATGCAGCAGGTCGATTTTGGCCTGGTTCTTCAGCAGTTCGCCGATCAGGTGGGCCGGACTACCCGCGCCGTACGACGCATAGCTCAGATCGCCCGGATTCTTGCGCGCATGGTCGAGGAATTCATTGACGGTTTTGTAGGGAGCGTTGGGTGGGACCACCATAATGTTCGGCACGGTCACCGCGAGCGATACCGGCACCAGGTCCTTGCCTGCATCGAAGGGCAGCTTGCGCAGCGCGGGATTGACGGCGAAGGACGATGCGTCATACAGGACGGTATAGCCGTCGGGATCGGCCTGGGCGACGGCGTTGGCGCCGATGCTGCCGCTGCCCCCCGCGCGGTTCTCGATGATGACCTGCTGGCCGAGTGCGGCAGAAAGTTGTGGGGCGAGTATGCGTGCCGCGTTGTCGGCGCCGCCGCCTGCGGAGTACGGGACGATAAGGCGGATAGTCTTGGTTGGATAGGCCTGCGCCATTGCTGCGGCGGGCGCGCAAACGATCGCAAGCGCAACCGTGATTTGCTTCAATAAATGCATGGGTGTCCTCTTTGGTTGATGGGTTTTTAGAGGACGAGGAGTCTACACGGTTGCGGCCGGGTACGTGCGGAAGGCGACAGTCTCAGCTCGACGGCGTCGCACGTCAGGGTAGGCGCGGGCCAATCCGTCCCAGGACACTCGGTCGGATATTGTAGGCGGGAGTATTTTTAGATGCATCTTGCTTGTCGACCTCCCTCAGTCAACTACTGCTTCGCAATTGCCGTGGCATAGGACCCGAACCCATTCTTCAATATCTGTTCGAGCGAGCAGTACAGCAGGCGCGCACCGCGCTCACCCCAGTGCCGCGCGGTCTCCGGCGGTGTCGGGATGCCCCATATCCGATGTTTTTTCAGCAGCGCATCCACCGTATGCCCGATCGCAAGCGCCACTTCATGATGGGCGACGTCGCCAAAGAATCCGAGACTGTGGGCAAGATCTTGGGGGCCTATCAGGAACCCGTCTATGTCCTGGCAAGCGGCCAGCATGGATGCATTCTCAACTGCCTTGTCCGACTCGATCTGCGCTATCAAAAATATCTTTTCCGGCTCCCCGTGCGTCGCGTAACGGACAGCGTCGGCAATCGCGCGCGCCTGGGCGGAAGTCTCGACATGCGGCACCACGATGCCGTCGATCCCCCTGTCCAGGTAACGCACGAGTATTTCGGTGCGCATGGATTCACTGCGCACCATCGCCGCCATCCCGTGACTCTGCGCACAGCGCGCCAGTGCCGTCACGCTTTCGAGGTCGACCGCCGTGCGCTCGCAATCGATGAAGACGCATTTCACGCCGATACGCGCGAGCATTTCGATCGCGTCGATCGAAGCGCCGCCGGGGTTGACCATCCAGACACACCGCTCGGTTTCGAGCAGGACGTGCATACGGGAATATTTGCTCATGGTGGAGTACCTTTTTTCATTTTGTGGTCGCTCGTCTCCGGCAATGTCATGACCTCGTGCGAAGGCATCACGAACGGCGCGTGCACGAAATAAGCCCTCATGGCGGAGCCGTATTCATAGGGTTATCGATTATTTCGCCGGGCGGATTGAGGTGCCCTGGGTAGCCGTGGCTGGATTGCTCTATCGGAGTAACGATAGCGAGGCGAAGGGTGTCGTCGTGCTGCAGGAAGTAACTCAGTCTGACAGGAGAACCAGGGCGATTGCGAGCAAGGATGCCAGTCGAACGCTTCATCGTGTGCCGTCCGGTCCTCGGTGATTTGCCGGATGGCGTTGTGCTGCGCCGCGTTTTGCATCACATCCCCTCTAGTAGTTCAACGTTTTGTATCCAAAACCGTGAAACACCTTGCCCGGGTTGCGTCATTCCTTTGCGTGGAACGCGTTTCCAATCTGGGCGAGTTTAAAGAGGCGGTCTTACAGCTGTCAAGGCTTTGTCTTAAAATTACTGGAGTTTTGTTTTTTCTCTTTTGGATTCATAAGGTTAGCTGAATTGATCGACATATACGGTTTCATAGCTGAAAGTGATAAACGCCGCTCATGGCGCATGCTGATGCGGGAGCATATGGTGAAGATGAGTGTGGACCTGAGGGTGGAGGTGCAGGGGGATACGGGGCTGTAGTGGTT
>JBBWZW010000366.1:0-18329 GCA_039649305.1 Burkholderiales bacterium
GATGAAGGCGTGGTGCTGCATAACAAGGACACCTGCATCGGCTGCGGCTACTGCTCGTACGCCTGCCCGTTCGGCGCACCGCAATTCCCATCTACCGGGACCTTTGGCCTGCGCGGCAAAATGGACAAGTGCACCTTCTGCGCCGGCGGGCCGGAAGAAAACGGCTCCAGGGCCGAGTTCGAAAAATACGGACGCAACCGCCTTTCCGAAGGCAAGCTGCCGGCTTGCGCCGAGATGTGCTCGACCAAGGCGCTGCTCGGCGGCGACGGCGACGTCGTGGCCGATATCTTCCGCACTCGCGTACTGCGCCGTGGCAAAGGCAGCGAAGTGTGGGGTTGGGGTACCGCGTACGGCAAAGCGCCGAACCAGGGCGCAACGCTCCCTGTGAACGGAGGGAAGAAGTCATGATGCCCGTTATCCTGATTTCGGCCTCGGCCGCACTCCTTGCCGCCTGCGGAGAATTCGACCAGGCCAAGACCGCTGATCGCTATTTGCCCGATACCGCGCCATGGCAAGGCGCGAAAAATTCCTTTGTCGCCCAGGGCTGGAAGCCCGGTGAGAAAGCCACATGGGATGCACAGCTGCGTGCCCGCGCACAACACCAGAACGAGTACCTGAAGGCCAACTAGAGGGAATCCCGTAGGTGCGCCATGCGCACCCTACATCCGCACGCGAACGGCGTCAGGAGGACAGTTCATGAACAAACTTGCCAGTCTCGCATTCGGCTTGTTGCTGATTGCAGCGACAGCCCAGGGTCAGGTGAATGAAGCGAAGCCGCCGGTCGAGTCCGTCAACATCCTGACGCAGACCCAGGCTGAACGCAGCGCGGTCCAGCCCGGCAACCTGGCCCCCACCTGGCGCCTGATCAAGGAAGGCGGCGAACACTACTCAAGCTTGCCGGCGCTCGAGTCGGGCGTACTGATCCAGCCCCAGCGGCAATTTCTCGGACAGCCGCGCGCGACCACTGCAGGCGAAGCATGGCGCCAGTATCGCAATGGACCACTGACGAAATACGGTGGAGCGCTCCTGCTCCTCGCGCTATTGGGCGTGGCGGCGGTGTTCTTGCTGCGTGGACCGATCAGGCTGAAAGGAGCGCGTACCGGCCGCACGATCGAACGCTTTACGCCGGTCGAACGAACGGTGCACTGGACCGTGGCAATCAGCTTTCTGGTACTGGCGCTGACGGGCATCGCCATGTTGTTTGGCAAATACGTGCTGCTGCCGGTCTTCGGGCACACCTTGTTCGGCTTGCTGGCGTATGTCTGCAAGACGATCCACAATTTTGTCGGTCCGGTGTTTACCGTATCGATCATCGTCTTCTTCATCCTCTACTTGAGGGACAACCTGCCCGCGGCGGCGGACATCAAATGGCTGGCGCGGCTGGGCGGTATGCGCGGAAACGGACACGCGAGTGCAGGGCGCTTCAATGCCGGCGAGAAGTTATGGTTCTGGGGCGGCCTGGTGGTGCTCGGACTGATCGTCAGCGCGTCCGGCTTTGTGCTCGACATGATCATGCCGGGAGCGACGTACACCCGCGGCAATATGCAGCTCGCCAATGCGATACACATTGCCGGCGCCGTCCTGATGGCGTCGATGTCGATCGCGCACATCTATATCGGAACGGTCGGCATGGAAGGCGCATACGCAGCGATGCGAACCGGCTATGTGGACGACACCTGGGCCAGGGAACACCATGACCTTTGGTACGAGGACATCAGGAACGGCAAGGTGCCGCGGGTGAGATCGGAAGAAGGCAGGGTAAAGATCGGCGGCCCGGTCAAGACACCGTGAGTCGTCCCCGCTAAGGCGGGATTTCAATTCGTCACCATGCGCACCGGAACTTCGCGGTGCGCAGTGCGCATGGCGCATCCTGCGACTATTTCGTTTGCGTAAACATCCCGGCGTCCGGGATCCTGAACACTTCATGCAGGTCGACCAGTTGGTCCCTGTGCACCAGAGCTAGTTCGCGCAACAGTTTTTCACCTTTGGGCTTCAGGAACACCTCCACCGAGCGCTTGTCGTCGCGCCCAGGCCGGCGCTCGACCAGGCCGGCTTTTTCACAGCGCGAGGTCAGTGCGACCACACCGTGGTGATGCGATTGCAAGCGTTCGGCGAGCTCGGCGATCGTGGCCCATTCTCTTCCGGGAAAGCCTTTCACCTGCAACAACAGCAGGTATTGCAATACGGTGATTCCATGTTCCTGGCTGACTTCCTCGCTGAATCGCAGGAAGCGCCGGAGCTGATAACGGAAGTCCGCCAATACTTCGTAGTCCAGCTTGGTGAGGGGATCGGCAGGTAAGGATTTAGGCATTACGTTTGGAGAAGATGAATGGAATCAACGAGCGTGCATTGAGCGTGAGCGGGAGACATGCGAGGCCTCCACCGGCCATGGCCGTTATGAAATTTATCAGAGATTGCTCTATGCGCAAAGCAGCTTTAAGTGACTCAAATCGTGATGCGTGCGAGCTCAGCTCCGGTCGCGCGCGGAATCGCGGATGGTGGCGGCGAGCACGTCGAACGGGACTGGCTTGGTCAGGTGATGGTTGAACCCGGCGGCGAGTACACGGGCCCGGTCTTTTTCCTGGCCGAAGCCGGTAAGCGCCACAATGATGGCCTTATCCATCCCACGCATCTGGCGCAGTTGCGCAGCGACCGTGAACCCGCTCATGTCCGGCAGGCTGAGATCGAGCAAAACAACTTCGGGTTGAAAGCGAAGCGCCGTTTCGATTGCTCCCGCTCCGTTATAACTTTTCTGCACTTCGTGACCATGCATCTCAAGCAGTGAACACAAGGTGTCGGCGGCATCGACATTGTCGTCCACGACGAGAACGCGAAGGCTGCCGCTGCCGTTCTGTGCTCCGACCGGCTCCTGCAAGGGCGACGACTGGTCGGGCGAAATGATAGGCAGGCATATTTCAAATGTGCTTCCCTGGCCGCGGCCGGGACTGGCCGCCTTCACGGTTCCTCCATGAAGTTCAACCAGGTTTTTCACCAGGGCGAGGCCGATGCCCAGGCCGTCCTGCGCCCGGCCGGGAGCATGTTCCGCCTGCGAAAACAGGTTGAAAATGGAAAGCAACCGGTCCTGCGGAACCCCGATCCCATTGTCCAGCACTTTGATGACAACGCAGTCGTCAACTCGCTCTGCCACGAGCGCCAGTTCGCCGCCCGGTTCGGTAAACTTGGCCGCGTTATGCAGCAGGTTACAGACGATCTGTGAAAGCCGTATGTCGTCGGCGATGACCCACAACACCCGGTCAGGAAACCGCACCCTGAGCTTGTGCTGCCAGCGCTCGATCATCGGGCCGGCGGTTTCTATCGCTGCCTCGAGGACCGCCTTGAGCTCAATACGCTCCTTGCGAAGTGCGATCTTGCCCTGCGAGATCCGCGAAACGTCGAGCAGGTCGTCGACCAGCCGTACCATGTGATCGGTCTGCCTGATGATAGTCTGGCGTGCATGCTCCTGTTTATCCGGCACGGAGGGATCGAGATGACGAAGCAGGTCAACCGCGTTTCGGATCGGCGCAAGCGGATTGCGCAGTTCATGTGCAAGGACAGCCAGGAATTCATCCTTGCGGCGATCGACATCGCGCAATTCGCGCTCGACGCGTCCGAGGCGCAGCAGCGCCCTGACGTTCGCCACCAGTTCTTCCGGCTCAATCGGTTCAAACAGGTAATTATCCGCGCCATAATCGAGCGCTCGTATCTTGTCGGCGCTGGCGACGTAAGAGGCCGACGTCTGCAATACCAGGATCATGCGCGTAAGCGGGTCTTCCTTGAGCTTCCTGCAGACTTCCAGGCCATTGATGTCGGGCAGCTTGACGTCGAGCAGCACCAGGTCGGGATTCCCGGTTCTCGCCTGTTCCAGCGCTTCGGTGCCGTTTGCAGCTTCCATCACCCGGAAACCGGCGTGCGTCAGGATACGAACCTTGGCGTAGCGGGCCGCGTCGGTATCATCGACGATGAGCAGCAGGGAATCATTCAAATCAGGCGTCATAGGGACCTCGAGTGTTTGTTTTCATGTGGTCGGCCGCGCAGCCTCACTGGTCAATGCGCGCAGATTCGCAAGCAGTTCGTCCCGAAACAATGGTTTTACACAGTATGCATCCGCGCCCAGGGCGAGGCCCTTGCGCCGGTCGTCGACTTCGGTGGCAACAATAACCGGGACCTGTCTGCGCTCGTCATTGTTTTTGAGCTGCGCCAACCAGCGCCACGTGTCTTCGCCGTGCAGGAAAATGTCGAGCACCACCGCCGCCGGCGTCTGCATCGACCACCTCTCTTCAGCTTCACGGATGCTCCTTGCCGGCACGGCGCGGAACTCTGTCCCGCGCAGGAATTTTTCGTAAAGCAGCCTGGTTTGCGTGTCGTCTTCGATGACCAGCACAGGTATCCGATCGTCGGCGTCGGCAGGGGCAGCGTGGTCGCCGGGGCTCTCCGTGTCCTTGTTATCGCAGTGAACCGGAATGATCGCTGAAAACGTCGATCCCCGTCCGGGTTCGCTCTCAAGCTCGACCCGGCCGCCCAGCAGGCCGGCCAGTTTACGGCATAGCGGAAGGCCCAGGCCTGTACCCTTTACGCGTTGCTGCAAACGGCTTTCAACCTGGCTGAACTCTTCGAAAATGAGTTGTTGGTATTCCCGCGCGATGCCGACACCGGTATCGCTGACAGCAAACCGGATGGCGGCTTCTTCGGGCACATGCGTCGCCGTGATCCTTACTTCGCCCGCTTCAGTGAATTTCAGTGCGTTCGAAATGAAGTTGCGCAGTATTTGCGATACCTTCGCTTCGTCCGTGACCATGACGCACGCATCCTCGGGCTCTTCAAACACCAGCTTCACCGTTTCCGTCACCAGGAGCGGGCGCAGCATGCCGCGCAGCGCGCTGAACATATCGGTGACGGAAAACGCGACCGGGCGTACCTCGATCTTGCCTGCTTCGATCTTTGCTATATCGAGCAAATCGTTCACCAGGTCGAGCAGCGTTTCCGCGCTTTTGACGATAAAGTTCACCTGTTTCGCCTGTTCTGCCGTCAGGTCGCCGTCGACCCGATCGAGCAGCAGCCTGGACAGTGCCCTGATCGAACTGAGGGGCGTGCGGAATTCATGACTCATATTCGACAGGAACCGCGTCTTCATTTCGTCGGCGCGGCGCAGGTGGTCCGCTTTTTCATCGAGTTCCGCGTACAGTGCGACAACGCCGCGATTCGTATCTTCCAGTTCGCGGGTGAGCTGGAGCAACTCATCCTGCCGGGCTTTGAGCTCTGCCAGCGTCGCCATGAGCTCCTTGTTCTGTTGCTGGACCTCGGAAAGCGTGACATCCGGTGATAGCGCGGCAAGCTGATTGCCCGCTTCTCCGGCCAGCGTCGGGGTTAACAATGGCGCGCCTGCGGGCAAAAGTTTTTTCAACGTAATGACGGTGCCGCGGCCCTTCCCGGAGATGATGTCGCATTGGTCCATCAGCCGACGGGCGCCGATCAGTCCCAGGCCCGTGCCGGTTGTTGACTGGTACCTGCCGGACAGGACCAGGTCCAGATTGGCAATGCCGGGCCCCTCATCTTCCACCCGGATTACGAGCACCTGCGGGGCGGTTTCTCCTTCGATCGAAAACCTGACCTTGCCGCCGGACGCGTAGTTGTAGGCGTTACGCGCCAGCTCCGAGACGGCGGTGGCGATGCGAGCCTGGTCCTGGGCGCCAAATCCGCATAGTGCGGCAATTTGCCGCGCGCGCTGGCGCGATGCGACCACGTCGAGCTCGGTGTTGATCCCTGCAGTGAGAAGTCGCAATGTCATGGTCAGCCGGGTGTCTGTCGCGCCTCCCTGCACGGGAGGCAGTTACCATCAAAAATGCAGATCAATATTGCCGACACCTGCAATATTACTCCCGGAAGCAAATCCGGATGATGCGCCCGCAATTTAATAAGGTTTCCATTTTGTGATTCTTACCGTGGTGCCTGTGCCTGGGGCAGTATCAAGCTCAAACTCGTCCGACAGGCGCTTCGCGCCGCTCAGGCCCAGTCCCAGGCCGCCGCCGGTGGTATAGCCGTCCTTCAGCGCCAGTTCGACATCGGCGATGCCGGGGCCATGATCGATGAAGGCCAGACGGAGCCCGCGGCGGCTGCCGTTGGACACCATCTCAATCCGGGATTCGCCGCCGCCGCCATATTTGAGCGTATTGCGCGCAAGTTCGCTGGCCGCGGTCACCATTTTGGTCTGGTCTACCAGGCCGAAACCGACAGATACCAGGCATTCGCGCACGACCTGGCGCAAGCGGACCACGTCTTCGTCCGATCGGAGCGGTAAGACGATTAACTGCGCATCCTGTATCTTCAAAGCCCAGGCCTTTCACAGTATTAGCGTTACGGTCCGGCGCCCTGGAGCATGCTGATTCCCCGTTCGACATTCAAGGCCGTCCGCACGCCTTCCAGGGTCAGGCCCAGTTCCACCAGGGTGATCGCGACTGCCGGCTGCATGCCGACAAGCACCGTCCGCGCGTCGAGGATTCTTGCCATCGCCGCCGTGTTGCTGATCATCCGGCCGATAAAGGAATCGACAATGTCGAGGGCGGAGATGTCGATCAGGACGCCGCTTGCGCGGTCCTTCACGATACGGGCCGTCAGGTCGTCCTGAAGCGTCATGGCGAGGCGGTCATGCATGTCGACCTGTATTGTCACCAGCAGAATCCGACCCATCTTCAGTATGGGAATACGGTCCATCAAAGCCTCGTCAGTTGATTTCTGAATACGTAATCTTCGCACCGGTGCGCTTCAATGCGATGACAAATGCATCGGCAAGGGTTGCCTTCGTAATCACGTCTTCGAGGTTGACGCCGAGGTGTACGATGGTCTGCGCGATCTGTGGCCGGATGCCGCTGATGATGCAATCGGCTCCCATCAGGCGTGCCGCGGCAACCGTCTTGAGCAGGTGTTGCGCCACCAGCGTATCCACTGTCGGCACACCTGTGATGTCGATGATGGCAATCGATGCTCCGGTGTCGATGATCTTCTGCAGCAGGCTTTCCATCACCACCTGGGTGCGGGCACTATCGAGCGTACCGATCAGCGGCAGGGCGAGGACGTTTTGCCATAGCTGCACGACAGGCGTGGAGAGCTCCAGCAGTTCCTGCTGCTGATGCAGGATCACCTGTTCCCGGGTTCTCTGATACTCCTCAATCGTAAATAAGCCAAGTTTGTCGAATAACGAACTTATGTCGGCGGTTTCTTCCGCCAGCGCGGCCGGATCATTGGCGAGATCATTGCGCATAAGCGTAAACAAAGGCTCTTTCAGCGCGAACACAAAAGTGGCGGTCTCGATGGGCGAAAAGCCCTGGCGAGCCCGGGATTGCGAGATCTCGGCAAGCAGGTGCCTGACTTCATCCCATGCCCCGGATTGAATGTCGTAGCTCTGTCCTTTTTCGACCGTCCTGGCCAGCATCGGGATGAACCGCGACGCCTGTTGGCGGATGTCGGTTTCGACCACTTTATCGCGGCTGGTCATGCGGATCAAAACCCGTTCCAGCCAGCCATGCAACAAATCTTGCTGGTGTTTCGCGAGTATCCTGGCCAGATGACCGGTCGATGCTTTGCTCATTTAAGCTCCGTTAAAGGGACGGTGGTCGGAACGAAATTCCCGGGTTCAATGTGCATAGTAGGCGCCATGCTGTTGCAGGCGCCATCCCATAAATATGGTAATGACAGTGCATGCAGCTTGCGCAGGCCCTTCACCGTTATTGAAATCGAGCAATAAATGCCGGCGAAGATCGCCAGTTGGTATGCAATCGCGGTAAACCTTCAGTTGTTTGCGGACTATACTGAGTGACGGGAAACGTCTGAAAGCGCTTGCGCGATAGCAAGCCGGTTGAATCTGCACCGCAATCCATCTCTGGATCCTCACATAAGGAGCGGGTGACATGACGGCGATTGTGCGTATCGATGATGAAGTCATTGGCACTGACGATTTCATCAGGACATTGAAGCTCACCGGGCAGTTCGAAGGGCTCATTGAACAGCTCGTCAGGGATAAAGTGACGGTTCGCGCGGCGAAGAAGCAGGGCGTCGCCGTCTCAGCCGAAGATATCCAGGAACGGGCCGATCAATTCCGGCGTGTGCAGGGTTTGCATCGCGCGACCGACATGAACCACTACCTCGACACCCTCCGGGTCAGCCTGGACGAATTCGAAACGTTCATCACCGAGAGCCTGTACCAGGAAAAGATGATGGCGATCGTCTGCAGCGACAAAGCGGTTGAAGGCTACTTCAAAATGAACTCGCCCAGGTTTGACAGCATCGAGGTCAGCCACATTGTGGTGGAAAAAGAGGGCATGGCGAAGGAAATGATTTCCCACCTCAGGGATGATCCGGACAGCTTTGCCGAGATGGCCCGTGAGCATTCCGTCGCCGACACGAAGGAGCAGGGCGGACTGATCGGCAAGGTGCTGCGCGGTTCCCTCAAGAGCGACGTCGAGGCCAAGGTGTTCAATGCCGCCGTCGGCGATGTACTCGGACCGTTTCCTTCCCCCGACCGCTCGTTCTTCGAGATCTTTGCGGTGAACGCCAAACACCCGGCGAAACTGGATGAGGACGCCGCGACCGAGGTGCGGCGCCTGCTTCGCGAAGAATGGCTGGCGGCGCGGGCACAGGAACACATCATCGAAGCCCGATAGCGCACACACCATTGAACATATGGACGCCCCGCCCAAGCAGGCATCCCTCAGCGACTTTCTCGCGAGTGTCGAGATACTCTCTCCGTTCTCGCGAGAGGAGCTCGAACAGGTGGCGGGCCACGCGGAATCGAGATTTTTTTCATTCGGCGACACCGTATGCAATGCGGGCGAACCGGCTGACGGCTTGTATGTGGTGAAGTCCGGCTCGGTTCGCATCTTCACTGAAGACCAGGGCAAAGAGATCAGCATGGGCGTGCGCAAGGAGCGCGAAGTCTTTGCCGAAATCGCCATGTTGCGGGATTACCGGCACGAATCTTCCGTGCGCGCCTCGGCAAAGACGGAGTTGCTGTTCATACCGCGCGGAGTCATCGAGCCGGTCGTATCCCGCAATCCTGCGGCGATGGGCTTTGTCACCAGCTATCTTGCGATCAGTTCGGCAGGGGGCGTGGTTGCGCGACTGTTCGACCTGCGCGGCAAGGTGAACAAGAATGAACTCGAAGATTTCGTCCGTAGCGTGGGCGTGAAACGGGTCAACGCCGGCAGGGAGATCCTGAAACAGGACGCGCGTGACGACCGCAGGTTGTATGTCGTGAGGCATGGAGAGGTGCGCATCGTGCGCATTGAGGACGGCGACGAGTATCCGCTTGCCACGCTGCGCCAGGGCGAAATCTTCGGCGAACGAGCCTGCCTGATGCGCCAGGAACAGATGGCGTCGGTGATCGCGAATACGGATGTCACGCTGCTGGTCATTCCCGAGAAGACGGTGCACCTGATCCTGGACCGCAACCCGAAGCTACGCGAAGTATTGGAAGAACGAATCAGGTTTGTCGACCGCGAACTGCATCGCCACAAGAAGCTGGCGGAACGGCGCAAGCATCCGGTCACGCTCGACCTGCACTCGAAGCCGGAACTCGGCGAGAAGGTCATCAAGCGCTTTCCACTGGTCGAGCAAGCCGAAGAGATGGACTGCGGTGCCGCTTGCCTTGCGATGATTTGTCGGCACTATGGCATCGCGATGACCTTGGGCAAGCTCCGCGAACTGGCCAATGTCACCACGCAGGGCGCCACGCTCGACAGTCTTGCGCGCGTAGGAGAATCGCTCGGGTTCACCACGCGCGGGCTCCAGTGCACCTATGAATCGCTGCTCGGCTTCGAGCTGCCGTTCATCGTCCACTGGGAGGGCTACCACTATGTGGTCGTGTACGGCGTTTCGAAGCGACAGGTATGGGTGGCGGATCCGGCGGTCGGCTTCCGGAAGATGAGCGTGGAAGAGTTCGAGCGCGGCTGGAGCGGCACATGCCTGGTCTTTACCCCCGGCCAGAACCTGGCGCAGCTTGCCGCGTCGCGCTCACCCTGGGTGCGATTCGCCGGCTATCTGAAACCGTACAAGAAGATACTCCTGCACCTGTTCATGGCTACCTTCGTGATCCAGATGCTGGGACTGGTTCCGCCGTTGATCATCCAGAATATCCTCGACGGAGTCATCGTGCATCAGAACGTCAGCCTGTTGCATCTGCTGATAGGCGGATTGATTATCTCCAATGTGTTTACACAGTTGATGGCGACGATACGGGCTTATCTCGCGAACTTCATGGTGCGTAATATGGATTTTGCGATGATGTCGCACTTCTTCAAGCACACGATGTCGCTGCCATTTTCATTCTTTGCAAAGCGCAAGACCGGCGACATTTATGCGCGCTTCCAGGAAAACCACACGATCCGCGCGTTCCTGACCGAGTCGACGGTCACGACCCTGCTCAACTTGTTGATGGTGTTCATCTACTTCACCATCCTGTTCTTGTACAACGTGAAGATGACAATGGTCCTGATTGCATTCGTGATTCCGATCATCGCGTTGACGGTGCTCGCGACACCGCGGTTGAAGAACTCCGCGCGCGCTTCATTCACTGCGTCGACCGAAGCGCAAGCGCATCTGATGGAGGCGCTCGGCGGTGTGGAAACTATCAAGGGCATGGGCATCGAGCGCCCGGTCCGCCTGAAATGGGAAAAGAAATACGCGAAGGCGCTTGACGTACAGTACCGGGGACAGCAATTCAATATACTGGTCTCGATGGGCAGCCAGGTGCTCAGTGCCGCTACCACCATCGCGGTCCTCTGGGTCGGGGCCAACCTGGTGCTGTCACGCGAGATGACCATCGGCCAGCTGATGGCGTTCAACGCGTTGATGGGGAGCGTTCTTGCACCGTTGATGGGCCTGGTCGGACTCTGGAGCATGCTGCACGATGCCGGCGTTTCGATGGAGCGCCTTGGCGATGTGCTCGATATGGAGCCGGAACAAAAGCCGGAGGACCTTTCGTCGCGGGTCGTGTTGCCGGATTTGCAGGGTGATATCCGGCTTGAGGGCATCTACTTCCGTTATGGCGGCGATGAAACGCCGTATGTCCTTGAAAACATCAGCCTCGACATCAAGCCGGGGGAACTGGTTGCGATCGTCGGACGCAGCGGCTCGGGCAAAACGACGCTCGCAAAGATGCTGGTGGGGTTCTATACACCCACCGAAGGCAAGCTGATCATCGACGGCTACGACATGAGCGTGATCGACAAGGATTATTACCGTGCGCAGGTAGGTTATGTCATGCAGAGCAATCTGCTGTTCTCCGGCACCATAGCCGAGAACATCGCCAGCGGTGATGAGAGTCCGGATCGCCGGCGCATCGAAGAAGTGGCGAAGATGGCGGACGCCCACGCCTTCATCAGCAAAATGCCCTTGGGTTACGAGCAGATCGTGGGTGAGCGCGGTGTCGGTTTGTCCGGCGGGCAGATTCAGCGCATTTGTATCGCGCGGGCGCTTTACCATGATCCGCGCCTGCTGGTTTTCGATGAGGCGACTTCGGCGCTCGATACGCAGTCCGAGAGCAACATCATCGGGAGCATGCACGAGATACTCAAAGGTCGTACTGCAGTCATCATCGCCCACAGGCTCAGCACGATCATGCGGGCCGATAAAATACTGGTGCTGTATGAAGGCGCGATCGTGGAACAAGGGCGGCATGAGGAACTGGTCGACCGTAGGGGCATGTACTATCAACTCGTCCAGAAACAGCTGAGCGCAGCATGAAACTATTTAACCAGAACCTGCATGGAAGCTCCGCGCTCTCGTACGCGGGACTACTCGAAAAAATAGAAATCCTGCGCTCGACGCTGCGCTGGGCTTCGCGACTGGAACGCGCTGAGATAGAAAAGCTGCTACGGCAATCGAATGCATTGCGTGACGAAGTGATGCAGTTGTCGCACAAGGAGCGATTCATCAAGGCGGCCGGTTCGGAGCCCGAGCCTGTGGACCTGTCGCCGGGTGATCGCCGGCGAGCTCTGCTTGCGCGCAGCTTCGTTTTTGAAGGGACGTTTGGTGACAATCCGAAGCTGCTTGATGCGCTGGAGATTGCGGAGAAAGCCGCGCCGACCGACTTGCCGGTCCTCATCGATGGCGAGAGCGGGACGGGCAAGGAACTGATGGCCAAGGTCATCCATGCCAATGGTTCGCGCTCCGACAAGCCTTATATTTCGGTGAATTGCGGGGCCATACCGGACAACTTGCTCGAGTCCGAGCTGTTTGGTCACAAGAAGGGCGCATTCACCGGCGCGGCCAACGACCGCAAAGGTAAATTCGAAAGTGCGCACAAGGGGACCATTTTTCTCGACGAGATTGGTGAATTGCCGCTGGCCGGCCAGGTGAAGTTATTGCGCGTGCTGCAATCGCATGAGATTCAGCGGGTGGGGTCGGACGAGACCATCTCCGTGGACGCCCGCATCGTGGCTGCGACCAACAAGAACCTGCGGCGCCTGATCCAGGAAGGGACGTTTCGCGAGGACCTGTTTTATCGGCTCAGCGTGATTCATCTGACCTTGCCGCCGCTACGGGATCGAACGGATGAAATACCGTTGCTGATTGCTTACTATTGCGACGAGGCTGCGGAAACGCTCAAGCGGCGTCCAATCAAAATGTCGCCGCGCCTGCGGGACTTCCTGCTGAATTATCCTTATCCGGGGAATATACGGGAGCTGCGTAATTTGCTTTATCGGATCTCTTGTCTGGCCGGGGATACAGCGGAGCTTGCGCATCTGCCCGAGGATATCCGGCCGAAGGCGCCTGCTTCGATTGCCGTCACTGATGCAGCTGCTCCGGCTTCACTCAGTGACGCAAAACGCGCTGCCAGCGACGAGGCGGAAAAAGCGTTCCTGGAGCGGGGGCTGCAGGAGGTTGGCGGTACCGTGGCGGAGCTGGCGCGGCGGTGTGATATGAATCGTTCGCACTTGCAGATGCTGTTGAAGAAGCATGGGATACATTCGAAGGATTTTCGGAAGAATGGGTCTGGCCGGAGCGAACAACGTACCTGAAATGCGGGTCTCGGTTTATCGGGGGCCGCGATGTTGGGATTTGCATTCCAACCTACGATCTCCGTGAATTCGGTTGGGCGTAGGTTGGGATGCCAATCCCAACGCACCGGCGCATGCAAAGGCGCCAGTGGTTCATCCGGGGCCGCCGCGTGGGAACGGGTGCCTGCCCTATGCAAAAACATGATCAGCCAGCAGCAGCACTGCGCTATGCGCAGCCACCTTGATCTTGTTACTCTCCGGCTGCCTCCGCGGCGCTTCCCCGCCTGCGACATGCTCAGCCGCATCAAGCACCGTACGCCAGTTAATAGCAGGCTGCGGAAGCACAAACTCCCGATCCTCCGTATACGCATTCAAAAGTAACAGCGACGCGCAAACCGTTTTGGCTTCTCCATTCCGCCCTTCGCTTGCCAGCCGCCGAAGCGCAAGCAACCGCCCCCCGGCAAAATCCCATCGCTCCGGCGTCATTTCCTTGCCGCTTTCGTCGAACCACGCAGTATCCGGCACACCCTGCACCGTTTTCGAACTCGCTGTCATGAATCGCGTGCTGCGCAGGGTGGGGTGCGTCAATCTGGTGGCGATGCAGCGGCGGGTAAATTCAATGAGCGCCCGTCCGACGTCGCTTTCGGCCAGGCTCCAGTCGAACCAGGAGGTTTCATTGTCCTGGCAATAGGGATTGTTATTACCGTTCTGGGTGCGGCAGAATTCATCGCCACCCAATAGCATCGGCGTGCCGTTCGAGAACATCAGGGTCATCAGCATCGCGCGTTTGATCCGCTCGCGCAGCGCTAGAATCGCCGGATCATCGGTCGGGCCCTCGACGCCCCAGTTGCTGCCTTTGTCGTCGTTGCTTCCATCCCGGTTGTCTTCCAGATTGGCCACGTTGTGTTTGTGGCTGTAGCTCACCAGGTCCTGAAGCGTTTGCCCGTCATGCGCAGTCACAAAGTTGATCGATGCCCACGCGCGGCGACGATGGCGGTTGAAGAGGTCGGCGGAGCCCAAAAGCCGGGCGGCGATCGCCCCGCGCTTGCTCGGGTCGCCTCGCCAGAAAGTCCTCACGTCGTCCCGGAAGCGGTCGTTCCATTCGGCGAGGCCGGCCGGTTGGCTGCCGACCTGATACCCGCCGGGACCGAGGTCCCACGGCTCAGTAATCAGCTTTTTGCCTGCCAATACCGGGTCCTGCAACAAGGCATCGAAAAATCCGGCGCCGGGATCGAAGCCGTACCGCTCACGTCCTAACGCCGCACCGAGGTCGAAGCGAAAGCCGTCGACATGGAACTCCTGCACCCAATAGCGCAGCGAGTCCATCGCCAGTTGAAGCACCCGCGGGTGGGACAGGTTGAACGTGTTGCCGCAGCCGGTGTAATTCACCAGGTGCCGGGCATTGTCGTGAAGACGATAGTAGCTGGCATTGTCGAGTCCGCGAAACGAAAGCGTAGGACCGGGTTCTCCTTCTTCGCAGGTGTGGTTGTAGACGACGTCCAGTATCACTTCGATGCCGGCGGCATGCAGTTGTCGAATCGCATGGCGCATTTCATTCGGCGATTGCGAAGCGAGATAGCGCGGCTCCACCGCAAAAAACGATAAGGTGTTGTATCCCCAATAGTTGCTCAGGCCATTCGCAACCAGCCTGCGATCCTGCAGGAACGCATGCACCGGTAACAGCTCCACGGCAGTAATGCCGAGTTTGACGAGATACTCGATCACGAAGGGGTCGGCGAGCGCGGCAAACGTTCCACGCAGGTTGGGATCGATATGCGCGGCCCCCATCGTCATGCCACGCACATGGGTTTCGTAGATGACGGTTTTTTCCCAGGGCACTGCGGGCGGACGGTCGTCATGCCAGTTGAACGAGGATTCAACGACCACGGCCTTGGGCATCGCCGGAGCGCTGTCGCGGCGGTCGTAGCTCAGGTCACCCCTGCTCGAATGATAGCGATAGCCAAACAGCGCGTCGCTCCACCGTACATGGCCATGCATAAGTTTCGCATACGGATCCAGCAGCAGCTTGTTCGGATTGAAACGGTGGCCGCGATCCGGGTCGTAAGGGCCGTAGGCGCGGTAGCCATAAAGCGTGCCCGGCGCGAGACCGGGAAGATAGCCGTGCCATATCTGGTCGGTACATTCCGGAAGCGAAATCCGCGCAGTCTCGTGTCTGCCCTCCGCGTCGAACAGACAAAGCTCCAGCTTGACGGCATGCGCCGAAAACACCGCGAAGTTTGTTCCGTGACCATCGTAATTGGCTCCCAGCGGATAGGGCAGGCCCGACTCCATGGCCGGCATGTTCGCTGACGCCGGCATGGTTATCGTGTGCGCTTGAGTACGAGCGCGGACAGGGGAGGCAGGGTCAGCACGATCGATTGAGCCATGCCATGGCTACTCTGCAGCTCAGCGGAGAATGTTCCTGTCCCGGGACCAGTGCCACCATAGGGGCCAGTGTCGGTGTTGATCATCTCTTGCCATACCGAAGCCATGTGAGCATCGTGCGACGGCACGCCGATCCGGTAGCCTTCCCGCGGCACCGGTGTCATGTTCAGGATCACCAGCAGCGGTGCATCGTCGTCGCTTCCCTGCCGCAGCCAGGCGAGTACGCTGTTGAGGTTGTCGTCGCCGATCACCCAGCGAAAACCTTCATGCGTGCAGTCGTTGCGATGCAGGGCCGGTTCACTGGCATATAGCCGATTCAGGTCCCGGACCAAGCGCTGCACGCCGCGGTGAGCCGGATGGTCGAGCAGATCCCAGCTCGGCGATGCATCGTGGTTCCATTCTGTTTGCTGGCCGAACTCACAACCCATGAACAGCAGTTTTTTGCCGGGGTGGGTCCACATCATGGCGAAATAGGCGCGCAGGTTGGCCATGCGCTGCGCAGCATCTGCCCCGGCCATCTTGCTGAGCAGCGATCCCTTGCCATGTACCACTTCATCATGCGAAACCGGCAGCATGAATTTTTCCGAGAACGCATAGACCAGCCCGAAGGTCAGGTCGTGATGGTGATACTGGCGGAATAGCGGGTCATGGCTCATGTACCGCAAGGTGTCATGCATCCATCCCATGTTCCACTTGTACGTAAAGCCGAGCCCCCCGGTTTCCACCGGCGCCGATACGCCGGGCCATGCGGTCGATTCCTCGGCAATCATCATCGCGCCCGGGCAGCGCTCGGCGACCACCTGGTTCAAGGTGCGCAGGAAGTCCACTGCCTCCAGGTTTTCCCTGCCGCCGTGGACGTTGGGGACCCACTCTCCCGGGTCGCGGCTGTAATCGCGATACAGCATGGAGGCCACCGCATCGACGCGCAGACCGTCGACATGGAAATGTTCCAGCCATTCAAGCGCGCTGGCGATCAGGAAGCCGCTCACTTCGCGCCGCCCGAGATTGTAGATCAGCGTGTTCCAGTCCCGGTGAAAACCCTCGCGCGGGTCCTGGTGCTCGTATAACGGGGTGCCATCGAACCGCGCGAGCCCATGCTCGTCGGACGGAAAATGCGCCGGCACCCAGTCGAGTACCACGCCGAGTCCGGCCGCATGACATCGATCGACGAAGGCGGCAAATCCCGCAGGCGTGCCGAACCGCGCGCTCGGTGCAAAGATGCCCAATGGCTGGTAACCCCATGATCCACCGAACGGATGCTCCATTATCGGCAGCAGCTCCAGATGGGTAAAGCCCATGCCGCGCGCATAGGGGATCAGCCTGTCCGCCAGTTCATTCCAGTTCAGACTGCGGCCTCCTTCCTCAAGTATCCGCAACCACGAACCGACGTGCACTTCGTACACTGATATCGGCGCATCCGGTCGATGCCGCTGTTCGCGGTTTGCCATCCATGCTTCATCAGTCCAGCGGAAGGATGTGACTGGAGCGACCACCGACACTGTTGATGGAGGAGCTTCGGTGGCACGTGCCACCGGATCGGCTTTCAGCGGCAGGACGTTGCCGTCGGGCCCGACGATTTCATACTGGTAGCGTGTGCCTGCGGTCTGCCGCGGAATAAAAAGCTCCCATATGCCCGCCTCAACGCGGGACCGCATTGGATGCCGCCGTCCGTCCCAGTGGTTGAAGTCGCCAACCACGGACACCCGTTGTGCGTTGGGCGCCCACACTGCAAAGCGCGTACCGGCCACGCCGTCGATGGTCATCGGTAGGGCGCCGAGGCAGCGTCCCAGCTCGCGGTGTGTACCTTCGGCGAGCAGATGCATGTCAAGGTCGCCGAGCAGCAGACCGAAGGTATAAGGGTCTTCGGTGGTCTGAACCTGCATGCCGCCGTCGGGGGTAGGCCACGTGATGTGCAAGAGGTAGGGTTCGCCTGGCGCAAGCGTCGGTGTGCTGCTGACGAAAAAGCCGGTCTGGTTGATGTTGTAAAGGGATTCGATCAGCCCGCCATCGGGCGCGATCACGTCGACTGCGCGTGCGTCCGGCTGAAAAGTGCGGACTATCATGTTATCGCCTGACCGGTGCGGGCCGAGCAACGCGAATGGATTCGTCAACCGGCCATGCAGCACGGCTTCGACGGTAACCGCATCGATTCCGGGAAATTGTTCGGCCAGTTCACTCATTCGACGTTACTCCTTGTGGCATATCGAGCAGCTGCGCCGCTATGTTCGCCATGCCGTTGGCCGGTACGGAGATCCAATCCGGCCGGTTGTCCGCTTCATAGCATACCTCGTACGCGGACTTTTCCAGCAGGAACAGGTTCAGCAAAGATCGCTCGGCTTCCTCGGAAATGGCGAGCGGGCCCGCATGCGCGGCTTCCCGGTAGGCACTCAGGAACGTCGATTGGGACCGCGGGACAAAGTTACGCAGGATATGCTGCTTGCGCAATTCTTCCGCCTCGCTCAGGTCGCCCGGCCCATGCAGGCTTGCGAATGCTGCGGCGTAGTCCAGTGAGCGCAGCAAGCCGGCGACGTCGCGCAGAGGACTGGTCTTCTCGCGTCGCTGCTCGAGCGGCTTGGCGGGTTCTCCCTCGAAGTCGACGATGTACACATCCCCCTGAGCGACCAGCACTTGCCCCAGGTGAAAATCGCCGTGTACCCGGATGCTCAGCGTCCCGACCGCCGCCGCGGCCAGCGCGTCGATCTTCTCCAGCAATTGCGCGCGTTGCCCGATCAATCGCGTAATCCGGTCTTGCTCCTCGACGGTGCTCCATTCGACTTTACGCTGCAAAGCTTCGACCGCTGCCTCGACCTGGCGCCGGGTGCCCGTGGCCCACGCCTTTGCATCCTCTTTGGTAACCTGCTGCGGCGAAAAATCAGGATCGTCCGTCGGCGTGGCCAGGGCTGTATGCATCTCGCCGAGGCGACGACCGAGCATGGTCGCCAATGTCGTCAGTTC
>JBBWZW010000329.1:0-4325 GCA_039649305.1 Burkholderiales bacterium
ATTTTTAAATGAACTTTTAACAGCCCCTTTAACACCTCCTGAGGAATCCTCCGTAAAAGATCATGCTGGAGTCGCGTTTCCTATAGCCGGGTCCACGCCGATTCAAACGTTTTATATGTAAGGCGACACGCGTTTTTAATATGCAGTCAGACGCGTGAAAAGCAACTTTAAGTCCGTAGTCCTGTCTGCCTCGGAGCAACCTTTCCGCCCGGGAATCGCTCGGAGCGATGGGTGTAAAATCCTTCTTTCTCATTTATCCAGATTGATGCCGGCATGGAACCCAAACAGGAACCAATGGCGCAAGATTCAAAAGGTGTGAAGTCGGCATTGACCGACGCCACACGTCTGCGCCTCTTCATCGAAAGCGTTGCGGACTATGCGCTCTACATGCTGTCGCCCGATGGATACGTCATCAGCTGGAATGCTGGTGCGCAGCGTATCAAGGGCTACACGCAGGATGAAATCATCGGCGAGCATTTCTCGCGTTTTTATTCCGAGGCGGACCGCGCCGCCGGCCTTCCGGAACGGGGATTGCGCACCGCGCTGGAACAAGGAAAATTCGAGGGCGAAGGTTGGCGCGTACGCAAGGACGGAACCCTATTCTGGGCCAATGTCGTCATCGATCCGATTCGTGACAGCGACGGCGAACTGATCGGTTTCGCCAAAATTACTCGTGACATCACTGAACGCAAGCGCGCCGACGAAGCATTGCACGCAAGTGAAGAACGATTCCGGATGCTGGTCCAGGGCGTAACCGACTACGCGATCTATATGCTGTCACCGGATGGCGAGGTCACAAACTGGAATTCCGGCGCCGAACGCATCAAGGGCTACCGCCGTGACGAAGTCCTCAATACCCACTTCTCCCGCTTTTATACCAAGGAAGAAAGTGCGGCCGGGCTGCCTGCAAGGGCGCTGCACATCGCCACTACCGAAGGCCGGTTTGAAAGCGAAGGCTGGCGTGTACGTAAGGACGGCACCCGGTTTTGGGCTCACGTGGTGATCGACCGGATACGCAATGACATGGGCGAACTGGTCGGCTTCGCCAAAATCACTCGCGATATCACGGAACGGCGAGATGCGGCGGCCGCGCTCGAGCGCGCGAAGGAAGCGCTGTTCCAGTCGCAAAAACTGGAGGCACTCGGCAAGCTGACAGGCGGCGTCGCCCATGACTTCAACAACCTGCTTGCGGTCATCGTCAGCGGACTGGAACTTCTCTCGAATGAAGTGCAAGGTCCATTCGCCGCGAAGACGATTGAAAGCATGCAACGAGCCGCGACGCGAGGCGCGACACTTACCGGGCAACTCCTGTCGTTCGCACGCAGGCAACCGCTGCAGCAGAACAAGTACAACCTGAATTCCGTTATCAATGCGTTCGAAGCCGTGCTCCGGCGAGCCTGCGGCGATGCTGTGAAATTTGAGCTGAACGCGCAAGCACGGCTGAATCCGGTGTTCCTGGATGCCACGCAGTTCGAAGCGGCGCTATTGAATCTCGTGACCAATGCGCACGATGCGATGCCCGATGGCGGCACGCTCGCGATCACGACAGAAAATGTCGAGCTCCGCCAAAACGAGGTGGGTAACCTGCCGCAAGGTCGATTCGTCAAACTGACGGTCAGGGACACGGGCATGGGCATGCCGGCCGAGGTCGCAGCCCATGCGATCGAGCCCTTCTTCACCACGAAGGGGCCGGGCAAAGGGACCGGCATGGGCCTGAGCCAGGTTTACGGGCTCGTTCACCAGTCTGGCGGCGACCTGGTACTGGAGTCGGAAGTCGGCAAAGGCACTGCGGTATCCCTGTACCTGCCGGCGCTTGAAGCTACTGAGGAAGAGCTCGCTTCCGCTGACACCAATGCCGGCAACGACAAGGCGCTGGTCGTCGATGACCAGCCCGATGTTCTCGATGTGGCCGTCGAGCTGTTCCGGAGTATGGGGTATGAAGTATTTTCGGCCAACAATGGCGCGGGCGCGCTGGACATCATGAAGCGGATGCCTGACATCGACGTGTTGTTCACCGATGTGCTGATGCCGGGGATGAACGGTATCCAGCTCGCCCAGGAGGCGCGCAAGTGTGCTCCGGGCATCAAGGTCATTCTCGCTTCGGGCTATCCGGCGCCGGCGCTCGCTGCCGAAAATACCGGCTTCAGGGATTTCGATTTTGTGAGCAAGCCTTATCGGATGTCGGAGATTCTGAAACTGCTGCGAAAGAAGGGGTAGGCGTATCGGGGAGCCACGCGCTTTGTGCTTTGTGCTTTGCTCCTTCCCCCTGCAAGGGGGAAGGGGCTGGGCCAAACCGGAGTTTTAAGAGCTGCCCAAAATTCGATGTAATTGCACAACCGCTACGCCGCGCGTCCCCTGCTCCATCTGCTCTCTCAACACCCTCGCCTCATTCTCCGCCTTCTCCATCGCAGCAAGTTTCACATGCCCATATCCCCGCACCTTCTCAGGCAGCTGTGCAAGCTTCAGCATCACTCCCTTGTTATCCGCGCTGAGCTTTTCAGAAGCCTCATCCACGAACCTGAAGTAGTCGTCCCTCAACATCCTTTCACGCCTGCGCTCCGCAGTGTAGCCAAACACATCAAACGGTGTGCCACGCAAAACCTTGAGAGGCGCCAAGGCCCGGAATGCCTGCATCATCCATCCCCCGAACGCGATTTTTGCAGGCACGTCTGAACCCGGCTTTTTCCTCGCCAGCAGCGGCGGTGCGAGATGAAATTCGAGTGTGTAGTCGCCCTGAAACTGCGCCTCGATCTGTTTCCTGAAAGCCGATGTAGTGTGCAAACGCGCGACTTCGTATTCGTCCTTGTATGCCATCAGCTTGAACAGACTGCGTGCTACCGCTTTGGTCAACGGCTTCTTCGAATTTGCGCCGTCGAGCTCCATTTCTTTGCGCTCGATTTTCCTTACCGCTTCCACATAACGCTGCGCATAGCGTTCGTCCTGGTACTTCTTCAACCAGTCCGCACGGAAGGCGACCATTTCTTCCAGCGGCCTGGGCGCCGTGAACTGGACCACTTTGGCCTGGCCGAGCGTGCCTGACGCGGACATGTCCGCCGCAGCCAGTCGCCCCAGCATGAACGCCTTCTTGTTCATCCCGATCGCGACATTGTTCAGCTCGATCGCTGCCATCAGGGCTCGCAGGCTCACTGGAACCAGCCCCTTCTGCCATGCATAGCCCATCAACAGAATGTTGGCTGCGATCGGGTCGCCGAGGGTTTGCGATGCCGCTTCCTGTGCATCGATTGCGGACACATTCGCATCACCAGCCACCTTGCGCAGGTGTGCCAGCAATGCATCCTTGTTCACCGTCGCATCCGGGTTGCGAGTGAATTCCGCAGTCGGTATCTCGCGGTCGTTCGCAACTACCCGTGTGTGACTGTTGCGCATAACCGCAAGCGCATCGGGCATCGCGGCGACGACCAGGTCGCAGGCAAGAATCGCATCCGCTTGCTGCACGTCGATGCGCACCTGGTTCAGCGCTGAGGGTGACTGTCCGATGCGCACATGCGACATGACCGCTCCGCCCTTTTGCGCAAAGCCCATGAAGTCGAGTGTGGAAGCGCCCTTCCCTTCGAGATGAGCGGCCATGGTGATCAATGCACCGACAGTGACGACACCGGTGCCGCCGACACCGGCGACCAGCATTTCGAATGGCTTGTGAAAATCGTAGCGCGCGGGAAGTGGATACCTCGTGAGCATCTCCTCCAACTGTTCGAGCGTGATAGTCGCGGCTGCCGGTTTCTTCAGGCTTCCGCCGATCACGGAAACAAAGCTCGGGCAGAAACCCTCGACGCAGGAGTAATCCTTGTTGCAGGAGGATTGATCGATATGCCGTTTGCGGCCGAGTTCCGTTTCCAGCGGCAGGATCGACAGGCAGTTGGACTGGATCCCGCAGTCGCCGCAGCCTTCGCATACGTCGGGGTTGATGAGCATGCGGCGCGGCGGATCGGGGAACTCGACATGCTCCGGCGTGTTCTTCTTGCGGCGCCTGCGCTTTTCCGCGGCGCAGGTCTGGTCGTAGATCAGGACAGTGACGCCTTCGATCTCTCGCAGGGTGCGCTGGACGACATCAAGCTCGCCGCGATGGTGAACGGTGACGCCGGCCGGCAATGCCACCGCCGTGTAGTTCTCCGGAAAGTCGGTGACCACCACCGTTTTGCTCGCGCCTTCGCTGATGACCTGTTGCGCAATCTGCGGGACCGAGAGCTTGCCGTCCACCGGTTGTCCGCCGGTCATTGCCACCGCATCGTTGTAGAGAATCTTGTAGGTGATGTTGCTGCGCGCGGCGATCGACTGGCGTATCGCGAGATAGCCGGAGTGGTAAT
>JBBWZW010000339.1:0-7881 GCA_039649305.1 Burkholderiales bacterium
GCTCGCTCTTCGCATTGGTCGAGGAGGGCTCCTGCTTCGCCGGTACTCTGCTCGAAGTCGCATTGACTGCCGATCGTATTTATATGCTGGCTCTGCCGGACGCGCCGGAGAAGGCGCCCCGCATCGCTGTCTCGGAAATGAACTTCGGCACGTTCCCGATGGTGACGGGCCAGTCGCGGATCGGCCGCCGCTTCTACGATGACGAGGCGCAGGTTGCGGAAGTCCGCGCGACGCTGAACCAACCGCTCGACGCAAGCCAGGCCATGTCGCTGGGTATGATCACCGCCGACCCTGACGACCTCGACTGGGCCGATGAGACCCGCATCGCACTTGAAGAGCGCGCTAGCATGTCGCCCGATGCGCTCACAGGGATGGAAGCCAACCTGCGCTTTAATGGCAAGGAAACCATGGAGACCCGCATTTTCGGCCGCCTGACCGCATGGCAGAACTGGATTTTCATCCGCCCGAATGCAGTGGGCGAGCTCGGCGCACTGAAGGTCTATGGCTCCGGCAACAAGGCGCAGTTCGATTTCAATCGGGTATAAGAAAATAACCAATTCAAGGACGACACCGTGAGCACTATCGATTACAGCGAAAAAATCCCCAATAACGTCAACCTGTCGGAAGACAAAACACTGCAGCGCGCCCTGGAGCAATGGCAGCCGAACTACCTGCAGTGGTGGAATGACATGGGGCCGAACGGCGCCACCAGGCACGATGTGTATTTACGCACCGCGATCAACGTCACGCCTGAAGGCTGGGCGCAATTCGGTCATGTGAAGATGCCGGACTACCGCTGGGGGATCTTCCTGGCGCAGGCGGAAGAGGGACGTAAAGTCAATTTTGGCGAGAACAAGGGCAAGGAAGCATGGCAGGAAGTGCCGGGCGAACACCGCGCAAACCTGCGTCGCATCATTGTCACCCAGGGCGATACTGAACCGGCTTCGGTCGAGCAACAGCGCCATCTCGGTCTGACCGCGCCGTCGCAGTACGATCTGCGCAACCTCTTTCAGATCAATGTGGAAGAAGGCCGCCACCTGTGGGCGATGGTGTACCTGCTGCACAAATATTTCGGCCGCGATGGCCGCGAGGAAGCGGAAGCACTGTTGCGCCGCAATTCCGGCGACCAGGACAATCCGCGCATCCTGGAAGCATTCAATGAAGAGACGCCGGACTGGCTGGCGTTCTACATGTTTACTTACTTCACCGATCGCGACGGAAAATTCCAGCTCAATGCGCTGGCCGAATCCGGCTTCGATCCGCTGTCGCGCACCTGCCGCTTCATGCTGACCGAAGAAGCGCATCATATGTTCGTCGGCGAATCGGGGATTTCGCGTGTGCTGCAGCGTACCTGTGAAGTGATGAAGCAGCATGGCATCGAAGATCCGGCGCAAGTACGCGCCAAAGGCGTGATCGATTTGCCGACGATCCAGCGTTACCTGAACTTCCACTTCAGCGTCACGATCGACCTGTTCGGCGCCGACCAGTCTTCCAATGCCGCGATGTTTTATGGTGCAGGCTTGAAAGGCCGTTACGAAGAAACCAAACGCGACGACGACCATCTGCTGAAGAACCAGCAATACAAGATTCTCGAGGTACAGAACGACAAGCTGGCGGAACGCGAAGTGCCGATGCTGAATGCGCTCAACGAAGTGTTGCGCGACGACTTCATCCGCGATTCGATTGCCGGTGTGGGCCGCTGGAATCGGGTACTGGAGAAGGCGGGCATCAACTTCCGCCTTATCACGCCACATAAGGCATTCAATCGCCATATCGGCAGCTTTGCCGACTTCAGGGTGTCGCCTGACGGTCGCGTGATTTCGCAAGCCGAGTGGGAGGCCAACGTGAACAACTGGCTGCCGACCGAGGAAGATCGCGCGTATGTCGCTTCATTGATGGGGCGTGTAGTTGAGCCGGGCAAGATGGCGAACTGGATTGCGCCGCCGCCGGTGGGCATTAACCGCCAGCCGATCGATTTTGAATATGTACGTTTTAATTAATTGGTCCTTGCTTGTACCTTCCCCTTGAAGGGGAAGGAGTAATAAGGCAAGCGGCAAATTTGACTACGCTCCCCTGATTGGCCCGCCATGAACGCCCCAGAACACGTCGTACTCATCAAGCAGCACCTGATCGATCCGGAAGTATGCATACGCTGCAATACATGCGAAGAGACCTGCCCGATCGATGCGATCACTCACGACAGCCGCAACTATGTGGTCAAGGCGGACGTGTGCAACGGGTGCGGCGCCTGCATTTCTCCCTGTCCAACGGGCGCGATCGATCATTGGCGCAACATGCCCAAGCATGCGGCGTATCCGATCGAGGAGCAATTGACCTGGGACGAGCTGCCGGCCGAGAAGGAAATCGCCGACCACATCCTGACCGAGATGACGGTCGAGCATGCGGTTGAGGGAGAGGCCGAGGCCGGGATCCAGGTCAATGCTGCCGTTTCCGGGTCATCGCCGACGCCGCCATGGTCCGCCGCCCATCCCTATGTCAATCTGTATACGCTGAAGTCTCCGATCACGGCTACGGTCGCCGGAAATTTCAGGCTGACCGCGCCCGATACGCAGAACGACATTCGTCACATCGTGCTGGATTTCGGCACCCAGGTATTTCCCATACTCGAAGGCCAGTCGATCGGTGTCATTCCGCCCGGCAGTGACGCCAATGGCAGGCCCCATTACATGAGGATGTATTCGGTCGCCAGTCCGCGCGACGGCGAACGCCCCGGATACAACAATCTTTCGCTGACGGTGAAGCGCGTTCTCGAAGACCATGAAGGCAAGCCGGCGCTGGGCGTGGCGTCGAACTATCTCTGCGATTTGAAAAAGGGCGACACGGTGCGGGTGACCGGTCCGTTCGGCGCGAACTATCTGATGCCGAACCATCCCGGCTCCAACCTGCTCATGATTTGCACCGGAACCGGCTCGGCGCCGATGCGTGCCATGACAGAACACCGGCGCCGCCTGGTTGCGAGCGGCAAGCCGCAGGACGGCAAGCTTATGCTGTTTTTCGGCGCCCGCAAGCCGGAAGAATTGCCATACTTCGGACCGCTGCTCAAGCTTCCCGAGGATTTCATCAACATGCACCTCGCGTTTTCACGCGTGCCGGACCAGCCCAGGGCTTATGTGCAGGACAAGATCAGGCAAGCGGGGAGTGCGGTCGTCGAACTGCTCAAGGGTGATACCTACATCTACATTTGCGGCTTGAAAGGGATGGAAACCGGCGTGATGGATGCGATGCGGGAGATCTGCAACGCGCAAGGCCTGGACTGGCCGGCGATGCATGCCCGTATGGTGAAGGAAGGGCGCTGCCACGTCGAGACGTATTGACCGAGCGTAGGGTCGTCCTGGATGGAAACCGTAGGCGTACCCTACGCCTGCATTGATCATTTCCCCGTCCCGAACGCCTCGTGCATCGTCAGGATATGTCCGGTCTCACCCGCATCGTAACCTTCCAGCGCCTCTATCCTTTTCCCGAAGTCCGCCGAGCGCAAGATATCGATCACGTCGCTCATCGGCGATATATTCAGTGACGTTTTCTCCGCAGCAAAGAAATAGCGTTCCTTGACGAGCGGCACAAAATCGAGACCGAAGCGACGCGCGGCGGTTTCGACGCCGATGCCCACATCCGCCATTCCGCTCGCTATATAGGCAGCCACGGCCGCATGCGTAAATTCCGTGCTTTCATAGCCGTTGATCCGGGAGGTCTGGATGCGCGCCTTCTTCAGCATCAGTTCGAGCAGCATGCGCGTCCCCGAGCCCTCCTGGCGGTTTACAAAGCGCACCTCCGGCCGCTTCAGATCGGTCAGTGACCCGATCTTCTTCGGATTATCGCGCGTCACGAACAGGCCCTGGTTTCTGGTTGCAAGCTGGATCAATACGTGGGTTTCCGGATTAAGCCAGCGGGTGTAGCGCTCGACGGCAGCCGCCTCGAATTCGCCGAGCGGTACATGGAATCCGGCGAGATCGCACTCGCGCCGCTCCAGCGCTGCCAACGCTTCCGTACTGTTGCGATAGCGAACCTCCAATGGCAGATGCATGGCATTGATCCACTCCGACAGCGAAGCGACGGCAAAGCCGTGGCTCGCAAAGAGCCGCAACGCCTTGCGCGGACCACTGACAGTCTTGCTGATCTCGGTTTCCAGTTCGGATGCCAGGCTCTCGAGCGTGGGGGAAAGGCGCGCACGTATCCGTTCGTCTGCGAGCAGAAGGGCCTCGGCCAACGGGCTCAACTGCGTACCGCGCCCCGGCTGTTTGACGAGCAGCTGCGTTCCGAACAGCTGTTCCGCGTCGCGCAACAATCCCCACACATGACGATATGACGACCCGGCGCTCTTTACCGCGGCCGCGATGGAACCGGATGACCTGATCTGGTACAGGAGTTTTAACAGTACGAGGGTGTCCAATGTTCCAGCAGGTTGATTGCTGTCCTCGCGAGAGATGCGCCATAGCGGCTCGATCGATACTTTGTACATTATGTAATCTTTTGCATATTTTAGTGCGAGGACTATCCTGCTATATTGCTTTGAGAATACCGTCATTAATATGTTAATTAAAGCATATTTGCGCGCCGACTTCGACAATTTCAGTGAAAGCCAGCATGAATCAGAGAGTCATCCCCATCGTCGCCTCGGCGCCGACCGTGACGAAGGAACGCAAGCGCCAGGCGCCGAAAGGCCGCCGCGTCGATCCTGTAGCGCTTGCGCAAGTCCAGATGTTGCTGGGTGATGCTCCACGCCGGCGCGATCTGCTGATCGAACACCTGCACCTGATCAACGATCATTACGGACAATTGTCGTCGCAGCACCTGGCGGCGCTCGCCGAGGAAATGCGCATGGCGCAAACCGAGGTGTATGAGGTTGCGAGTTTCTATCATCACTTCGATGTGGTGAAAGAGGATGCAAACGGCGCAATCGGTGCTGCGCCCGCATTGACCGTACGGGTGTGCGATGGCTTGTCGTGCGAGATCGCCGGTGCGCGGGGCCTGCTCGAAAAACTTCCCGCGATATTGGGCAAGGACGTGCGCGTGATTCATGCTCCCTGCGTCGGCCGTTGCGAACAGGCGCCGGTGGCGGTGGTCGGTCAAAACCCGGTACCGCATGCAAGCTGCGAATCGGTCAAGGCGACAGTGGACGCGAACGCGACGCAAGATGTGCCGCTGGACTTCATCGACTATGCCGCATACCAGGCGCAAGGCGGTTATCGATTGCTGAAGGAATGCGTCGGCGGCGAACGTGACGTCGAGTCCGTCATCAAGGTGATGGAAGACTCGGGCTTGCGTGGTCTGGGCGGTGCTGGTTTCCCTGCCGGCCGCAAATGGCGCATTGTGCGCAATGAACCGGCCCCTCGGCTGATGGCGATCAACATCGACGAAGGCGAGCCCGGAACATTCAAGGACCGCACGTACCTGGAACGCGACCCGCATCGCTTCCTGGAAGGAATGCTGATAGCGGCCTGGGCCGTCGGCATTGCGGCGGTCTACATTTATCTGCGCGACGAATACCACGGCTGCCGCGAATCGCTGGAAGCTGAACTCGCCAAGCTACGCGCAAACCCGCCGGCGGCCGGCATGCCGGAGATCCATTTGCGGCGCGGCGCCGGCGCTTACATCTGCGGCGAAGAATCCGCGATGATCGAATCGATTGAAGGCAAACGCGGGATGCCGCGCCTGCGCCCGCCATACGTTGCGCAAGTCGGCCTGTTCGGCCGCCCGACGCTCGAGCATAACTTCGAGACACTGTACTGGGTGCGCGAGCTTCTGGAAAAGGGCGGTGCCTGGTTCGCGTCGCATGGTCGGCATGGACGCAAGGGACTGCGCTCATTCTCGGTTTCAGGTCGCGTGAATAAGCCCGGTGTCCACCTCGCGCCGGCAGGCATCACCATCCAGGAGCTGATCGATGAATACTGCGGCGGCATGCTGGACGGCCACAACCTCTACGCTTATCTGCCGGGAGGCGCATCCGGCGGAATCCTGCCTGCGTCCATGAACGACATCCCGCTCGATTTCGACACGCTGCAACCGTACGGCTGTTTCATCGGCTCGGCGGCAGTCATCGTGCTCTCCGATCAAGACAGCGCGGTCGGCGCGGCGCGTAACCTGATGCGCTTCTTCAAGGACGAATCATGCGGTCAGTGCACGCCGTGCCGCGTAGGCACCGCCAAGGCGCTGAGCCTGATCGAGCAACCGAAATGGGATACGGAACTGCTCGACGAGCTGTCCTTTGTGATGCGCGACGCGTCGATTTGCGGATTGGGGCAGGCTGCGCCGAACCCGGTCGACTGCGTCGTGAAGTATTTCCCGCATGAGCTGTGAGGAACAAATGAACGCAATCAACCGTAATGAAATCACGCAGGCGCAAGCCGTGTCAGTCAGCTTCAGGCTCAACGGCAAAGAAGTGGTCGGCAACGCCAACGAGACCATCATCCAGATCGCCGATCGCGAAGGCGTGGAGATTCCGCGCCTGTGCTACATGGAGGGACTCGACACCGCAGGTAACTGCCGCGCCTGCGTGGTGGAGATCAAGGGCGAGCGCGTTCTGGCGCCGTCCTGCTGCCGCAATCCCGTCAACGGCATGGAAGTCACTACCGACAACGAGCGCGCCGTCAAAGCACAAAAAATGGTGATCGAGTTGCTGCAGTCGGACATGCCGGAAACCGATTACACCCGTGACAATGAAGTCGATCAATGGGCAAGGAAGCTGAACGTCGGCAAACCGCGCTTTGCTCCCCGCGAGCACGTGAAGGCGGACCTCTCGCATCCTGCAATCGCCGTCAACCTCGATGCCTGCATCCAATGCACCCGCTGTCTGCGCGCGTGTCGTGATGAACAGGTGAACGATGTGATCGGTCTCGCATTCCGCGGCAATGAAGCTAAGATCGTGTTCGACATGGACGATCCCATGGGCGGTTCCACCTGCGTCGCGTGCGGTGAGTGCGTGCAAGCCTGCCCGACGGGAGCCCTGATGCCCGCTCGTAATGCAGCAATGACCGTACCGGACAAGAAGGTCGACTCCGTTTGCCCGTATTGCGGCGTCGGCTGCCAGCTCACCTACAACGTCAAGGACAACAAGATCCTCTACGTTGAGGGCCGCGACGGTCCCGCCAATCACAAGCGCCTGTGCGTGAAGGGTCGCTACGGTTTCGATTATGCGCATCATCCGCAACGCCTGACGAAGCCGTTGATCCGCCGTGCCGACGCGCCCAAGCGCGGCGACTTCGTGATGAACCCGGACAATGTGATGGACGTGTTCCGCGAGGCGACATGGGAAGAAGCGCTGGAAGTCGCCGGCGGCAAGCTGAGAGCGATCCGCGATAGCTACGGCGGCAAGGCGCTCGCCGGCTTTGGATCGGCCAAGGGCAGCAATGAAGAAGCCTATCTGTTCCAGAAGCTGGTGCGTACCGGATTCGGCAGCAACAACGTCGACCATTGCACGCGCCTGTGCCATGCATCGTCGGTAGCTGCGCTGCTGGAAGGCATCGGTTCCGGCGCGGTATCCAACCCGGTCATGGATGTGACCAAAGCCGAGGTGGTGATCGTGATCGGCGCCAATCCGACTGTGAATCACCCGGTTGCCGCAAGCTGGATCAAGAACGCGGTGAAGAACGGCACCAGGCTGATCGTCGCCGATCCGCGCCGCTCGGACATGGCACGCATGGCGCATCGCTTCCTGCAGTTCAAGCCGGATACCGACGTCGCACTGCTGAACGCGATGATGCATGTGATCGTGCATGAGGGACTGGTCAATGATGATTTCATCGCCAGCCGCACCATCGGCTACGATGAGCTGAAAAAGAATGTCGACGGCTACAGCCCGGAACTGATGGCGCCGATTTGCGGCATCGATGCGCAGACGATCCGCTACGTCGCGCGGCTGTA
>JBBWZW010000481.1:0-6257 GCA_039649305.1 Burkholderiales bacterium
AGGCACCGCGCAGGAATAACTTGCACAATTTTGCTGGCCATAGCGGGCGCGCTGCTGCGTTGCTCGTCGTCGCCATAGCTCGCTATGACTCCTCCTCGCGCCTTGCATCGCATCCCGCTACGTCCGCCAAATTGCACAAGTTATTCCTGCGCGGCGCCTTAACGTAGTGCTTTCGGCTAGCCCTGCAGCGTGGACTTCAGATTAATCGTCGCATTAAGCACCCTCGAAACCGGACAATTCTTCTTCGCATCCGCCGCAAGCTCCTCGAATTTGTTCCGGTCTATCCCCGGGACGTTAGCATCGAGCTGCAGGTCAATAGTGGAGATGGTCCAGTTGCCCTCAACCTGCTCCAGCGTAACAGCCGCTTGGGTTGCCAGTCGTTCAGGTTTAAATCCCGCATTGCCCAACGCAGCCGACAGGGCCATCGTGAAACAGCCGGCATGCGCCGCGGCAATCAATTCCTCCGGGTTCGTACCTTTTCCATTTTCAAATCGGGTACTGAATGAATATGGCGTTTCCTTGAGCACACCGCTCTCGGTGGAAATCGTACCTTTCCCGCTCTTCAGATCACCTTGCCAGATGGCAGAACCAGTTCTTTTCATGGTGGCGCTCCTTTCAGATAGGCATGACAAACTCGTCATGAACCCCGATCAGACCAGTCGACGGCGACCCGGTTCCGGATGCGCAGGCGCAACCCTGTGCATCCTGTCAGGGCATCAACTGCAATCGCCGGTTTTCCGTACAATAGACAACCATTCAATGTGATCAAAAAAGGAAACACCGTGTCGACGATAAACAAAAAGCTCTCTCTCATGGCTTCTGCTATCGCCCTGTGCACCGTGTTGTCAGGCACCGCAGCGGTTCATGCCGCCGACCTGAGGATCGCGCTGTCGTCCGACGTGTCCTCCCTCGATCCGCACTTCGTCAACATCGCTCCCAATATCGCATTCTCGCAGCACCTGTTCGATTCACTGGTGCATGTGGACGCCAACGGTCAACTGATACCCGGCCTCGCGACTTCGTGGCGTGCGGTCGACCCCACCACCTGGGAATTCAAGCTGCGCCGGGGCGTCAAGTTCCATGACGGATCGGAGCTGACCGCGGAGGATGTGGTGTTCTCGCTTGACCGTCCGGCGGCGCTGATCAACAGCCCCGGCCCGTTCACCAGCTACACCAAGCAGATCGTCGACAAACAGATCGTCGATCCCTATACCTTGCGGCTGAAAACAGCGGCGCCCTACGGGCCTTTGCCGCTGGACATGAATTCGATTTTCATCGTCTCCAAAAAAGCCGCGCAGAACGCGAGTACTGAGGACTTCAATACCGGCAAGGCGCTGGTGGGTACCGGTCCGTTCAAATTTGCCGCGTTCAAGCGCGGCGACCGCATTGAAGTCGTGCGCAACGACCAGTACTGGGGCACCAAACCGGCATGGGAGAAAGTAACGTTCCGCATCATCACCTCCGACACGCCGCGCCTGGCCGCCCTGCTCGCGGGAGACGTCGATGCAATCGAAGGAGTCCCGACCGCGGACCTGGGCAAGCTGCGCAACAACCCGAAATTCAAGCTTGAACAAAAGGTGTCGTGGCGGACGATTTTCTGGCACCTCGACCAGTCGCGCGACAAGTCGCCCTACGTATTCGACAAATCCGGCAAACCGCTCGAGAAAAATCCGTTGAAAGACGTGCGCGTCCGCCAGGCAATCTCGAAGGCGATCAACCGCCCGGCCCTGGTCCAACACACTATGGAAGGCTTGGCCATACCCGCATCGAACATCGTTTCGCCTGGCATCTTCGGTCACGTTGAAACGCTTAAGGTGGAAGCCTACGATGTGGCAGGCGCGAAGAAACTGCTGGCTGATGCCGGCTACCCGGATGGTTTTGCGCTGACCCTGCACGGACCTAACAATCGCTACGTGAATGACGCGAGGGTGGTGCAGACGGTTGCGCAATTCCTTAGCAAGGTCGGCATACAGGCCAAAGTGGAAACGCTGCCGTTGTCTTCCTATTTCGGAAAGGCACGTGCGGGAGAGTTCAGTGTGGCGATGCTGGGATGGGGTTCGCTCGCGGGCGACTTCTCATTGCGCTCGCTGGTGGGCACGCCTAATCCGGAGACCGGATGGGGAACGTGGAACTGGGGCAAGTACAGCAACCCGAAGGTGGATGAAGCGGTGAAGTCGGCATTGTCTTCGGTGGATGCGAAGAAGCGCGAGGCATTTGCGAAAGAGGGAGCGACTATCGCGCTGAAGGACTATGCTGTGATTCCGCTGCATCATCAATATGCGACCTGGGCGGTACGCAAGGGGCTGAAATACAATGCGCGCGTGGATGAGTTTACGTTTGCGCATCAGTTTGTGGCGGAATAAAAGCGTACACCACCAACACATCCGGCGGGTCGCGACCCGCCCTACAGCTCTTGCGGGAGAGGGAAGTTGCATCGTCCCGTTCCCCCGCGATGCGATAATATCCCCCATGCTTTCCTTCATCACCCACCGCCTGCTGCAAACCCTGTTCGTCCTCTTCATCATGTCACTGCTGGTGTTCATGGGCGTGTACGCGATCGGCAATCCGGTGGACATCCTGATCAACCCGCAAGCCGATCATGCGGAGATCGCGCGCGCGACCGCGGCGCTCGGCCTCGACAAGCCGATCTGGATGCAGTACTGGCTCTATCTTCAACACGCGCTCGCGGGTGACCTCGGTAATTCTTTCGTGCATGGCGCGCCGGCGCTGCAACTGATCGTCGAGCGCATGCCTGCTACGCTGGAACTTGCAGTGACGGCGATGCTGATCGCGGTGGTCCTCGGCATTCCGCTCGGGCTGTGGGCCGGCTTGCGGCCGGACCGGTTCTCCGGAAAAACCATCATGGCGGTTTCGATCCTCGGTTTCTCGCTCCCCACCTTCTGGGTCGGGCTGGTGCTGATCATGCTGTTCTCGGTGCACCTCGGGTGGCTGCCCGCCAGTGGACGCGGCCCCACCGTCGATGTATTCGGCGTGCCGCTGTCTCTGCTGACTGCGGACGGATGGAGACACATCATCCTGCCGGCAACCAACCTGGCACTGTTCAAGCTCGCGCTGATCATACGACTCACACGTGCTGGTACGCGCGAAGCGCTCACGCAAGATTACGTCCGGTTTGCGCGCGCCAAAGGATTGAGCGAGCGGCGGGTGATCGGCGTGCATGTGCTGAAAAACATCCTGGTCCCGATCGTGACCGTCATCGGACTGGAGTTCGGTTCGCTGATCGCATTTGCCGTCGTCACCGAATCCATTTTCGCGTGGCCCGGCATGGGCAAGCTGTTGCTGGATTCGATCAACCTGCTCGACCGGCCTGTGATCGTCGCTTACCTGCTGATGATCGTCACCCTGTATGTCTTCATCAACCTGCTGGTGGATATCGTCTATTCCGTGCTTGACCCGCGCGTTCGTATCAGTGAGGCCACTGCATGATGGTAGTGCCTGCCGTACCCTCCCCGGTCCATCCGTTCAAGCGTTTCATTGCCGCGTTTTTTGAAAGCAAGACCGCGTTAGTCGGATCGGCGCTCCTGCTGCTGATCCTGATCGCCGCGATCTTCGCGCCGGTACTGGCGCCGCAAAATCCTTACGACCTGGCGCAACTCGACATATCGGATACGCGCCTCGCGCCCGGCTCGCCGTCCGCTGATGGCGCGCGCGTATATTGGCTCGGCACCGATGAACAGGGCCGCGACATGCTGTCCGCCATCCTCTACGGCTTGCGGGTCAGCATCGGCGTCGGCGCCTCCGCCACGCTGCTGGCGCTGGCACTGGGTATGACGCTTGGCCTGATCGCCGGCTTTTTTGGCGGCCGCATCGAGGCGCTGATCATGCGCATCGCCGATATCCAGCTTTCCTTTCCGGCGATCCTGATCGCACTGATCCTGCTTGCCATACTCGGCAGAGGCACGGAAAAAATCGTCCTCGCGCTCGTGCTGGTCCAGTGGGCCTATTACGCGCGCACCATGCGGAGCGCCGCCATCGTCGAACGCCGCAAGGAATATATCGAAGCGGCGCGGCTGCTTGGGCTTTCCACGCCGCGCATCCTGTTCAGGCACCTGCTGCCGAACTGCCTGCCACCGTTGATCGTGATAGCGGCATTGCAGGTCGCCGCGGCGATTACGCTGGAAGCGACGCTGTCATTTCTCGGACTCGGACTGCCGCCCACCGAACCGTCGCTCGGGCTATTGATTTCCAACGGCTTTCAATACATGTTGGCCGGCAAATACTGGATCAGCTTTTTCCCGGGACTGGCGCTACTGCTGACCATTGTTTCGGTCAATCTCGTCGCTGACCAATTGCGCGACGTGCTCAATCCCCGGCTGCAAGCATGAGCATGAGCGTGCCTACATTGATCGTAAATGAACTGAAGACCTGGTTCTACACCCGGGCCGGCGTCGCCAAGGCTGTCGACGACGTCAGTTTCCGCGTCGAAGCGGGCGAGGTTTTGGGGCTGGTCGGCGAATCGGGGTCCGGAAAATCGGTCACCGGCAGCGCGATCCTCGGTCTCGTCGATCCACCTGGAAAAGTGGTTGGCGGACAAATCCTGTTCAAGGGCCAGGACCTGCGCCAGATGCGCGAACAGCAATTGCGTGACTTGCGCGGCAATCGCATCGCGATGATTTTCCAGGATCCGATGATGACACTCAATCCGGTGCTGCGCATCGATACACAGATGATAGAAGCGGTGCTCGCCCATCAGTCCGTCAGCAAGGCAACCGCCCGCGAGCGCGCGCGTGAAGCGCTGGCGCGTGTGGGCATTCCTTCACCGGAAGAACGGCTGAACGCCTATCCGCATCAATTCTCCGGCGGCATGCGGCAACGGGTGGCGATCGCCATCGCGCTGTTGAACAAGCCGGACCTGATCATTGCCGATGAGCCGACCACCGCGCTCGACGTCACTATCCAGGGGCAGATCCTGTACGAAATGCAGAAGCTGTGCCGTGAGTCGGGGACCAGCCTGATCTGGATCACGCATGACCTTGCGGTAGTGGCAGGTCTGGCCGATCGCGTCGCGGTGATGTATGCCGGCAGGATCGTCGAACAGGGCACCGTGCGCGAAGTAATCGAGACGCCACAACATCCGTACACGAAGGGCTTGATGGACTCCATTCCGTTGAGCGCCATGCGCGGCCACAAGCTGCACCAGGTCCCGGGCAGTCCGCCTTCGCCGCTCCACCTGCCGCAAGGCTGCAAATTCCGCGATAGGTGTTCTCGCGCAACTGACGTCTGCCTGCAGGAGCCGGCGATCACCGTCATGGAAAGTGGCCATGAGTTTCGCTGCTTTCATCCGCTACAGGTTTTGACATCATGAGCACGCCGCCCCTCCTCGAACTGCGCAACGTCTCCAAGCGCTTCGTCAAGCCGCTGGGCGTATTTGCGCGTGTCGGCAAACTGCTGGGCGCCAACGTTCATGAAGAAGTGGTGCACGCGGTAGACAACGTCAGTCTCGCGATCGCTCCCGGCGAAGTATTGGGGTTGGTTGGCGAGTCGGGCTGCGGCAAGTCCACGCTGGGCCGCATGGCGGTCGGGCTGCATACGCTGTCATCAGGGACGCGGCTATGGAAAGGCAAGGAGATACCGGCGCTGGACCAAGGCGGGAACCGGAGCACGCTGGCCTTGCAGATGATCTTCCAGGATCCGTACGCATCGCTGAATCCGCGAATGCGGGTGCAGGACATCATCGGCGAAGCGCCGGTCGCGCACGGCATCATTAGTCGTGATGAGCAAAAGACCTACGTCGAAGAACTATTGCGGCAGGTCGGCCTGAATCCGGCAGTCATTCGACATTTCCCGCATCAGTTCTCGGGGGGACAGCGTGCGCGGCTGGGAATCGCACGCGCGCTCGCCGTGAAACCGGAATTCCTTGTATGCGATGAAGCGGTTGCTGCCCTTGATGTGTCGATACAAGCGCAGATTTTGAACCTGTTCATGGATCTGCGGGAACAGCTCAAGCTGACTTACCTCTTCATCAGCCACGACCTGGCGGTCGTGCGGCATGTGAGCGACCGGATCGTTGTGATGTACCTCGGGCGCGTGGTGGAAAGCTTGCCGGCCGAGGAATTGTTCACATCGGCGAACCATCCCTATACGCAAGCCCTGCTGGCCGAAGCGCCGAAGCTGGAAGTGAAGAAGAAACAGTTCGTCGCGATCAAGGGGGAGATTCCATCGCCGCTGCATCCCCCTTCGGGGTGTCATTTTCATCCGCGGTGTCCTCATGCGATGCCGCGTTGTTCGGTGGAGGT
>JBBWZW010000345.1:0-39027 GCA_039649305.1 Burkholderiales bacterium
GGGGGTGGATTGACCGTGGCGCCTGAAGATCCGCAAGCGGTTGTTGATGGCGTTCGCAAGTTGCTTGCGTTGGGGCCTGAGGAGCGCAGGGTCATGGGGCTGCGGGGGCGGGAGTATGTGGTGAAGAACCATAGTTACTCGGTGTTGGCGCGGCAGTTTCTTTCCGAGTGTGCGTAGGACTTCCTTCTCATAACAGAGCCGTCAGTCGTACAGGGTCCGGCGTGTTGGGATTTGCATCCCAACCTACATTTCCGGTATGCGAGCCGTCGCGCCAGCCGCGGTACGAGCGCAAAAAGACTCCGTCTGGAAATACATCAGCTAAACCGCGCATCACGCAAAAAACCATCGAAATTCGATACTTATTATTTTGCCAGCTAATCGCTACAGTGTAGTCAGCCGCAATGCTTAACGGATTCGCGTTGCGGTCCTACTCAAAATGTCAGGGTCGGACCTTACCTATGCAAGCTACAAGAAGCCCAACCAATCCCGCCGGGTTCAGCACGAAATTAGTTTCCATGAATCGTTTTACAAAAGTTGCGTTGATGCTGGCCGCGGACCTGGCGTCGCTTCCGCTGTGCTTCATGGTGGCCATGCTGCTCCGGATCGGGAATTTTGACTTCGCGAGACCTTACGGGATTGCGCCGTACATACTCGCGGCAGTCGTCACGATCGCGGTGTTCGCGCTCACGGGTCTCTATGGCGCGATCATCCGCTTCATCGACCACTCGCTGCTCATCGTGGCGGGGATAGGGCTGGCCGCGGCGGTAATGTTCACCTATCTTCTTTCGTACTATTTCAATTACCAGGGGCTGCCGAGCAACGCCTTCATGATTTACTGGTTCATCGCGTTCTCGTACGCGGTGACGTCCCGGCTGATTGCGCGTGCGCTGCTGCGCAACGGGAACGTGGGCAGGTGGCGCGACGCGGAGCATCTGGTGGCGATATATGGCGCCGGCGAAGCGGGCGCCAAGCTCGCGCTGGCGATGCGGGTGAGCGACAAGTACCGGCCCATCTGCTTTTTCGACGACAGGGCGGCGCTGGATAATCGCAACGTCGCAGGCCTGAAGGTATTCCATTCGGACCGCCTGGTTCCGACGGTCGAGCAGAGAGATATCGGATTGATCGTGATTGCGATTCCGTCGGCGACGACAGAGCAGCGCAGGGAAATCATGTGCCGGGCAAACAATTCAAGCGCACGGGTGAAGATACTCTGCAGCCTGGTGGAACTGGCGGACGAGGAAATTTCGACACGGTCCATCCGCGAGATCAAGATTGAGGATTTGCTGGGCCGCGAACCGATCAGGCCGATGATCGACCTCTTTGCCCGCTGTGTCCGCGCGCAGTGCATCCTGGTCACCGGCGCGGGCGGATCCATCGGCAGCGAACTGTGCCGGCAGATCATGACCCTCGCGCCGCAGGAGCTGCATCTGCTCGATCACTCCGAACATGCGCTCTATAACATCGAGCGTGAGCTCACCATGCATTTCCCGCACGCGGTGATCCGGCCGCACCTCGGTTCCGTGTGCGACGCCGGGTTAGTCGAGCGGATCATGGGCGAACACCGCATTGACACTGTCTACCATGCCGCTGCCTACAAGCATGTGCCGCTGGTGGAAGACAACATGGCCGAGGGCATACGCAACAATATCCATGGCGCGCAGGTGGTGGCGCGTGCCGCCGAAAAGTACGGAGTAAAAAGCTGTGTCCTGGTTTCCACCGATAAGGCGGTGCGCCCGACCAGCATCATGGGCGCCAGCAAACGGGTTGCCGAACTCATCTTCCAGGCGGCTGCCATGCGGTCGGGCTCGCGCACCAGCTATTGCATGGTCCGGTTCGGCAACGTGCTCGGCTCGTCGGGTTCGGTAGTGCCTCTGTTTAAAGACCAGATCGAACGCGGCGGACCGATCACGATCACCCATCCCGACGTGGTGCGCTACTTCATGTCGATTGCCGAAGCGGCGCAACTGGTAATGCAGGCGGGCGCAATGGCGACCGGCGGCGATGTCTTTGTCATGGATATGGGCGAGCCGGTGAAGATCGTCGATCTTGCGCGCTCCATGCTGGCGATGTGCGGCCTCAAGGAAAAGGATGCGAAGCACCCGGGCGGCGATATCGAGATCCAGTTCGTCGGCCTGCGTCCGGGCGAAAAACTCTACGAGGAAATGTTCGCCGGGAACGACGCCATTCCGAGCCAGCATCCGCGCATCATGACCACCACCGAGTACGTGATCGAGCCGACGGTGCTGGATGAGCAACTGGCGCGGATGATGTCAGCCTGCGCTGCCAACGACAAAGCGCTGATCAGGGCGTTGATGCGCATGCTGGTACCTGGATATACGCCGAAACCGACGGACGCCACAGTGCCGCAACAGGTAGTCGGGATGCATGAGGCTTACACCCCATCGCTGCGGCCCCAGGCGTTCCTGGTCCGCGACCGGCCGGTCCAGCAAACCAATTAACCAACCATTGATTTCCCCCGCATTCAACCCGACTTGCAAGGATACCTATGCAATACTTTGATGAGCCACACGCACGTGAAAAAGCCACCCGCGGCGACCAGACCGGTGCCGTCGGCGACAGGAACCCGAAGCGTACGCTGGCGCAGCTCGTGTCCAGGCTGGAAGACCGCACCGCCGTGATCGGCATCATCGGCCTCGGCTATGTCGGCCTGCCGTTGACACTGCGTTACGCGCAGGTGGGCTTCAGGGTGATCGGTTTCGATATTGATCCCGACAAGGTATGCCGGCTGAACCACGGCCAGAGCTATATCGCGCACATTGCCGCCAAGTCGGTGGCGGATGCCTGCGCAGCGGGATTTGAAGCAACCACCGATTTCACCCGCGCGGCCGAGGCCGATGCACTCATCATTTGTGTGCCGACCCCGCTCAACGCCTACCGCGAACCGGACCTGAGTTTTATATTGAATACGGCGGACGCGCTGTCTCTCCATGTGCGCGAGGGCCAGGTCATTTCGCTTGAAAGCACAACCTATCCGGGCACGACCGATGAAGAGATCCAGCCGCGGCTTGAAGCGCGCGGCCTGGAGGTGGGCGAGGACATATTCCTGGTGTTTTCGCCGGAACGGGAAGATCCCGGCAATCCGAACTTCGACACCCGCAGCATCCCCAAAGTGGTGGGCGGCGCAACGCCGGCCTGCCAGCAAGCGGGGCTGGCGCTTTACAGCGCCGCGGTCGACCAGGTGGTGCCGGTCAGTTCGACCCGCACCGCCGAGCTCACCAAGCTGTTGGAAAACATCCATCGCGCGGTCAATATCGGCCTGGTCAACGAGATGAAGATCATCGCCGACAAGATGGACATCGATATCTACGAAGTGATCAACGCGGCGGCCACCAAGCCGTTCGGGTTCACGCCGTATTACCCGGGGCCGGGCCTTGGCGGGCACTGCATCCCGATCGATCCGTTTTACCTGACCTGGAAGGCGCGCCAGTATGGTTTGCATACGCGTTTCATTGAACTCGCGGGGGAGATCAACAATGACATGCCGCAATGGGTGATCAACAAGGTCAGCGGCGCCCTGAACGACCGGGGGAGGTCGATCAAGGGCAGCAAGGTGCTGGTGCTGGGCATTGCGTACAAAAAGAATGTGGACGACATGCGTGAATCACCGTCGGTCAAGCTGATGGAGATGCTGCGCGACAAAGGGGCGGAAGTTGCCTATGCGGACCCGCACGTGCCGGTGTTCCCGAAGATGCGCGAACATCACTTCGACCTGGAGAGCACGCGCATCACGCCTGACACGATCGCTTCTTATGACCTGGTGCTGCTGGCGACCAATCACAGCGCATTCGATTACGACCTGATCGCCAGGCACGCAAAAGTCATTGTTGACACCCGCGGCGTCTATGTGGAACGCCGGCCGAACGTTGTGAAGTCTTAAAGTACGGGAAAACCATCCATGCTCCAGTTTCCACCTGCTGTACTCGGTCGCAAGGTCCGGTTTGCACTGGTCGGCTGCGGCCGCATTGCGAAGAATCATTTCAGCGCGCTCAAACATCATGAAGATCGCTGCGAACTGACAGGCGTGTGCGACATAGATCGCCACGCACTCGAGGAGGCCGCCATCGAGACCGGCGCCAGGGCTTACACCAGCCTGAGCAACATGCTGGCTGGGTGCAACGCCGACGCATTCATCCTCACCACGCCTTCCGGCCTGCATCCGCGGCAGGCGATCGAGGTGGCGCAGGCGGGCCGCCACGTGGTTACCGAAAAGCCGATGGCTACCCGCTGGGAGGATGGCAAGCGGATGGTGGCCGCGTGCGACGAGGCGGGGGTACGCCTGTTCGTGGTCAAGCAGAACCGTCGCAACGCCACACTGCAGTTGTTGAAGAAGGCGATCGAGGAAAAGCGCTTCGGCCGGATCAACATGGTCAACCTGAACGTGTTCTGGACGCGCCCGCAGGAGTATTACGACTGCGCAAAATGGCGCGGCACATGGGAATACGACGGCGGCGCATTCATGAACCAGGCCAGCCACTATGTGGACTTGCTGGAATGGCTGATCGGCCCGGTGGAAAGCCTGCATGCGTATACCGCGACGCTGGAGCGCAATATCGAGGTCGAGGATACGGGCGTGCTGAGCCTGCGCTGGCGCAACGGCGCGCTGGGGTCGGTCAACGTCACCATGCTGACTTATCCTAAAAATCTCGAAGGCAGCATCACCATCCTCGGCGAGAAGGGCACCGTGAGGATCGGCGGTATGGCATTGAATGAAGTGCACCATTGGGAATTCGCCGACAAGAACGAGGACGATGAGCGGGTCAAGGAGTCCAGTTACCAGATAAGCTCGGTGTACGGATTCGGGCATGCGCAGTATTACGACAATGTGATCAGGGTGTTGCGCGGCGAGGCCGAGCCGGAGACCGATGGACGGGAAGGGTTGAAGACGCTTGAAATCCTGATCGGCACCTACCTGTCCGCACGTGACGGCAAACGGGTAGCCATGCCGCTGGAGTATTGACATGCAGGTTGCCATACACCCCAGTGCGATCGTCGACCTCGGCGCGCAACTCGGCGCCGGCACCCGCGTCTGGCATTTTTCCCATGTTTGCGCGGGCGCGCGAATCTGCGAAGCCTGCTCCCTGGGCCAGAACGTGTTCGTCGGCAATGATGTCGTGCTCGGCCGTAATGTGAAGGTCCAGAACAATGTGTCGATCTACGACGCGGTGACCATCGAGGACGACGTGTTCTGCGGCCCCAGCATGGTGTTTACCAACGTCTACAACCCGCGTTCGGCAGTGACGCGCAAGAACGAGTATCGCAAGACCCTGATCCGGCGTGGCGCCACGCTCGGGGCCAACTCCACCGTCGTATGCGGCGTCACGGTGGGTGCATACGCATTCGTTGGAGCGGGCGCAGTCGTTAACCGGGACGTGCCGGATTTCGCGCTGGTGGCCGGCGTTCCCGCAAGGCGGATCGGATGGATCGGCCGCCACGGCGAGCGCCTCGACCTGCCGCAAACCGGGGACGGCGAAGCCCTGTGCGCCGGTTCCGGCGATCGTTATGTCCTGAAGTCAGGGACCTGTACGCTGCTCCCCAAATTCGAACCATAACCATGGACACCCTGTGAATATGGAATTCATCGACCTCAAATCACAATACCAGGCGCTGCGCTCGGACATCGACAGGCGCATCCAGGACGTGCTCGACCATGGCAATTACATCATGGGGCCCGAAGTGGCGGAGCTCGAGCGCAGGCTCGAGCTCTATACCGGAGCGCGGCATTGCATCACGGTGGCTTCCGGCACCGAAGCACTGCTGATTTCGCTGATGGCGATCGGCATCCGGCCCGGTGATGAAGTGATCACCACCCCGTTCTCGTTCGTTGCGACTGCGGAAGTGATCGTGCTGCTGGGCGCGATACCGGTGTACGTCGATATCGAACCGGATACCTGCAACATCGACGCCAGCCTGATCGAAGAGAAGATCACTTCCCGCACCCGCGCCATCATTCCGGTTTCGCTGTACGGCCAACCGGCCGACATGGACGAGATCAATGCCATCGCGCAGCGGCATGGCCTGACGGTCATCGAAGATGCGGCGCAGAGTTTTGGCGCCACTTACAAGGGCAGGAAGAGCTGCAACCTGTCCGCCATCGGTTGCACCAGCTTTTTTCCGAGCAAGCCGCTCGGCTGCTATGGCGACGGAGGCGCGATATTCACCAGCGACGACGCGCTTGCCACGGCGATGCGCGAAATCCGGGTGCATGGCCAGTCGCAGCGCTACGTGCATACGCGCGTCGGCGTCGGCGGCCGCATGGATACGCTGCAATGCGCGATCGTGCTGGCCAAGCTGGAGCGCTTCGAGTGGGAAATCGATCAGCGCATCGTCCTCGGCAATCACTACAACCAGCTGCTCGGGGACCGGATCGAAAAAATCGCCCGGCGGCCGGACCGCACCAGCGTCTACGCGCAGTACACGGTTGCGGTCGATAACCGCGAGGTGGTCCGCTTCTACCTAGGTCAGCTGAAGATACCGACCGCGATCCACTACCCGGTTCCGATTCCGCTGCAGTCGGCTTATGCAGGCCCATGCACTGCTGCGGAGATCCCGGTTTCGGTGGAAATGGCGGGCCGGGTGCTGAGTTTGCCGATGGGGCCCTATCTTGGTGTCAACTCACTGGCGGGCGTCGTCGATGCGGTGTTGGTCGCGACGGCGGCGGAGATTGCTACATGACAGGAGTGGCCGCGCGACGAATAAATCCAACAGAAATGAGTGACATTCCATGTGCGGAATCCTAGGCAAGATCGACCGGTCGCCCGGGGATATCTACAAGTACGATGCCTTGTTGAATGCATTCCGCGCCATCAAGTCCAGGGGGCCGGACAGCCATGGCAGCGAAACCTTCAATTGTTTTGGCCACTCGATATCGCTGATACACAGCCGCCTGTCCATTATCGATCCTTCCAAGCTCGGCCACCAGCCGATGCAGGACCAGGTTTCCGGATGGTGGATCACCTATAACGGTGAAATCTACAACTATGTCGAGGTGCGCGAGGAATTGATGGAGCTCGGCTGGACCTTCCGCTCCAGCAGCGACACCGAAGTCCTGCTCAAGGCTTGGGCGCAATGGGGAATCGACGCCTTGCGGCGCTTCAACGGCATGTTCGCCCTTGCCGCTTTTCATCCGGGCTCCGGCCAGCTCTGGATGGTGCGTGACCGCTTCGGCGTGAAGCCGCTGGCATGGGCGCGCCTGCCGGACGATGGGATCGTCTTCTCGTCATCGGTGGCGGGCGTGGCCGATCGGGTCTCCAATGAGATCGACGTCGATTACTGTGCACGCGGCCTGCACTACAAGGTTTTTGAGACGGCGGGTTCGGGCTCGCCTTTCAAAAATGTGCGAACGGTGCCGCCGGGCGGCTGGGTCAAGGTGCAATTGTCGGAAGGCGAGACCAGGATCACGGAAGGGACATGGTACGACCTGGAGCGGGCGGTCGCGGCGCGCGAACATTCGGTGGCGCGGATGAGTGACCAGGAACTGCTGGAACAGTGCAACCATGTGCTCAGGGATGCGGTCCTGCTGCGGCTGCGCAGTGACGTGCCGGTTGCCGTTTCATTGAGCGGCGGGCTGGACTCGGCGACGGTGGCCTCGCTCGCCGCCGGCCATGAAGCCAGGCTGCGGGGATTCACCTACGGATCGCCGCTTGCGGCTGCGTCGGAAGGTCCGGTGGTCGATCATTTTGCGACGATGCACGGCATCGACGTCACCTATGTCTGGCCGCATTTCGACGAAAGGGCGCTCGCCGAGGCGCTGGAACGCACGATGACATTCCAGGAAGCGCCGTTTTCCGCGCTCAGCCTGGTCGCGCAGAACGAGGTCTACCGGCATGCGCGGCGCGAATCATTCAAGGTGCTGCTGGGAGGGCAGGGAGGAGACGAAATCTTTGCCGGGTACCGGAAGTTCTTCCTGGTGGCGCTGCGGGAAGCGCGGCAAGCAAGCGAAACCGGAAACGTGGTGCGGTTCCTCTATTCCCTCGGCCTGATGCTGGCGCACGAAGCGAGCAATGCGCGCGAATACTGGCAGCATCTGCACCGCTATCGCGACAACAGCGGGCCGGGATTCCGCCTGCTCGACTGGCAGCCCGCGGCTGAAGATTTATGGGGCGGCGCCGATCTTTCCCTGTCGGGTCGACAGATCCAGGATATCCAGAAATGGAGCTTGCCGACCCTGCTGCGCTATGAAGACCGCAACTCGATGGGTTACGGCGTGGAGAGCCGATTGCCGTTCATGGATTACCGTCTGGTCGAGCTGGCGCTGGCATTGCCGGCGCGGCTGAAGATCCACAACGGCTATGGCAAGTGGGCGTTGCGCAAGATTACTGCCGGCGTGGTCCCGGATACGATCCGCCTCAGCCGCAAGAAGCGCGGGTTCGATGTGACGCAGGATTGGGTTGAAAAAGGGATAGGCGCCGCCGTGCGCAGCCTCGTATTTGATCACCGCTCTGCATTGTCAGGCTATTTGCAGTCGGGGGTCGACCTGGATGGTCTGCTGTCCGACGCCGCACTGGCGCGCGACGGCAATCTGCTCGATGAAGCGCTGATGCTCGCATGGCTGGTCCAGCCGGTTCGCCTTCCCGCCAGGACCGCCGCGTGGGAGGAGATGGCATGAATATCTTTACCGTAGTCGGCGCCCGGCCGCAATTCATCAAGGCGGCTGTGGTGAGCCACGCCATGCAAAGAGTTCCGGACATGCGGGAGACTCTGCTGCATACCGGGCAGCACTTCGACGCGAACATGTCGACGGTGTTTTTCGATGAACTGGGCATACCCACGCCGGAATTCAATCTCGCTATCCATGGCGGACACCACGGTGATATGACGGGCCGCATGCTGGAGGGGATCGAGCGCATGCTGCTCGCCCATCGTCCGGACATGGTATTGATATATGGCGATACCAATTCAACGATTGCCGGTGCGCTGGCTGCGGCAAAACTGCATATCCCGGTGGCGCATGTGGAGGCCGGTCTGCGTTCCTACAACCGGCGCATGCCGGAAGAAATCAACCGGGTGCTTGCCGATCACGCGTCCGACCTGTTGTTCGCGCCTACGCAGACCGCCGTGCGCAATCTCGCACAGGAAGGCATCACCGGCGACAAGGTGCTCCTCACCGGCGATGTGATGTACGACGCAGCCCTGCATTTCAAGGAGATCGCGTTTGCCCGCTCCGCCATCCTCGGGCGCCTGGATCTCTCCGACCGGCCTTATGTGCTGTGCACGATACACCGGGCCGAGAACACCGATGATCTCGCGCGCCTGCGCAACATCTTCACCGCGCTCGATATGCTGGCGAGGGAAATCCATGTCGTATTGCCGATGCATCCCCGCACGGTGGCCGTGCTGGCGAAGGCCGGCTTCGATCACTCATTCCATCGCAATCTGCAGGTGATAGAACCGGTCGGCTATCTTGACATGGTGCGCCTCGAATCGTCTGCGGCATTGATCGTGACCGACTCCGGCGGCGTACAGAAAGAAGCGTTCTTCCAGCGAGTGCCCTGTGTCACGTTGCGCGATGAGACGGAATGGGTGGAGCTGGTGGAAGCCGGTTGGAACCGGCTGGCGCCGCCTGAGAATCCGCAACTGGTGCTGGACGCGATGCGCGACGCAATCGGTACCGACGGCGAGAATCTGCCTCTTTACGGAACGGGTGATGCGGCGCTGAACATCGTGCGCGCGCTGAATGCTGCCTGAATACCGACAACCTTAAGCTGTCACGGAGAGATGCCATGAACCAGTTCCTCCCTTTCGCATTGCCCGATATCGACGATGACGAAATCAACGCCGTCAGCGAGTGCCTGCGTTCCGGATGGGTCACCACCGGCCCGAAGACCAAGGAGTTTGAACAGAAGTTTTCGGCGTACCTGGGGGGCGGCCGCGAGGCGATCTCGGTCAACTCCGCCACCGCCGGCCTGCATCTCGCGCTTGAGGCGCTGGGTATCGGTCCGGGAGATGAAGTGATCGTGCCGACCCTGACATTTACCGCCACCGCCGAGGTGGTGCGGTATCTGGGCGCGGACCCGGTATTGGTGGACGTCGATCCGGTGACGCTCAACATCAGTATCGATGCGATCAAGGCGGCAGTGACACATCGAACCAAGGCCATCATGCCGGTCCATTACGGCGGACTTCCCTGCGAAATGGATCCGATCCTGGAATTCGCGCGCGACCATGGACTGTATGTAATTGAGGATGCAGCGCATGCGTTTCCCGCGAAGTACAAAGGGCGCCTGGTCGGCACGCTCGAGAGCGATGCGACGGTATTCAGCTTCTACGCCAACAAGACGATGACGACGGGCGAGGGCGGCATGATCGTCACCCGCAATGCCGCGCTTGCCGAACGCGTCAGGACCATGCGCATACACGGCATCAATCGCGATGTGTTCGATCGCTTTGTTTCCAAAACGCCGAGCTGGTTCTATCAGGTCGTCGCGCCGGGCTTCAAATACAACCTGACCGATATCGCGGCCGCGATGGGCATCCAGCAGCTACGCAAGATCGACCGGTTCCTGGCTCGACGCAAGCAACTCGCGCAGCGTTACGCCGACGAGCTGGCACGTTTTCCCCTGGTACTCCCGGTCGATGCGACCGACGGTGGCGTGCACGCGTGGCACTTGTATGTGATCAGGTTGAACGCCGATTCCCGCATCGGACGGGATGCCTTCATCGACAGGCTGTCGGAGTATGGTATAGGAACGAGCGTCCACTACATTCCGTTGCACCGTCATCCCTACTGGCGCGACCGCTACCGTTTGCTTCCGGAACATTTTCCTGAAGCCGATGCCGCCTATCAGCGCATGGTGAGCCTGCCGTTGTATACGAGGATGACGGATGATGACCAGTCCCGGGTGATTCGTGTATTGCGCGAGGTTCTATGCTGAGCAAGCGCGCTTTCGATTTCTTCTCGTCATTGGCGGGGCTGTTGCTCCTGGCTCCGGTGTTCGTGGTGGTCGCTTTGTTGATCAGGGTCGACTCGCCGGGGCCGGTGTTCTTCTTGCAGGAGCGTGTCGGCAGGAATGGTCGCAGATTCCGGATCGTTAAGTTCCGCACGATGACTACGGGTTCTGAAGCGAGGGGACAGATTACCGTCGGCAACGATGCGCGAGTCACGCGTGTCGGCCAGGCACTGCGTCGCTTCAAGCTGGATGAGTTGCCGCAGTTGCTGAATGTGTTGCGTGGCGAAATGAGTCTGGTTGGTCCGCGGCCGGAGGTGCCACGATACGTTGCTTTTTATCCTGATTGCGTGCGCAGGAAAGTCCTGTCGGTTGCGCCTGGCATCACCGATTGGGCCGCCATCGAATTTAAGGAAGAGAACGCGCTTCTCGGCGGGAGCAAAGATCCCGAGCGCGTGTATGTGGAAGAAATATTGCCGGTGAAGCTGGAGTATTACGTTCGCTATGTTGATCAACGCAGTTTCATGATCGACTTGCGAATTATTTTTTCAACGCTAGTTGCCATCGCCGCCAGGCCGGGATGACGGCAGGTCTTATTTTTACATCTCTGCTGTAAATATTTCCTGATCGTTTGGCTGTTATGTACATGTGGGTCCTCGCAACGCCAGTACTTTTGGTGGCGACCGCAGTTGGTATGCGATTTGCATAGGTGTGACGTCAGTCAACTCGCGCAGGCGCTCCGATATACGCGGCGCCGTTTCGCCACCAACCAGAAAGGTCAACCCATGTTTGCACACAACAAGCGTTTGCAGTACACCGTTCGCGTTAGCGAATCCAATCCAGGCCTTGCCAATCTGCTGCTCGAACAATTCGGCGGTCCGCAGGGAGAGTTGGCGGCCGCATGCCGCTATTTCACCCAAGCGCTGGCTGAAGACGATCCGGGCCGCAAGGACATGCTGCTCGACATCGCGACGGAAGAGCTGAGCCATCTGGAAGTGATCGGCACCATTGTTGCTATGCTGAACAAAGGCGCGAAAGGCAAGCTTGCCGAAGCCGCTGAAAGCGAAGCCGACATGTATCGTTCGATCACCGGTGCGGGCAATGACAGCCATCTGACGCAAGTGCTGTATGGCGGTGGCCCGGCGCTCGTCAATTCCGCCGGTCAACTCTGGAACGCCGGCTATATCGATTCCATCGGCGAACCAACTGCTGACCTGCGTTCCAACATCGCCGCCGAGGCTCGCGCAAAAATCATCTATGAGCGCCTGATCGCCCTGACTGAAGATCCGGGTGTCAAGGAAGCCCTTGGATTCTTGATGACACGCGAAATCGCCCATCAGAAATCTTTTGAAAAGGCACTCTACTCGATCGAACCGAATTTCCCGCCCGGCAAACTGCCTGGCGATCCGAAATTCGCCAGCGTCTATTTCAATATGTCGCAGGGTGATGGTGACATGCGCGGCTCGTGGAACGAAGGTGATAAATGGCAGTTCATATCCGATCCGCGCGAACAGCAGGCGGTTGACGGCGGTGCGGGGGATGGCAGCGTACAGCTGCAGCCGGATGAACTCGCTGCGGTGGAAGCAGCGGCTGCCCGGAGTGCTTCCGATCCGGCGTTGGATCCGAAGACTGGGGCGGAGCTCGGGTCTGTGGATGACGAGGGAGGGCCGGGATTGCCACCGTCGGCGAAAGGGAAGGGACGCAGTAAAGCGTAAACGCGACTATCGGCCGTAGGGCGGGCAGCCCTCTGCCCACGCGTTTCACGCAATCCAACGGGACATGGTGAACCGACGCATGCAGCGCGTGGGCAGAGGGCTGCCCACCCTACGGCCAACCCGCCGGCTCCATTCGAGATTATTACAATGCCCCCGCCCACCCTGACCACTACACCGAGCGCCTGGACCGGCCCCACAGCGCCGGTCGAACCCGGGAGCACCCACCGCAGCATCCCCGTGCGCCAGCACGGCCACTGGCTGCGCCGCATGATGGGTTTCATTGGTCCCGGCTACCTGGTCGCGGTCGGTTACATGGACCCCGGCAACTGGGCGACCGGACTTGCCGGCGGCTCTGCATTCGGCTACTCGCTGCTCTGGGTCGTCATGCTGTCGAACCTGATGGCGATCGTGCTGCAAATTCTTTCGGCGCGCCTTGGCATCGTCACCGGCATGGACCTGGCACAGGCATGTCGCCAAAATTCCTCGCGCCGTTCCTGCCTGATGCAGTGGGGCTTCTGCGAGATCGCGATCTGCGCGACCGATATGGCAGAAGTCATCGGCACGGCGATTGCACTCAACCTTCTGTTCGGCATACCGCTGATATGGGGCGTCTCGCTGACGGTGCTCGATGTGCTTCTGGTGCTCTGGCTGCAGCAGCGCGGCTTCCGCTACCTGGAAGCGGTGGTGATGGCACTGCTCTTTGTGATCTTCATCTGCTTCGCCGTAAATCTCACGCTGGCCCAGCCGCAATGGGCGGATGTGGCTGCCGGATTCATCCCGTCGAAGCAAACGGTTACCGATCCGAAAATGCTCTACCTCGCGATCGGCATCATAGGTGCGACAGTGATGCCGCATAACCTGTACCTGCATTCGTCGACAGTGCAGACGCGGCGCTTCGATCTGACCGACTCGGGCAAGCGTAACGCGCTGAAATTCGCGAGCTTCGACATCGTCAGCGCGTTGATCTTCGCGCTGATGGTGAATGCTTCCATCCTGATCACCGCGGCTTCGGCGTTCCACCTCAATGGACACCGCGAAGTGGTGGAGATCCAGCAGGCATATCATCTGCTCACCCCGCTGATGGGAAGCGGCATTGCCAGCCTGCTATTCGGTCTGGCCTTGCTTGCGTCGGGCCAGAGTTCCACGCTGACCGCCACGCTGGCCGGGCAGATCGTGATGGAGGGTTACCTCCGGCTGAACCTGCCCGCGTGGATGCGGCGACTGCTGACGCGCTCCATCGCCATCGTGCCGGCTCTGTTTGTGACCGCTGTCTATGGCGAGAGCGGGATTGCGAAGCTGCTGATCTTCAGCCAGGTGGTGCTGAGCCTTCAGCTGCCGTTTGCCGTGATCCCCCTGATCCGTTACACCAGCGACCGAACGCAAATGGGCCGCTTCGTCAACCCGCGCTGGGTGACTGGCCTCGCCTGGCTGGTGGCGGCGATCATCGTCGCGTTGAATGTCGCCATGGTCGTTTCCGTCTTGCGCGGGTGACTGCGCAAGACGGTGATCACGTGCTTTCAGTGGTATTCATAAGCGCCGAGATCGACACCGCCTCCGTATGGGCGCCGGGCGCCCTCGATATCGACGGTAGGCGAATTCGTCGTGTCGGCCACGTTCAGCGCCGGTGAGGTGCTCCTCAGTCTATAGTCTCCCGTCCCATCCGGCTGGTAGTCGCGGAACTGGGGATTGGCCATGACTGTGCCGAGTGGTTTGTTCAAGGTGCCGAAGTCATAGCGGGAGTTTTGATACACCAGGTTGTTGTAGTAGATATTGTGCGTCCCGACGGACCCGGACTCGGTGGCGCCTATCGCATTATCAACGAGGATATTGTTGGTCACGGTGACGTAATCGACCACCCCCGTAGTGCTGTGGTAGAAGTTGCCGCCACCGACGATGATGCCGATGAAGTTATTGAAGGCGGTGTTGTTGGCGATATTGATGTTGGACGCATCGTGCCAGAGGTGGATGGCGCCATAGTGAACCCGGTAGACGAGGTTGTTCTGGATATTGCCGGAGGTGGCCATGTAAATGCCGTGGATGGCGTTACAGCCGGGGACGCCGATGTCATGGACCACATTGCCGATCATGTCTACGTGATAACCGTGGTAGTAGTTGTTCGCATTGATAGCCGAGCCGCCATTCGAATCGCAATTTTCGGACGCTTGTGCAAGATGATGAACGTGGTTGTTCTGGATGCGGTTGTACGAACCGAGCGAGACGATGCCGGTCGACCATCTTATGCCGCCCTGATAGTTGCTGCCATCTATGTCGAACCCGATGATGTCGGTATAGCTTCCCGTGTTTCGCCACGCCTTGTCGAATGCCGAATCCGGCTGGGGAACGATCTTCGCGCCCCATCTGGTATCGGATACATAGCGGATGCGGGCCGTCGCAGTGCCGTTGGCTCTTGTCACCACGGCGCCGACATAGGTTCCCGGCGCCACGTGTACCGTGGTGCCCGGCGGGGCCTGAGTGGCCGCTTTCGTGATGGTCTTGAACGGTGCGGCAGGCGTGCCGGGATTGTCATCTGAGCCGGTGGTCGCGACATAGAGATCCGCGGCGGATGCGGCGGCTGCATGCAACGCGCCTGCGACCAGTATGAAGACGGAGAATAAAAAGGTGGGGAATGCCAGAGTTTTCACAATGAGATACTCCTGAAATGGTGGGCTGAAAATAGCGCCCGGGCAGCAAGCAAAAGAACGCCGCACAAAGCCGGGCGCAGTGTTGAAACGACGCCGCAAACGGAAAAAGCGCTGCCACATGCTTTTCCTGCGAGCGGTGTTGGCCCTGAGGGCCTGGGCACCACGCAGGAATAAGTTGGTCAATTTTGCTGGCCGTAGCGGGCGACGGCCGCCAAATTGCCCAACTTATCCCTGCGCGATGCCTAGTGCGTGCCTGATGCAACGAGGCAGCACGGAGCCCACCGGTCGTTTGTAAGGGGACCAGTGGTGGGGAGAAAACGCGGTACCGCTGTCGATACCGGTCATCAAGCTGTCGGCCGTTTCCATCCGGCCGTTTTCAGATTTCTGCGACGGTTGTCGCGCAGCCCCATGTCGGGACGCGTATCCACTACTCTAGCGAGCGGTTCGCCAAAGAATAAGTAAAAACATTCGATGAAGGCGACCGGATTCGAACAGTTCTTTTGCAGCGTTTTGCGTCGCTCTGCGCATCGTTGACAGAATCGGACCGGGAGGGACGCTGGTATTGTCATGAAACTGACACCGAGCTGTCATTCCTCTGAAGCAATCGGCAGTTACGCTTCGTCCGTCACATGCACGAAAAAGGACGACGAATGCGATTACTGACCTCAACCACCACCACCACCACCACCACCAATTCTGCACCGATTTTTTCCAGGCTTACGCTCAGTCTCGCGAGCACACCGGAAGAAGTGCGCGAAGTACAGCGCCTGCGCTACCGGATATTCATCGAGACCATGGGGCTATCGGGGTTGGCCAACGAAGACGGACTGGACGCCGATGAATTCGATGCGTCTTGCGATCACCTGATTGTGCGTGACACGCGCACCCTCAAGGTGGTCGGCACTTACCGCCTGCTCGGTCCGCGTGCGATGCGCGAGCTGGGCCGCTGTTATTCGGACAGTGAATTCGAGCTCGACCGACTGGCCCATCTGCGCGGCCGCATGGTGGAAGCGGGCCGTGCGTGCATCCATCCCGACTACCGCAGCGGCGCGGTAATCATGCTGCTTTGGGCCGGCCTGGCGGCGTATATGCGCCGTGAACAATGCGACTACCTGATCGGTTGCGCGAGCATCAGCCTGGCCGACGGTGGTCGGAACGCGGCGGCGGTTTATCATGCGCTGGCGCATACCAACCTGTGTCCGGCAGAATATCGGGTGACACCGCGGATTGCTTTTCCCACGGGCTGCCCGGAGCCTGGTTATGCGTTTGAGATACCGCCGCTGTTGAAGGGTTATTTGCGGAGCGGGGCCTGGATATGCGGGGAACCGGCCTGGGATCCGGATTTTCATTGTGCGGATTTGTTTTTGCTGATGCCGCTGGCGAATCTGGATGAGCGGTATGCACGAAGGTATCTGGCGGAGGGGCGGGGGGAAACTGTGGTTGCCTTTTACAGGGAGTCGAACGCTACACCACATCCGACCCCCATCCCATAAAAAGACTTTAAGGTAAATCCCCATACTCCTTGGTAAGGACTTTTGCCGTCGCCATCGATAGCATACGGTCAACACTCGTGGGATAAAAAACGAGGTTCAGCGCCGGCCCATGCCGCCGGCGGACTGAAAATACCAAAGGAGACAACGAAATGCGTTCTGTATGGACAAGGCTCGCTGCGGCTGCCTTTATCTCTTCCTTGCTGTCGACCCCGGCAATTGCAACACCCGGTTCCTGTACCGATCCGATAGTTTTCGGCACCACGATTTCGGAATCCGGTCCGTTCTCCACGCTGGCTGACCGCTGGCGCAAAATGTCCGAAGTGTTCGCCGAGGAGATCAACAAAACGGGCGGAATCGAGGTAAAGTCCTGCAACAAGAAGCTGCCCCTGAAGTTCGTCATCTATGATGACCAGAGCGTGCCATCGACCGCGGTCTCCCTGTACGAACGGATGGCGACGGTGGACAAGGTGGACTTCTTTGTCGGTCCTGACTGGTCATCGCTGGGCGGGCCGGTGCCGCCGATCGCGGAAAGGCACAAGATCCCGATGGTGGCGGCCAATGTCGCGACGCCATCGTTTTATGAGCGCGGCCTGAAATACTTCTGGGGCACTCCCTATCCGGTGGTTCCACGCTGGTCGGAGCGCTACTTCGACATGCTGTCGAAGATGAACCCGAAACCGCAGTCGATCTATTTCATCACCCAGGATAATCCGGTCATGAAGGCGATCACCGAGTTCTGGTCGAAGAAGGCGACTGCGCAGGGCCTGAACGTGACAGGCACTGAAACCTTTCCTTCGGACCTGAAAGACTTTACCGGTCTGATTTCCAAAGTCCGCGCCGCCAGGCCGGACGTCATCTACATCAGTTCCTTCGACGGCGCGTCAGTGCCGCTGGTGCAGCAGATGCGCCAGCTGAAGGTACGCGCGATGGATGTGCATCATGCGATGCTGACCGGCTCGCTGCAGCGCCAGGTTGGCAATGACCTCGAAGGAATGACTGGCGAGCTGTCCTGGTATTCCGGACTCAAGGGACCGTATTCCGAGCTGGTCGACCGGGTCCTGCAGCGTTCGAATATCGATATGTTCGATTACATCTTCACGCTGGGCCGGATCGGCTCCTACCTGACGATGGTGCAGGCCATTGAGAGGGCGGGCGCGGTCGATCGTGAAAAGGTGAAGGAAGTCCTGACCAAGGGCACCTTCAAGGCTCCGGCCGGCGACATCGTGTTTGATGAACGCGGCTTCCCGATGAGTAACGGCGCGTACACGCTGCAGATGCAAAGCGGGAAGACAGCCATCGTATGGCCGCCGGAGATCGCCACCGGCAAGGTGATCTGGCCTTCACCCAGCTGGCGGTAGAGCTTTGCTTCCGGCATTGGGACGCACTGCTCCCGCTCCCTGCGCCGGGCGCCCTTGCAGGGGAGGTGGGCAGTGGAATATCAAGCAGTGACAAACCACCGGTCTGGTCTGTCACAGCTCGCAATCTCGTGGGTGGGCACTCCGTGCCCACGCGGACTCTTAAAACAACCATGACACCAGAAGTCATCATCCAGGTCTTGCTGGGCGGAGTGCTGCTCGGCGGACTCTACGCGCTGGTCGCATTCGGCCTGTCCCTGATTTACGGCATAGTCCGCATCCTCAATTTCGCACACGGCACCTTGCTCGCAGTGAGCGGCGTGGTCGCCAGCATCCTGTTCTCCAGCGCGAAGATGCACCCGGCCTTCATCATGCTGGCGCTGGCACCGACGGTATTCGTGTTCGGTTACCTGTTCTACATGACCCTGCTGCATCCACTGGGGAAGCGCAACCACTTCGAGGCAACGGTCGGCAATGTGCTGGTCACGGTGGGCGCGATGCTGATCATCAGCGACATCACCACGGTGCTGGCCGGCTCGACCCAGCGCAATATCGCGCTGCGCTTTGAAGCTTTCGAGGCAGGCGAAATCATCATTTCGACCACGCAGCTGTACATCCTGCTCGGGATTGCGGCACTGACCATCGTCATGCACCTGTTCCTGACGCGCACCTGGTTCGGGCGAGGCATACGCGCCGTCACGCAAGAACAGGTGGGCGCGCAAATCTGCGGGGTCAACAGCACGCGCCTGAAAGCGCTGACATTCGCATTCGGGTCCGCCACGGTGGCGGTGGCCGCAGTGCTATATGCGATGTCATTTCCGGTCAGCCCCTACATGGGTTTTCCGTTGACCGTGAAGGCGTTCACCATCATCGTTCTCGGCGGGATCGGCAACCTGCGTGGCGCGCTATTGGCGGGGATATTCCTCGGCGTAGCGGAAAGCATGACCGGGTTGTTGTGGAAGCCTGAATGGGCGCCGGCCGTCAGCGTGGTGCTGATGCTCCTGATCCTGGTCGCGTATCCCGACGGTATAAAAAGGAGGAGCGTATGAGCGGCGGCAGGCCCACACAGTGGCTGATCGCGTTCGTCGCGGTAGCCGCGCTCGCGCTGGTGCCATTCTTCGGGACCGCATATCTGACCTCGTTCGTGTTCACGGTGCTGATCGCCTACATCCTCGCGCAGAGCTGGGACTGGGTCGCCGGGGAAATGGGCTACGTCAATCTCGGGCATTACTGTTTTTATGGGATTGGCGCCTACGTGTTTGCGATCGCGCTGGTCGGCAAGTTTCCATCGGCATTCGCGATCATTGCCGCGGTGGCATTCACGGTGATTCTTGCATTCCTGGTCGCGGTGCCGTTGTTCCGGCTGCGCGGTGACTACTTTGCGTTTGCGACGCTGGCATTGCTGCCGCTGGCCGAGCTGCTCGCGTATAACCTGACGCCGATTACCAAGGGCGGCGACGGCATCGTGTTGCCGATCCAGAGCGTGATGGTGCAGACCTACCTGATTGCGCTTGCAGTATGCGTGATCACATTCGCGGTCACGATCTGGATCAATCACATCCGCTTCGGCTATGCGCTCAAGAGCATCCGTAACGATGAGGACGTGGCCGAGGTGCTCGGCGTGCGCATTGCGCCGGTGAAAATGAAGGCGCTCGCGCTGAGCGCGGCGTTCGCAGCGCTTGCCGGCGCGACCCAGGCATGGCAGATGAGCTATATCGATCCGCCCACCGTGTTCGGGCTCAATGTCGCGTTGATACCGATCGCGATGGTGCTGTTTGGCGGGTCCGGGTTGCGCTGGGGACCGCTGGCGGGCGTCATCATTCTCGCCTGCCTGCAGCAATGGCTGCTGGTGCGCATGCATATCCTGCATGCGACGGTGTACGGCGCGATCATTCTTTTGATCGGGCGATACATGCCCGGCGGGATCCTGCGCGCCGGCTGGGTGCGCAATTCACGCTGGCTTTCAGTGCTGAGTCATGAGCATCACAAATTTATCGGCGAGCGTATGGCAGCAGGCCCTACCCAACCCACAGGCACTCTTCCGCTCGCCCGCAACGAACCGCGGCCTGGCGTCCCGCTGCTCGTGTGCGAGAAAGTACGCATGGAGTTCGGCGGCAACGTCGCGGTGAACGACATCGACCTCACGGTCATGGAGGGCGAGATCATCGGCCTGATCGGTCCCAACGGTTCCGGCAAGACGACGCTATTCAATTGCATTTCGAAGGTATATGAACCGACCGGCGGACAACTGCGTTTTGCGGGCAGCAACCTGGGCGACCTGCGCCGCGACCAGATCGCGCGACTCGGGGTTGGTCGCACTCACCAGATTCCGCGACCCTTCGGCGACCTGACGGTCCAGGAAAACATCGCGATTCCACTGATGTTTCACGATGAGGCGCTGTCGCCGGGCGAGGCCTTTGAGCAGGCCCGCGAGTTCGTCGCCTATGCCGAGCTGAGCCACCGCCTGACCGACCGCGCGGACGCGTTGTCGCTGCAGGAAAAGAAAGCGCTTGAGTTTGCCCGCGCACTCGCGTGCAAGCCCAAACTGCTCCTGGTGGATGAGGTCGCATCGGGATTGACCCCGGCGGAAGTTAAACGCTTCGTCGAACATATACGCCATGTGCGTGACCGTTACGGCATTACCGTCATTTGGGTCGAGCATATTTTTTCAGCGCTGGCGCAAGTGGTGGACCGCGTGGTCGTGCTGGAGCAGGGCTCGGTGATCGCCGACGGTCCTCTGGAGGAAGTCGTGAAAAACGAACGTGTATTGAAAACATATCTGGGCTCGCGGGCGGCGGAGGCGGCGTAATGCTGGAAGTGAAAAACATCGCTGTCGACCACGGCAAGTTACGTGCACTTTGGGATGTGAGCCTGCGGGTAGATCAGGGCGAGCGGGTTGCGCTGCTCGGCGCCAACGGCGCAGGAAAGTCCACCACTATAGGCGCGATCGTCGGGCTCTATCCAGCGCGCGAAGGTGCGATCTTCTACGAAAACGAGCCGCTTGGTAAATTCACAACCTCCGATACCGTGGGTGCCGGGATCGCGCTGGTGCCCGAGGGCCGGCGCCTCTTTCCGGCGATGAGCGTGTACGAGAATTTGGCGATGGGAGCGTATGCGCTGCATGCGCGCAAGAAGCTTGATGAGAGCATCGAAAAAGTGTTTTCGCTATTCCCCATCCTGAAAGAGAAACAAAAGCAGAATGCCGGCGAGCTGAGCGGAGGACAGCAACAGCAGGTGGCGATTGGACGTGCACTGATGTCGGCGCCGCGATTGCTGCTGCTGGACGAACCGTTTATCGGGGTCGCCCCACGGGTGATCGAGGAAATCCTGCAGACCCTGAACCGGATTGTCGAAGAGGGGGTGACCATCCTGCTCGTCGAGCAGAACATCCACCGCGCGCTCGACTTTGCGTCACGCGCCTACGTGCTGGAAAACGGCCGTACCGTGCTGGAAGGAGATCGGGCCAGCCTGCTGAATAATCCGGCGTTCGCGGACAAATTCCTCGGACTTGAATAAGGAGCTTCTATTATGCACAGAGATCACGAAGTCACCTCCCGCTCCAACGAATTTCGCGAACAGTATGTAGGCGAAACGCCGTCCTGGTACCGGGGCGAGATGCATCTCGCTTTTACGCTCCTGTTTACCGGCGGCGTGATGGCCTGGTGCATCTACAAGATCCACAACGCCACGCTGGCCGAGTGGCTGCTGGTCATTCCGATTTTCCTGTTCGGGAATTGGGTGGAATGGGCCGGCCACCGTTACCTGCTGCACCGGCCGACGCGCTACATGAAGGCGGTCTACAAGAGGCATGTGTCGGTGCATCACCAGTTCTTTACGCACAAAACTTTACAATATAACGGGCAGAAACACTGGCGCGCGTTGTTGTTCCCGCCGTTTGCTCCTGTGCTGTTCGTGCTGTCAGCGTTACCGGCGGCGCTCGTGCTCGGCTATTTGTGGTCGGCGAACGCCGGTTACATCGTGATGCTGACCATGGCCGGCTATTTCATCATGTATGAAGGGCTCCACACCTTGTCCCATATCGAGAACAGTCCGTTTCTCGATCGCATGCCGCTGGTGAATTCTGTGCGGCGCATGCATGTGATGCACCACAATCCGGAATTCATGGGCACGCACAATTTCAACCTGACCTTTCCGATCTGCGACGCGCTGTTCGGCACCAGCGATCTGGACCGAGGGGTCTTCGGTACGCTTTTCAACGGCATGTCGAACGACAAAATGAAACCCGAGTATCGGGAAAAGGTCCGGCGCCAGGCCGAAACAGGCAGTCCTCAGGAGGGTGTATGAAACAAGCGGGAAGACTGAGTGGCCGGGTCGCCATCGTGACCGGCGCGGCGCAAGGCATAGGCGCGCAGTATGCACAGGCACTTGCTGCGGAAGGCGCGGCCGTTACCGTGGCAGACGTGATTGATGCCGGCCCCGTGGCCAGGCTGATTGAGGAGAAGGGCGGCAGGGCGCTCGCCGTCAATGCCGATGTCACCGATCCCTCATCGGTGCGCGGAATGGTGTCGGCGACAGTGGAGCATTTCGGCGGTCTCGATGTGCTGGTCAACAATGCCGCGCTGTTCGGCAAGGTCGCCCTCAAATCGTTCGAAGAAATCGATTCCGCCGAGTGGGATAGGATGATGGCGGTCAACGTGCGCGGCGTGTTCGAATGCGTGAAGGCGGCTACGCCGGAAATGCGCAAGCGCGAATACGGCAAGATCGTCAACATTGCTTCCGGCACGGTGTTCAAAGGCGCGCCGATGATGCTGCATTACGTGACATCGAAGGGTGCGATCGTGGCAATGACGCGCAGCCTCGCACGCGAACTCGGGGATCACGGCATCCGCGTCAATACCCTGGCGCCGGGACTGGTCATGAGTGAGAACGTGTTGGCCAATCCCGCCTGGCAGGGCGCTATCGTTCAGAACAATGTCGCCAGCCGCGCGATCAAGCGAGAAGCGACACCGGAGGATTTGTGCGGCACGCTGGTTTATCTCTGTTGCCCTGACAGCGATTTCGTGACCGGCCAGGTATTGGTCGTGGATGGCGGCTCGGTAATGCATTGAGGACGATGGTAATGAAAATAGCGAACGCAAAAAACCTGATTGAAGGCGCATGGCTCGACGCCGCGGACGGCAGATTCGCCACCAGCATCAACCCGGCGAACCAGGAGATCGTCGGCAGTTTCGCAGCAGGCGGCGTCGAGGACGCGCGCGCAGCGATCCGTGCCGCGGCGCAAGCCTTCGAGCTGCCGAACTGGGCTCAGAATCCACGGTTGCGGCAGATGGTGATGCTGAAATGGGCCGACCGCCTGGAGCAGCGCGCCGAGTACCTGGCGCAGCTGCTCACGCTGGAGAATGGCAAGGTCATCGGCCAGTCGCGCGGCGAGATGGCCGGCGCGATATCGGAGATCCGTTACTACGCCGGCCTCACGCGGTATATCCCGGGCCATGCATTTGAAGTGGAACCCGGCGTGTATTCGACCATGCTCAAGGAGCCGGCCGGTGTGGCCGGCATCATCGTGCCGTGGAATGCGCCGGTGGTGCTGTTGATCCGCTCCCTGACGCCGGCGCTTGCGGCGGGCTGCACCGTGGTGGTTAAGCCGGCGCCGCAGACCGCGCTCATCACTGCTGAAGTCCTGCGCGATCTGCACGAGGTGGAAGGATTGCCGAAGGGTGTGTTGAACCTGGTCGCGGAAACCGGCCACGAAGTCGCGCAGGAACTTGTCGCGTCGCCGGAGGTGTCGGTGCTCAGCTTCACCGGCTCCAATGAAACCGGCAAACGCATCATGGCAGCGGCGGCGGCGACCATGAAGAAACTGTCGCTGGAGCTGGGCGGAAAATCATGTTGTCTGGTGTTCGAGGATGCGGACATCGGGCGCGTCGCCCCGTTGATTGCGCAAGCCGCGACCATCATCTCGGGACAGCAGTGCACTGCTGCGCGCCGCGTGTTGGTCCACAGTTCGCGCTATGAGGAAATGAAGGCGGCGCTGAAGCTGGCGTTCGGGAACATGGTGGTGGGTGCCGGGACGTCGGCCGGCGTACAGATGGGGCCGTTGATCGATGAAAGCGCGATGCGCCGGGTTAATGCTCGCGTCGCTGAAGCACTCGACATTTGCGATGAGGTGATTGTTCGCGGTGAGCGACTCACTGGTGAACTTTCCGCCGGTTTCTTCGTATCGCCTACGCTGGTTGCCCATCGCGACACCTCGGCTTTTTTCTGCCAGGAAGAGATCTTTGGCCCGTTCGTTGTGCTCGAGCGTTTCGAGGATGAAAAGGAAGCGGTGACGCGTGCCAATCATACGGAGTACGGGTTGTCGGCTAGCGTGTGGACTAATGACGGCTCGCGCGCATTGCGCGTGGCGCGGGCGTTACGCAATGGCACGGTGTGGGTGAATGATCACAACAAACTGTTTGCCGAGGCGGAAACTGGTGGGTATCGGCGCAGCGGCGTGGGGCAGTTGCATGGGTATGATGCGATGATTGATTTTGTCGAGATCAAGCATATTTATCAGAGTGTGGGGGTATTGTAGAGGGGCGACCCTGCGGTCCTTCCATAGAGGACATCAATCGTCGGCAAAGCACGCCCGACTCCCGACCTAAATCAACCTCCTCCACGACACGCAGTCCATATTGATAGGGTGAACCCGGGAGCGCATAAAAGCGTTCCCGGCATCCCGACATCAACTGGAACTACCGTGGTTACCCTAGTCACCGGAGCAGCGGGCTTCATCGGCATGCATTTCACGCGCCGGCTGCTGGAGCAAGGGCAGCGCGTAGTCGGCGTGGACAATCTCGCCGGCCAAAGCGACCTGAACCTGAAGCAGGACCGCATCGCGCAGCTGTCGTTGTATCCAGGCTTCAAATTCCACCACCTCGACCTGGGTGACGCGCGCGCGGCCGGTGCGCTGTTCGAGTCAGTCTCCTTTTCCAACGTCGTGCATCTTGCGGCCCAGACAGGCGTGCGTCATTCGTTGAAGAACCCGCACGCCTGCATCATGAGCAACGTGGTCGCGTTCGCCAACATCCTCGAGAACTGCAGGAGCGGAAAAATTTCGCACCTGGTGTATGCGAGCAGTTCCAGCATCTACGGCGTCAACCGCCGGTTGCCATACAGCGAACATCACCCCGCTGACCATCCGGTAAGCCTTTACGCCGCGACAAAAAAAAGCAATGAGCTGCTGGCGCATACCTATAGCCACGTGTATGCGCTCCCCACCACCGGGTTGCGCTTCTTTACGGTGTATGGTCCCTGGGGCCGCCCTGACATGGCGCCAGTCCTGTTCGCGGATGCGATACTGCACGGCCGGCCGATAAAGGTGTTCAACGAGGGCAAGATGCTGCGCGACTTCACCTATGTCGACGACGTGGTCGAGTCGATGATACGCGTGCTCGGACGGCCGGCTACGCCCAATCCGGAATTCGACGCGCGCAGCCCCGACCCGGCGACGAGCAATGCGCCGTACCGGATCTATAACATCGGCAACCAGCAGCCGGTCGAGTTGATGGCATTCATCGGCGCGCTGGAAAACGCGCTGGGACTGAAGGCGAAAAAAATTCTATGCCCGATGCAGTCGGGCGACGTGATCGCGACGTGCGCCGATACGCATGAACTTGAGGAAGCGATTCAGTGGACGCCCGGCACGCCGCTGGCGACCGGCATCGAGCGGTTCGTCGATTGGTTCCGGGGCTACTACAGGCGGTCGCACGCCCAGCCGCAATGTTAGGGCGCACGGACCCGATACCTGATGAGCGGGAAGGACGGGGCGACGCCCTTTCCGTCGTTGTTCCCGTCTACAACGAAGAGGACAACATCCTGCCGCTGGTAGAGCAGGTCCACGCTGCACTGGAACATGTGCCGTGGCCGTGGCAATTGATACTGGTCGACGACGGCAGCGTCGACTGCACGCCACAACGGATGCGGCAGGCCTCTGTGCGCTATCCGGATCACCTGTGCTCCGTGGTCCTGCAGCGCAATTTCGGCCAGACCGCCGCCATGCAGGCCGGCATCGATATGGCACGCGGGACGATCATTGCAACGATGGATGGAGACCTGCAAAACAACCCGCGCGACATCCCGCGTATGGTGAACCGATTGCTGGATGAAGACCTCGATCTGCTGGTGGGGTGGCGTCAGCAACGGCAGGATAACTTGTGGTTGAGGCGACTGCCTTCGTGGATCGCAAATCGCCTGATCGGGCGAGTGACCGGCGTGCATCTGCATGACTACGGCTGCTCACTGAAAATTTTTCGTGGGTCTGTCATCAGGCAGGTACGTTTATATGGCGAAATGCATCGCTTCATCCCGACCTGGATGGCGACCCTGACCAGCCCAAGTCGCATCAGGGAAGAAGCGGTCAGTCATTTCCCGCGCATACACGGGCAATCGAAGTACGGGTTGTCCAGAACTTTCAAGGTCATCCTCGATCTGCTGTCGGTGTATTTCTTCATGCGGTTTCGCGCGAAGCCGGGACATTTTTTCGGTCGCATAGGACTGCTGTTTGCACTGGCCGGAATCGGATTGCTGGCATGGCTGGCGTACATGAAGGTCGTCGAGGGTAGTGAGATCGGCAACCGGCCGATGTTGATGTTGGCCATCCTGCTCACCGTCATCGGCGTGCAGTTCGTCAGCACGGGCATCGTCACCGAGATGCTGGCGCGTACCTACTTTGAATCCACCGGTACCAAAACGTATCTCGTTCATTCGGTGTTCGAAGGCGGGAGCCGGGTCGGGCAGCAAGAGGCGGAACGGCGCAAATTTGAAAGCCAATCCAGCGGGTAGCGGCTTTGGAAAAGCTTCATCTCATCAAGCAATCGGCCTCGGGCGGAGACATGCCACTGCCTTCCGGGTCCGCGGGCATCCTGTCCTGGCTCTGGCGATCGCCGGCCATGCTTCCCATCCTGCTGTCGCTCGCGATTTTCATCGGCTTTGTTTACAACCTGCATGCGATTCCGCTGTTCGATGTGGACGAGGGCGCGTTTAGTGAAGCAACGCGGGAGATGCTGGCCGGTGGGGATTATGTGACGACTTATCTTAATGGCAGCCTGCGGTTCGACAAACCGATCCTCGTGTATTGGTTGCAAGCGATTTCGGTCACGCTGTTCGGTGTCAATGAATTTGCGTTTCGCTTTCCGTCGGCGCTGGCGGCTGTCGGCTGGATAACAGCGATGCTGGTGTTCACCAGACAGCAGGCAAGTCGCGTTACCGGCTTTGTCGCTGCCCTTATCGCGGCAAGCAGCCTTGGGGTTTGCATCATCGGCAGGTCCGCGACCGCGGACGCGCTGTTGAACCTGTTCCTCGTATTGGCCATGTTCGACATTTACCGGTACATGGGCCGGCCGAAGCGGAAATACGTCTACCGCACATACCTCTGGATAGGCCTCGGACTCTTGACCAAGGGGCCGATCGCGGTGCTGATACCGTTCGCGGTGAGCGGCATTGTGTTTTTCCTTGAGGGAAAATCGCCCTTATGGTGGCGCGCCGTGGCCGACCCGATCGGTTGGACCATCCTGGTGGGGATTGCGGGTCCGTGGTACCTGCTCGAGTATCAACGGCAGGGGAACGCATTCATCAACGGTTTTTTGCTGCGCCATAACATTGAGCGCTTTCAGAGTCCGCTGCAAGGACACAGCGGCGGTCTGTTCTACTACGCGTTTGCAGCGCTGCTACTGCTGTTGCCGTACAGCGGACTTTTCCTGCGCATCTTGCCCACTGTGCGTACTATGGGCCGGCAGCCGCTTACCCGTTTCCTCTGGACCTGGTTCCTGTTCGTGCTGGTTTTCTTTTCGCTTGCGCGCACAAAGCTCCCGCATTACCTGCTATATGGCCTTACCCCTCTGTTCATCCTGATGGCAATGCGGCGCGACCGGCTGCGTTCTCGCTGGCTTGCTTTTGCTCCTCCGTTACTCCTGTTGTCGATCGTCCTGGCGTTTCCCGCATTGCTGCGTTTCGGCGGCCCCTGGGTAAGCGATCCCTATTTCCGCGAAATGCTGACGCAGCAGGGTGTGTTCGGCACTCCGTACTACCTGGCATCTTCGGTGTTGCTGACGGTGTCGGCAATCCTCGTTTTGATGCGAATCACCGTGTGGCGGCGACTTCTTGCGACCGGATTCCTCTGCTCAGTTGCGCTGGTCGCACTGCTCCTGCCTGCCATGGGCGAGTTGCAACAGGGGCCGGTGAAAGAGGCTGCAGCTATCGCAAAAGCAACCGGCGAGCCAGTGCATGCGTGGGAAATCAATATGCCGAGCTTTAGCGTTTATCTGGGGGATATCCCTGTGCGTGATGGTTTGCCGAATGCCGGAGAGCTTGTGTTCACCCGGGTTGATGCACTGGCTCAGCTTGGTCTCGTGGAAGTGGTCTACCGCAAGGGTGGCATTGCCCTGGTGAGACGCCTCTCGCCGGAGTGACTCCAGTGCCGCGAAATCCATCATTGAGCACGCCCTGGGCATGGGGACCGCCCTTGATCGCGCTGCTCCTCATCGTTGTCATTCACATCACGGACGGTAACCGGAGCCTGTTCCTGGTCCTGAATCATCTCGGCCATATCCTCGGCGACGATTGCTGGGCCAACCTGACGATCCTGGGCGATGGCGCTGTTGCGACGGCGCTGATTTTGCCGTTTATCAGACGCTATCCGAGGCGGTTCTGGGCGGCGTTGTTTGCGGCCGTGATCACTGCGTTATGGGTGCAGGCCTTGAAGAACTGGATCAACGTTCCGCGTCCGCTGGCGGTCTTTTCGCCGGACCAGTTTTTTCATTCGGGTCCGGCATTTCGCGCGGTCTCCTTCCCGTCGGGGCATGCCGCCTCCATTGCAGCGCTTACCGGTATCTGGATCGTCAGCCTGCCTGGGAAGCTTCTGTTGCGGTTGGTGCTGCTGGCGCTAGCCATCGTGGTCAGCTTATCGAGAATCATGACCGGTGTGCATTGGCCGATTGATGTGCTCGGCGGTGTTGCAGGCGGATGGCTGGCCGCTTGCATAGGGTTATGGCTGTCAGATCGATGCGGATGGAAGACCTCGGGCATCGCCGGATTCAGCGCCGGGCTTGTGTTGATCGGTGTCGCGGCGTCGCTGTTGGTAAGCCATCATATGGGATACCCGTCCGCCATGCTGCTGCAAAGGCTGTTGGCCGTCGTTTGCCTGGTCTGGGGCGGGCGAGAGATGTACCTGATGTTGCCGCGCCGGCGTTCGGCCCAAACATAAATCGGAGGGACGGATGGAACAGGACACGTGGTGGCTTTTGGTCGGATTCGCTGGGCAGGCGTTATTCATGATGCGCTTCGTCATCCAGTGGATCCAGAGCGAACGCCTGCGCAGGAGTGTGGTGCCGCTGGCGTTCTGGTACTTCAGTATCGTGGGTGGCGTTACTTTGCTGGTGTACTCGGTACATCGCAAGGACCCGGTGTTCATAGTCGGCCAGTTGCTCGGCATATTCATTTACGTGCGTAACCTCTGGCTGATCCGCGCCGAGCGGGAAGCGGACAAAGTGTCCGGAAACTGAATAGAGCATTACTCGGTAGAAACACGCTACTTTTGGTCAAGCCGCCAGACAACATAAACAGTCGTAATGGCTTAATATAGGCACCGGAACATGGCACCGGACCACGCGGCTACCTTGTACTCGTCACGGGAACTGATATGTCGACCGCAATACGCATCTTTCAGGGGAAGTTCGGCAGGGTAGCGTTGCTGGACATGAATGGTCCATTAGTCACGCATGCGCACTCGCAATGCCATGTGCTGCTCAAGGCGCGCGGCGCCGATACCTTTTTTTCTGTGCGCGACAAGCTGCAGCCGCTCACCGATGAAACCGCGGTGCTGGTCAACAGCTGGGAGCCGCATTCCTATGCCCACCAGAATCCCGATGCTCCGCGCACGGTGATACTTGCGCTGTATATCGAACCGGCCTGGCTGTCGGAGATTGAAAACAAGCTCACTTCCAGCGGTCATCCCGGTTTTTTCCAGCAGCCTTGCGTGCGGATTACGAAAGTGATACGGCGCCAGACCGATGCGCTGGCGATGCAGATGTTTTGCGGCGAGCAACCCGGCGAGCTGGAGCTGGAGACGACGCTGTCGAACCTGATGATGTCGGTGATCGACGCGTTTTCCGAATGGCGCAGCATCCGCATCGGGACGGGCGTGCGCCAACCGCCGGTCCATGATCGCCGGATACGCCGTGCGGTCATGTTCATGCGGGCCAATGTCGGCACCGAACTCGATATCGATCGCCTTGCGCGCGAGGCATGCCTGTCACGTGCGCATTTCTTCAAGTTGTTCCAGCAGTGCACGGAGTTGACGCCGCATGTGTATGCCAACGTGCTGCGCATGGAAGTGGCGATTCATGGTTTGGCGGAGACTAATCAGTCGCTCTGCAGTATTTCGGAGAGCCTTGGATTTAGCGCCCAAAGTCATTTCACGCGGTTTTTCCAGCAGCACCTTGGGATAGTGCCGAGTCAGTATCGGCGCGTGGTGGATTTGTATCAGGACGGCGCGGATGAGCGGGAGAGGCCCGTGGTCCGGTAGAACGCAGGTTGGGATCTGCGGCGCGCGCGCCAATTGCATCCCAACCTATGTCATCGGCGACCTGCATTTATACCGAAATCGCCCGCATCAAGGCCTCCCGGTCCCCCGCCGACTTCGCATTCCCCTGCAAAATTACTTGCCCGCGTTCCAGCGCATAGAACCTGTCCGTCACCTCCAGCGCACGCCGCACATTCTGCTCAACCAACAAAATCGGAATCCCGGAATCGCGCAGCCCTTCGATAATCGAAAAGATCTCCTCAACGATCATCGGCGCCAATCCCTCCGTAGGTTCGTCAATCAACAAGAATTTCGGCGCGCCGACCAGCACCCGGGCGATGGCCAGCATCTGCTGCTCGCCGCCTGAAAGTGTGGTGCCGAGCTGGCCACGCCGTTCCTGCAGGCGCGGAAAGCGTTCGTAACTATGGCCGAGGACGCGTTTCGACTCTGCAGCCGGGCGGTCCGGGCATTGCAGGAATCCGAGCTTCAGGTTTTCTTCAACCGTCAGGCCGGGAAAGATGCGACGGTCCTCCGGCACGAAGCCGAGGCCCAGCCGGCAAATTTTGTCGGAAGACAGGCCGCCCAGTTCGGCGCCGGAAAAGCGGACCGTCCCGTGCGACGGGCGGACCCACCCGGCGACGGTTTTCATCACGGTGGTCTTGCCCACGCCGTTGCGGCCGAACAGGCCGACCACTTCGCCGGCGCCGACCGACAGCGTGACACCTTGAAGCACATGGCTCAGTCCGTAATGGGTATGGACGTCGTTCAGTTCAAGCATGTTTCGCCTCCGCCCCGAAATAGGCCGCCTGCACCGCCGGATTGGCACGCACTTCGAGCGGCGTGCCTTCGGCCAGCCTGGCGCCCTGGCTCATCACCACCACATGATCGGATAGTTTCATCACCAGGCCGACATCATGTTCGACCAACAGGATAGACACATCGCCGGCCAGTTGCTTGATCATCTCGCCGGTTTCTTCGGTGTCTGCATGCGACATGCCCTGCGTAGGCTCATCCAATAGCAGCATCTTTGGACGCGAGGCCAGCGCGACCGCGATCTCCAGACGACGCTGTTCGCCATGCGACAGGTAGCCCGCAAGTTCATGCGCCCTGCGCGCGAGGGAGAAGCACTCGATCAGTTCATCGGCGCGGCGCAGCGCATTCGCGCTGCGCTTGACCGGCAGGGGCAACAGGCTGCGCGGCTCCACGGCCTGTGCGGCCAGCCGCAGGTTTTCATAGACGGACAGTTCGGCGAAGAGGTTGGTGATCTGGAAGGAGCGCGACAGTCCCTTGTTCAGCAGTGCATGCGGAGGCAGGGCAGTGACGTCCTCGCCGTCGAAGCGCACGTTGCCGCCGGACGGCCTGATCGCGCCGCTTATCAAGTTGAACAGCGTACTCTTGCCCGCGCCGTTAGGCCCGATGACCGATGTGATCTGTCCGCGCCGTGCCGAGAAGCTCACATCGTTGACCGCCACCAGGCTGCCGAACCTGACCGTCAGCCCGCTCGCAACCAGTATCTCGCTCATGGCCGCTCCTTTGGGCGTGACAGCCACGCAGTCAGGCGCGGATGCAGGTAGCCGATCAGCCCTTTCGGAAAGAAGATCACCGACACCATGAACAGCACGCCGATCACGATCAGGTGATGTTCGGTGTAGGTGCCGATCACCGATTTGAGGCCGACCAGGATAATACTCCCGTATAGCGGGCCGATCAGCGTGCCGACCCCACCAATGATGACGGTGATGACCGCATTGCCCGATGCGCTGAAGTACAGCAGTTCAGGTGAAACGAATCCGCGCAGCATCGGATACAGCGCGCCCGATAGCGCCGCGATGTTGGCCGCGAGGATGAAAGAGAGCAGCTTGTAACGCCGAGGATCGAAGCCGAGGAACTGCACTCGGGATTCATTCACCCGGACCGCAGCCGTCAGCCGGCCGAACGGCGTATCAAGGAGCCACGCGAGCGCGAAGTAGAGGCCGATGACCAGCGCCAGCACCAGCAGGAAAAAAGACAGCGCATGGCCAGTATCGATGGTGAAAAATAAAAAGTTCGCCTTTACCACCGGGATGCCGATGATGCCGTCCGAGCCGCCGATCTCGCGTGTGTTGTAGACGATCTTTGCCAGCACTTCGGCCAGTCCGAAGGTGATCAACGCGAAATAGACGCCGCGTGCTCGTATGGCGATGATGCCGGCTACGGTTCCGGTGACTGTGGCGGCCACCAGTACCGCTCCCATCGCGAGCCAGAACGATGGCGCGACTTCCTTCAGGATCAGACCCGATACATAGGCGCCCAGTCCGAAGAACAATGCCTGGCCGAGCGAAAGCAAACCGGTAAAGCCGAGCAGCAGGTCGACGCTGATCGCGAATCCGCCATAGATCAACGCCTCGGTGGCCAGCCGGAAGAAGAAGGTATCGCCGGTGGCCGCAGCGGCAACAGCGAACGCCAGTGCCAGCACAACGAAGAGGAGGGCAAGATAGCGCGAAGCCCTGCGCGCGGCCGATTCGCGCTCTTGCACCGCCGCCCGGACCCTGGCGCCGATGTTCGGCGCAATCGCGGTGTCATGCATGTCCCAGCCTCCCGAACATGCCTTGCGGCCGGATCATCAGCACCACTACCATGATCCCGAACACCAGCGGGTCGGTCCACGACGGCGAGATGTACAGGCTGGAGATAGTTTGAATCTGCGTCAGGAGCAGACCGGCGAGCACTGCACCCTTGATGCTGCCGAGCCCGCCGACGATGACCACGCTGAAGGCCATCAGGATGAAGTCCTTACCCATGGTGGGGAACATCGAGTAAAGCGGCGCGAGCAGGACGCCCGACAATCCTGCCAGCGCGACGCCGAAAGCGAACGTGCCTGCGTACACGCGCGTGACGGGCACGCCGAGCGAGGACGACATGTTCTTGTCGAATGCCGCCGCGCGCACCATTGCGCCCAGCCGGGTGCGATACACCACCAGCCATACCGCAATGATGATCGCCGCGCCAAAGGCGATCAGGAACAACCGGTATTTCGGGAGGAACATTCCGAGCACTTCGGCTGCACCTTCAATCGGCGTTTCCGGCTTGATTGATTGCGGTCCGTAGATCAGTTTGTACACATCCTCGAGGACGATGGCGAGGCCGAAAGTCAGCAACAGGGTCAGGATGTGGCGGTCCTTGTGATGGAATACGCGTTGGATCAGCGATCGCTCGACCGCGTAGCCGAGCACCGCCATCAATAGGGGAACGATGACCAGCAGCAGCCAGAAACTGATGCCCATCGCTGCGAGCGTCAGTCCGACATAGGCGCCCATCGCATAAAACTCGCCGTGCGCCATGTTGATCACGTCGAGCAGGCCGAAGATGATAGTCAGACCGAGCGCCATCAGGATTACCGCGACCCCGATGGACAACCCGTTGAACATTTGTGGCAACAACACGAACTGCAACCAGTCCAGCAATGCATTCATTCAGTCTCCTGTTTTTGTACGGCTGACGGGGTTTTCACTGTCCCGCTTGCGGAACGAGAATTACTCACCCGTAGGGCGGAAAAGCGTAGCGCATTCCGCCGTATGTGGTCTTTCATGGCACCCGGTTTGTAAAGTAAACAGTATGCGGAACGCGGGGATGACAGTGTTGCGGTTCAACCGGAATATCTGGCTGGTTAAAATTTGGTACAAGTATCCGGCCCAATCGCGGCCTCCCCCGGCACCTTGCTCACCACCTTGAACTTCCCATCCGTCATCCGCACCGCAAACATATCTTGCACCGCCTGATGATCCCCCGCGCGCATGTGCTTCTTGCCCTGCGGCGTAGACCACTCGAGCCCGCGCATGGCCTGCCGGACCTTGTCGGTCTCGGTCGACGCGGCCTTTTCCACTGCGGCCTTGTAGAAGAACATCACGCCATAGGAATCGGCGCCATACAGGTCGGGCGGCGCTTTGTGCATGGCCTGGAACGCGGAGACGAATTTCTTGTTTTCCGCAGTGTCGGAGTCGATCGCATAACCGACACCGGTGACGAACCCTTCCACCGCCTTGCCGATCGCGCCCATGTTCTGCGATGTGACCGTGCCGGATGCGCCAAGCACCGTGAGGTTTTTCAGCATGCCGTACTCGCTCATCTGGGTAAACAAGCGGACCGTATCGTTACCGGCGACCGAGGTGTACAACACCGTCGGCTTCGCCGCGCGCACCTGTCCGAAGAACGGCGAATAATCCTTGTTGTCGAGCGGGGCGAACACTTCACCGACATTTTTCGCGCCTTTCTTTTCCGCCGCCGACTTGAATGCTGCGACAGTGCTGCGGCCCATCTCGTAATCAGGGCCGAGGAAGAACACGTTCGCATTCGGCTTTTCCTTCGCCAGCCACTCGGCCAGCGCGGCGGATTGCTGGCCGGCCTTGGCATTCACGCGGAACACATTGGGCGAACATTTGTCGCCGGTGATGGCGTCGGAAAAAGATACGGTGGTCGCTATCAGCCGGTTGTTACGTTCGGCGACCTGTCCGACCGCGAGCGTCGACCCGGAGTTAACTGTGCCGGTCAGGAAATCCACTTTCGCGGACTGGAACATCTTTTCCGCTTTTTGCGTTGCCACCGCCGGATTGGCTTCCTCGTCTTCGAACAGCAACTCGATCTTGCGGCCCATGATGCCGCCGGCATCGTTGATTTCCCTGGTGGCGAGTTCAACGCCCCATTTGACTTGCTGGCCGATGCTGGCGTAGGTGCCGGACAGCGGTGTGACGACGCCGATCTTGATCGGGCCGGCGCCCTGGGCTGATGCAGAGGAGGCGAAGGCCGCCATCATGCTTGCGGCGAATAGGTGCCTGGTTGGTTTGTTCATGGTGGTCTCCTTTAGTGTTCTGTGGTCCTGGCTATTTACCTCTCCTGCTTACCGCTCCTGCTTCCAGGGCAATATCAACGACTCGACTTCATTTAACATCAGCGTCAGCAAAAAACCGAGGATCGCAATCACGGTCATTGCTGTCTCCTTAATTGGTTTTTTTATCGCGTACGCAAATGCTCAGCGTTCCGCCTCATACTCATTCGCGACCAGCTTGCGCCGCAATAACTTGCCCACCGGCGAGCGCGGTACCTCGGCGACGAACACGTAGCCACGGGGACGCTTGAAATTGGCCAGGCCGGATGTCACGCAATGCGCGTCGAGCTCTTCACCGGTGACCGGCGCCTTGCGCTTGATGAATGCGGTCACACGCTGCCCCCAGCGCTCGTCGGGAAGGCCGACCACCGCGACTTCATCGACGGCCGGATGCAGCGACAGCAAACTTTCGATTTCGACCGGGGAAATGTTTTCGCCGCCGCTGATCATCATGTCGTCGACGCGCCCGGTGACGAAGATGTCGCCGTCGGCGTCGATGTATCCGGTATCGCCGGTGAAGTACCAGCCCTTGTGCAGCGAGCGAGCATCTGCGTCGGGGCGCTTCCAGTAGCCTTCGAACGATTCGTCACCCTTCAGGTCGGCGATGATTTGCCCCTCCTCGCTGACCGCTGCGAGGTTTTCCGGCGTGGTGGTGTCGAGTTTCACCACCCGTATGCGCTGATTGATGCCGGCCTTGCCCGCACTGCCAGGCTTCTTCACCGCATCCTGTTCGATCGTGAAGGTGTAGACCTCGGACGAGCCGTAGTGATTGACGAACAGGTCGGGTTTGAAGCGGGCATCGAGTTTCTTCAAGAGCGCTTCGTTCATCGGCGCGCCGGCAAAGCCAAGTTTACGCACCGAAGTAAGGTCGGCGTCGGCGGCATTCGGATGCGCAAGCACATCGTGGTACAGAGTCGGCACCAGGTAAAGATTGGTAATGCGCTCCGCAGTGATCGCCGCGAGCACCGCTGCCGGGTCGAACTTCGGCACGCATACAAAGCGTCCATCGATCAGCGCCATCGCCAGCAACGAGCGCACGCCCATCGTATGGTAGAGCGGCATGACGCCGAGCGTGTGCTCGCCATATCTATAGAGGTTTTGTGCGACATGTGCGAGCGCCGCCGAGCGTTCATGGCGATGCCGGCGCGGTACGCCCTTGGGCTTGCCGGTGGTGCCCGATGTGTACAGCATCAGCGACCAGTCGTCGGCACCGGCATTCAGCAGCGTTTCGGTCGGAGCGGCTTCGAGCAGCGACTCAAAGGGAAGGGTGCCGCCATCCGAGCCGCCGACGCTGATGCGCGGCAATTTCTGCGCCGCCGGCGAAGCGGCCACTGCCTCCGCCGATACATCCTGGAATACCACCGCCCGCGCATCCGAGTCGTTCGCGCAGTACTCGACCTCATCGGGCTTGCTGCGCCAGTTGAGCGGCGTGAACACCACGCCGAGGAACTGGCAGGCCCAATGCAGCGTCGCCATTTCCCAGCGGTTCTGGAGCACCACGAGCAGGTGGTCGCCGCGTTTGAAACCCAGTTGAGCCAGGCCACCGGCGAGCTTGCGCACTCTTGCAAACCACTCGGCGTAGGTCAGCCGCAGTTGGCCGTCGACGATGGCAGTGGTATCGGGGCTGCGTTCGACCGACGCGAGAAAACTCCTGCCCAGGTCAAGCATGTTCCGTTCTCCTCTTAGCCGCCGCCATGCGGCTGATTTCGTTTAATATCACCAAAACGACTACGCATTCTAAGTGGGCGAATTGTGGGTAGCGTTATCGGACAGTGCGCGAATTTACCCTGGAGTCTTTTTTTCCTTCCCGCACTGCACAAGAGCACTGCAAGGAACCGTGAACAACCATAGCTGTCTGACGACAAGGGGGGATGTTCATCCTGAATCCATCATTCAAGGGAGAGTACGTGCCGAAACGGGCATTGTTGATCATTAATCGTAGCAGCCGCAGTGGTACTACCGACATCGAAGACTGTATAGAGCGACTCAGGAAGCGCGGAATCGAGATCGACGAACGGACCCCGGAGCGGCCTGGGGACATAGCCCAACTCATCAAACGCCATGCCGCGGAAGTCGATTGTGTCATCGTTGGCGGTGGGGACGGCTCGATGAATGCGGCGGCGCCGGCTTTGGTCGAAACCGGGCTTCCACTCGGGATCCTGCCGATGGGGACCGCCAACGATCTGGCCCGGACACTGAAAATCCCGACCGACGTCGCACAGGCGTGCGACATCATCGCCGACGGTGTGCTGCACCAGATCGACCTGGGCAAGGTGAATGGACACCACTTCTTCAACGTCGCCAATATCGGGCTCGGGGTGCAGGTCAGCGATGAACTGTCCTCGGAAATGAAGCAGCGCTGGGGCGTGCTGAGCTATGCGCGCAGCCTGTTCACCGCCATCAAATCGTTTCGGCCGTTTCATGCGGAGATCATTTGCGACGGTTTCCGGCAACGTGTGCGCTCCATTCAGATCGCAGTGGGAAATGGCCGCCACTATGGAGGCGGCATGACGGTCGCGGATCAGGCCACCATCGACGACAGCCGGTTTTTCCTGTACAGCCTGGAGCCGCTGCGCCTCTGGGACATGCTGAAAATCGCGCCGGCCCTGCGCTTCGGGAGCCTGGACGAGCGCCACCCGGTGTATCTCAGGCATGGAAAACAAATCGAAATCATCACGCGCACAGCCAGGCCGATTACCGCCGACGGCGAATTCGTGGCGAGGACGCCAGCAAAATTCGAGATGCTGGCGGGTGCGGTGAACGTATATGTGCCGGCAAATTACTTTGAAGAACAACAGGAGATGACCAATGCTGCTCAGAAACAATCTGCAACTGGCTCTCAATGACGTAGAGACGCTGCTGATCGAATCGGCCGACCACTATGGGAGCGCTGCCGGGAAAGCAAGCGATCCGGAGCTGTCGCGGTTGTTCAAGGAGCTGGAGGCGGAGCGCAACCAGCTTGCCAAGGAACTGGCGGAGCATATTCGTGCGCTGGATGATCTTCCGCAGACACCGGATCCGGATATGGAGTCGGTTAGTGATCTGCTGACTAGCGTGAAGGCCTTCTTTGCATCTGATGAGCGTGGTGCGCTTATCGATGAACGCGAGCAGTTTGAACACAAGATTGCGGATGTTGTGCGGACGGCTTTGCGGGAAAGTTTGTCCGAAGACGCCAAAGTGATGCTTGGCAAGGTGCGTGAGCATACCCAGCAGGCCATTTCGCGGCTTGAGGCGATGCGGTCGTCGGCGCAACCGTAGGGTGTGTTCCGACATCCGCGAGAGCCATCGGTTGTGCAAGGGGCGGAATGTTAGGCGCCGCGCAGGAATAAGTTGGGCAATTTGGCGGCCGTCGCGGGATGCGGTGCAAGGCGTGAGGAGGAGTCATAGCGAGCTATGGCGACGACGAGCACCGCAGCAACGCGCCCGCTACGGCCAGCAAAATTGACCAACTTATTCCTGCGCGGTGCCTAAGTCCCGGCTAAACAAGAATGCAGGACCTATTCGGTCCCGGCCAGCAATGTGAAGTGCTCAACTGCC